>JBDHAF010000019.1:0-67659 GCA_039588255.1 Gemmatimonadota bacterium | reverse complement strand
TGGCGTCCGAGTTGGCCGTAAGCTCGATGAGCGTGCCACCGGTGAACTCGATGCTCTGGTTGACGCCGCGAATTGCGAGCAACAACAAGCCGGGAATCATGAACGCCAACGCCAGGACAGTCGATCGCTTGCGCTGGCTGAGGAGGTCGTAGTCTGCTTTATCAAAGAAGCGAATCATTTAGATCGACAACTCCGTGGCCGCCGACCGACGCTGCAGCCAGAGGAGGAACAGGGTTTTGGTGACGAAGACTGCCGTCAACAGTGACGCCAAGATACCGATGATCAGTGTCACGGCGAATCCCTTGACGGGGCCCGTTCCGAACTGGAAGAGGAACGCGGCGGTGATCACGGTGGTCAGGTTGCCGTCGATGATAGCGGGCATGGCGTGGTCGAAGCCCGAGTCGACCGCGACACGCGGTGATCGGTTGAGGGCGATTTCTTCCCGAATGCGTTCGAAGATCAGGACGTTGGCGTCCACGGCGAGTCCGAGGGACAACACGAATCCGGCGAGGCCTGGTAGCGTCAGCGTGGCGCCGAGGCTCGCCAACCCCCCGAGGGTGAACAGCACGTAGAACCCCAAGGCGGCGACCGCCAGCAGACCGGCCCACCGGTAGTAGACGGCCACGATGCCCACGACCAGGGCGATGGCTACGATCCCGGCCAAACGGCCGGCCCGAATCGAGTCTTCCCCGAGGCTCGCTCCGACGGTTCGCTCTTCCACGATCTGGATGGGGGCCGGCAGCGCCCCCGCCCGCAACACGAGGGCCAAGTCCTGAGCGTCCTGAATGCTGGCGCTTCCCAGCTCAATCTGGCCGCGCCGCCGGATCTGGCTTCGAATGACCGGCGGCTGGCCCTGCACCCGTCCATCCAGCACGATGGCCATGTAATCGTTGACGTGTTCCGCCGTCGCCCGCCCAAAAATCCTTCCACCGGACCGGGTCAACTGGAAGTTGACCACTGCTTGGTTGAATACGGGATCGAGTTGCGCCTGGGCGTCGGCGAGACGCTCACCGGTGATGATCGGGCGGGACTCCACCGCGTAGAGGCCGCGATACAATCGTCCCGCGAGGGACATGGGCTCCCTGCCCCACAGCAGATCGATGCCGCGCGGAACGTTGCGCAGGAACTCCTCGTGTTCCATCAGCTCGGCGACACGGGGAAAGTCCTCCTCCGCGACGAACCACTCGCCCTGAATCTGGCCGACTCTTAGAAACTGGGTGAACACGGCGTCCGTCACCGGGATTTCGGCCCCCACTTCCATGGAGTCGGTGACCGCGGCGGAATCCTCCACCTGCGTCGTGGTGTCGGTGGCGGCGCCGAGGAGCTGCTGGAAGGCCGTCTGTCCCCCAGCAGCCGAGGCGGTGGTGTCCTCTCCCACCGTGACGCCGGCGCTCTGGAGCGCCCGGTCAATCCGGTCGAAGGATCCCTCGAACAGGCCCTGCATGTCGGTGATACGGAATTCCAGAAAGGCCGATCGCTCCACGATCTGCTTAGCCCGCTCAGGGTCGTCGATGCCCGGGAGCTGGATGATGATCCGGTCGGCCCCCACCTTCTGAATGAGAGGCTCGGCGACGCCGAACTCGTCGATGCGGCTCCGGATGACCGTCTCCGCGCGGTCGAGGGCGTCTTCCGGGTTGCTCACTGGGCCGCCGCTCTGGTCGATTTCCACAGCGAGGTGCATGCCCCCCTGCAGATCGAGACCCAGGTTGAGTCCCCATTGAGTCTCTGTGGAATCCGCGCCGTCCTCGGCGGAGCCCACGCTCACCTGGCGGGGCCGGAGGCCCCATCCCGCCAAGGAGACCAAGACCAGAATGAAGATCAACCGGTTGCGTATGCTCGACATCGCTAACTGCCTAACGCTGAAGAATTTGGATAAGTAGCGGCCCCGTGGGGGCCTGTCAACGCGCTCTGGGCCGCCTTCAGGTCACGGCCTAGCTGGGTCTCCAAGGACTGAATGTCCGGGAAGCTCATGACGTCTCGCAGCCGCTTGAGCCAGGAGATCTTCACCGACACGTCATACAAGTCCGCATCCACGTCGAACAGGTGAATCTCCAACGTTCTGTCGCGCTCTCCAAAGGTGGGCCTCGGCCCCTGGTGCATCATGCCTCCGGCAGTACCGCCTCGCCATTCCGCCCTCACGGCATATACCCCGTCCGGGGGCAAGAGCTTCCGCGGATTGGTGATGGCGAGGTTGATAGTGCGGTATCCCAGTTTCCGTCCCCGCGCCGATCCCCGAATGACCGGCGCCGTTATGGAGTACGGTCGGCCTAGCAGCTCTCGGGCGGTGTCCAGGTCTCCCCCTGCCACGGCGCGCCGTACCAGCGTCGACGAGGCCGGCCGGTTGCCGAGGGATACGGCTCCGATCACGTCTACGGTAAACCCGAGCGCGCTGCCCAGTTCCCGCAGAAGTGTCTCGTCCCCGGACCTTCCCCGCCCGAACCCGTGGTCGTGCCCGATCACCAGCTCTTCCATCTGAAAGCGGTCGATCAGGAGGCGCACGAAGGCCTCGGGGGAATATTGGGAGAGTCCCCTCGTGAACGGCAGGAAGACCACCAGGTCCAACTCGCCCTGGGACAGGATCTCCAACCGCTCGTCTCCCACCGTGAGCAGCCGCGGGGCTGCTTGGGGATTGACCACCTCGAGCGGGTGGGGATCGAACGTCACGAGGACGCTACGGCGGTCGTCGCGCCTCGCCCGGGCCGTGATCTCCCGGAGTATCGCCCAATGGCCCAGGTGGATACCGTCGAACGTGCCGACGGTTACGACCGAGCCGCGCTCGTCTCCCCAGGGGGCGTTCGTCATTCCGCCAGGACCACCCGAGGTTGGAGGCGGTTTCCATCGGCTTCCGCGACGGCAACCAATTCCTCACCGTCCACCAGGGCCACCGGCCCGGATACGCCGGCGGGCGTCACGATCGCCCGGCCGTGGCGCACCGACTCCCGCTCGTCGGTTCCCACCGTCACGGCCTGCAAGTGGGCCACCGCCTCGCGGGGGGGCCGGACCTGCTCGGTGCTCGCCGCGTCGACGGCCAGCGCGTGGTCGATGGTGAACGGGCCCACCGCGGTGCGCCGCAGCTCTGAGAGATGGGCGCCGCATCCCAGCGCGTCGCCGAGATCACGTGCCAGCGAGCGCACGTAGGTGCCGCTGCTCACCAGCGTATCGAAGACGACGTTCGCACCGTGCATGTCAGTGAGCGTCAAGGAGAAGATCTCCACATCCTGTAACGGGATGTCGGCGTTTTCTCCCCGTCTGGCGATTCGATAGGCTCGCTGGCCGCCGACCTTCTTGGCCGACAGGGCGGGAGGCCGTTGTCGTTGCGGTCCGAGGAACCCGGTCATCGCTTGTTGGACATCGTCCGCCGTCAAGTCCTGCCAGGCGTCGGAAGTTCCGGTGACGGTTCCGGTGGGGTCGCCGGAATCGGTCGTCGTTCCCAGCCGAAGGACGCCGCGATACCGCTTGGTCAGCCCGACGAGGAATTGGGCGAGCCTCGTGGCCCGCCCTATCAGGATCACGAGGAGTCCCGAGGCAAACGGGTCGAGCGTGCCGGTATGGCCCACGCGGCGTACGCCGAGGACGCGGCGGAGGGCCGCAACGATGTCGTGAGACGTCGGGCCGGCCGGCTTGTCGATGCGTGCCACCAGCGAACGGAGATACCCGCTCGCGTGCTCCAACCCCGCGAGAGCTTCCGCCCTTTCCTGTTCGTCGCCCATGATGCTCACCCGCACCGTCGCCACCGAGAGGTCGCGAGTCACGGTGACCCCGGTGACGGTGACGAACCCGATTCTGGGGTCCTTGAGGCGCGTGGTGAGCGCCTGGGCGAGGATCTGCTGGATCATCGTGGCCACGCGATCTTGCCGGTGGCTACCGCGAGTTTTCATACGATGCTCATGTGGGAGTCGATGATGCGGGCCAACGGTTCCTGCTCGACCAAATTGTCGGCCGCACCGAGAACCGACTCGGCGTGGTGGCGATCCGTGGTGACCACACAGCACGACAGTTCGGCGCGTTGCCAGCGATCTTGATGGCTCGTTTCGGCCACGGAGACGTTGAACCGGTTGTGCAGCCGGTCCTTTAGACTCTTCATGATCCGACGCTTGTCTTTGAGTGACTGGCAGCCGCTGAGATGAAGCTCCCAGGTCACGACGGCGACAACCACATTACTCGTCCTTGGACGCTCCGGCGGTTTCGAGCGTTCGGGCGATCTCCTCGACGGTGTACGACTCGATGACGTCACCCACCTTGATGTCGTTGAAGTTCTCGACACTCATGCCGCACTCCAACCCATCCTTCACCTCCCGAACGTCTTCCTTGAAACGCTTGAGGCTTGCCAGGACCCCGCCATAGACCTCGACGCCGTCCCGTGTCAGACGAATCTTGGCGTTCCGTTTGATGACGCCATTCCGCACGATGCATCCAGCGATCATCCCGATGCTCGAGATCTTGAACGTCTGGAGCACCTCGGCCTCGCCCAGGACCACTTCTCGCTGCTCGGGTACCAGGAGGCCCTCGAGCGCAGATCTGACGTCCTCCACTGCTTCGTAGATCACGCGGTAGGTGCGAACGTCGACCTGCTCGCGCTCGATCGCGCTGCGGGCATTAGCGTCCGGCCGGACGTGGAAACCGACGATGATGGCCTGGGATGCCTTGGCGAAGATCACGTCACTCTCCGTCACCGCCCCAATGCCCCGGTGAATGACTTCCACCTGTACCTCATCGGTGCTCAGGTTGGCAAACGCATCCGCGAGGGCTTCCGCTGGACCGCCTTGGTCGGCCTTGATGATGATCTTGAGCGCCTGGATCTTACCCGCTTCCAATTGCTTCGAGATGTCCTCCAAATTCACGCCGCGCGATGTCCGTCGGTGAGCCGCTTCCCGATGCAGACGCTGCCGCTTCTGCGCGATATCTCGCGCCTCGTTCGCGCTGGCAACGACCGCCAACGGATCCCCGGCCACCGGGACCTCGTTGAATCCCAAGACCTGGACCGGGATTGACGGTCCGGCCGCCTTCACCGGAGCGCCGCGCTCGTCGAACATGGCCCGCACGCGTCCGGCGAGGTGACCGCAGATGAAGTCGTCGCCCTGGCTCAGCGTACCCTGCCGTACGAGAACCGTCGCAACGGGACCCTTCCCCGGATCCAATGTGCTTTCCACCACGATCCCGCTGGCGGCCTTGTGGGCGTTCGCCTTCTTGTCGAGCATGTCTGCCTGGAGCAGGACCTTCTCCAAGAGCTCATCGACGCCGTCGCCGTTCTTGGCAGAAATGGCCGAAGCGATCGTCTCGCCGCCGAATTCTTCCAGGACGACCTCGTGCTGCAACAGGCCCTGTTTGACCTTCTCAACGTTGGCGGAGGGGAGATCGATCTTGTTGATGGCCACGACCATCGGGACGCCGGCGTTCTTGGCGTGGCTGATGGCCTCCACGGTCTGCGGCATCACCTGGTCGTCCGCGGCCACCACCAGCACGACGATGTCTGTCACCTGAGCGCCGCGGGCCCGCATGGCCGTGAATGCCTCGTGGCCAGGTGTGTCGAGGAACGTGATGGCTCTGTCCTTCCCAACCTTGACGTGATATGCACCGATGTGCTGCGTGATGCCGCCCGACTCCCCTGCGATCACGTTGGTCTTCCTGACGTAGTCCAACAGCGACGTCTTGCCGTGGTCGACGTGGCCCATGACCGTGACCACCGGCGGACGCGATTCGAGGTCTTCCGGCTTGTCTTCCGGCTCCTCCGCGACCGACTCGGGGCTGTACTCCGCTTCCCGCACCGCCTCGAAGTCGAACTCGCTCGCGATGATTTCGATCTGGTCGAAATCGAGTCGCTGATTCACCGTGACCATCATGCCGAGCTCTTTGAAACAGAAGGCTACGATCTCGGTGGGATTCACGTCCAACCTCTCCGCAAGCTCCGACACGGTGACGTACTCGTTCACCCGAATGAGCGTCTTCTCCCGTTCCTTCTCTTCGGCGAGGCGCTGCTCTTGAAGCTCGCGGAAGGAAGGCTCGTCGCCGCGGCGCCGCGGGGTCTTCTTGTGCCCCGGTCCGCGGAGACTCGCCAAGGTCCGGCTGATATTGGCCTGCACGGCCTGCTGGTCGACCTGTGTCCGCTTGGACTTCTTGCGCTTCTTGCGCTCGCGGTCGGGCGCGGCACGCGGGCGCTCGTCCGTGGGCTTGGGCCGTGGGGCGGCCGACGCCACCGGCCGGGGTGGGACGCGGAGGCGCGGTGCCGACTTGGAGGGCACTTGCCCCTTCGGCGCAGCCGACGCGACGGGACGTAATCCGCTGGTGACCGGCGTGGGGCGCGGCGCGTCCTCGGCCGGAGGCGGCTCCTGCGCCGCGACGGCCGGCTCCGGCTCTGCCTCTGGCTCCTCCACCGGAAGCAGTGGTTCGGGAGCGACTTCGACCTCGGCGGCGGCCACTTCGGGCGCGGCCGGTCTATCCTGGTCCTGGCCGAACAGCGCGGCCGCTCGCTCTTCCAGCGATGGCTTGGGCTCCGCCGGTTCCGCCTTGGGGGTCGTGATGGGGTGGGTCACCTCGGCGGCCTGCTTCGCTTCATCAGCGGCCTGTTCCTCCGCCTTGGCTTCGATCTCGGCCACGGTACGCCGCCGCCGCTTGGGACGCTTGTCCTCTGGTTTTTCCGCCGCGACGCTCTTCTTCTTGCGGGTGGTCTTCTTCGTGGTGGTACGCCGACGCCGCGTGCTGGACGGCTCGGTGCGCTTGCGTTTCTCCCGCTCCCAGCGGGCGCGCACGAGAGCTACCTGACCCGCGTCGAGCGCAGACAGGTGGCTCCGGACATGAATGTCCATCTCGGCCAGCAGCTTCAGCAGCTGCTCGGTCGGTATAGCAAACTCGGCCGCGAGATCGTGTATTCGCGTCTTCGACACCTTCTAATCCCTCCTACAATCCGCCTTCTGCGGTTTGCTCCTTGATGCCCGTCGCCAAATCAGCATCCCGAACGCCAACGGCTTGGACCGATGCACGACCAACGGAACGTCCCAAATCATCGGCGCTGGGCCCCACGACGAGTGGCACGCCCCGCGCGCTGGCGAGGTTGAGCACCTTCTCGTCGGTGCGCGAACTGCGATCGCGGGCAACCACGACCAGTGCCAACTGGCCACGCTGGAGCGCGGCCCGAACCCCGCCGGTCCCCACGATGACCGACCCGGCCCTCATCCCGAGGCCAAGGAGTCCCTCGGGCGTGCCCTTCATCACGCGGTCGGTGTCGGTTCGGGCTCTGCGTCCGACGCCTCTTCGGAATCGGGCGTCGACTCAGACTCGGTCCCTGCTTCCACCGCTTCCTCTGCCGCCTCGGCCTCCGCCGCTACTTCTTCCGTGGCGTCGCCGTCGGTTTCTACCTCCGCTTCGGCTTCTGCGGTGGCCTCGGCCTCCGCCTCCGTGGCAACCGCGCCGCCGTCTTCCTCTTCCGCCGTCCCCGCCGAGACGTTTTCCTCCGTCACCTCCGACAGGAATCCCATCAGCACGTCGACACTCTCGTCGCTCATCCCATCGATGGCCAGCACATTCGCACGCTCGAGATCCAAGATATCGCGCAGCGATTTGTACCCGGCGGCCAACAGCGTCTCGACGAGCTCGGGAGGAAACCCGTGGAGCTCGCCGAGCTGGACGTCGGCGACCAAATCTTCCGTTGGCTCGAGGGGCGCGAACAGCGGCCCCTCGCCACCCCGATCCAACCATTCCCGGCTGGAGAACAAGTCGATCTTCCAGCCCGTCAACTCGGAGGCGAGGCGAACGTTCTGGCCGTGTTTTCCGATGGCGAGTGACAGCTGGTCTTCGTCCACCACGGCTTGGATGGTGCCGCTTTCGGAGTCGAAGAACACACGGGACACCCGGGCCGGCGCCAGCGCCATGCGGGCAAACCGCTCCGGATCCTCCGACCACGGCACGATGTCGATCCGCTCGCCGCCCAGTTCGTTGACCACGGCCTGCACCCTGCTTCCCTTGAGACCAACACACGCTCCAACCGGATCGACTGAATCGTCCGTGCTGACCACGGCGATTTTCGTCCGGGCTCCAACCTCGCGGGCGGCCGACCGTATCTCGACGATCTGCTGCTGCATTTCCGGGACCTCGAGTTGGAACAGCGCACTGACGAACGATGCATCGGCCCGGGACAGAATGAGACGCGGACCCCGCGGCGTCTCCTCCAATCGCTTGAGAACGGCGCGAATGGTATCGCCTTGGTGGAAGTGTTCCCGCCGGTTCTGCTCCCTGTACGGAATAATGGCTTCCGCCTCGCGAAACTGGTTGAGCACGATGACCAGTTTTCCTCGATCGATCTGCTGGATCTCTCCGGACAGCAGCTCACCCACCTGGCCGGCAAATTCATCGCGAATCCGGGACCGTTCTCCCTCTCGCACCCGCTGGATGATGCGCTGCTTCGCGGCCTGCACTGCCGAGCGTCCAAAAGCCTCGAACGGCACCTCCTCCTCGAGCATCTCCCCCACCTGAAAGTCGGGATCCTCCCAACGTGCCTCTTCCGCGCTGATCTGGCACGCGGAGTCCTCCACCTCTTCCACGACACGGCGCAGCACGATCACCTTGATGGCGCCTTTGACCTCGTCGATTTCGATTTCGGCGTTCACGGTCGGGCCGTATCGTCGCTGCAGTGCGGCCTGGATGCCGTCCCGCAGCAGGTCGACCAGCTCGCCCTGCTCGAGTTGCTTTGCATTGGCAAGTTCACGGAGCGCCGAAAGCAGCTCGGCGGGTGTTGCCATGGAAACTCCTTCTTCTTGGTCTATTTCCAGTCGAACGCCAGGGTGGCATCCCGGGCGTCCTGTAATAGGACGGCGATCTCTTCGTTCGCCCCTTTCGGTCGCAGCACCACCGTCGAACCATCGTTCGCCACGTCCACGATGGTGGCTCGGATGCGACCTCGTCCTGCGATTTTCACGTTGACATCGTGACCGCGGAATCGATCCCAGTGCTCCGGCCAGCGGATCGGCCGCTCGACGCCCGGCGACGAGACCTCGAGGACGTAGCGCTCACCCAGGATCCCGTCCCCGTCGAGCCAATGCTCGAGGGTGCGACTGACCAGCTGGCAATCCTCGTGGGTGATCCCTCGACCCGGCTCGGTATCGGGCCTGTCGATTCGCAGTTGCACGAGCGGTCGCCTCTCAGAACCCCGACGTCGCAGGTCGACGAGTTCGTACCCCAGGTCCGCGATACGACGACGCATTTCGGCCGTGAGGTTCTCGACGTAGTCATCCATTTTTCGATAAAAAAAAGCGCGGGCCCTACTGCGCCCGCTCCACACACTCAAATCTATGGTCGAAGGGTAGTTAAGTCAAAGGCCGACCGAGATATGCGATCATGCGTCCGGCACCCTTCGGATCACGGCGATGCGACCAAAAATGATCCGCGTTATCGAAGGTGCACCACGAGCTGAGGGTGATCTGTCGGACCCCCACCGCCGCGGCGCGCTCGGCCACGATCCGACGCAGATCCACCCTCCGAGGTCCCGCCGCCGGGCCCAGGCCGAGCTGTTCGAGGACCTCGGGCCCGACCTCATAGTTGGCCTCCCCGATGGCGACCCCTCCGTGCAGCAGGAACTCCTTGGGATCCGCGCCCGAGACCTCCGACAGCCGGCCGATCCCCCGCTCCAAGATACCGGCGACGATGCCCCTCCACCCGGCGTGCAGCAGTGCCACGCAGCCCGTCGGAGGGTGGGCCAGATAGACCGGGACGCAGTCCGCCACGGTCACTGTGAGGAGGATGCCGGCGTCGTGGGTCAGGTGCCCGTCGTATCCGTTCAGGACCAGCCAGCCGTCGAAGGCCGACTGGTGTACGCGCAGGGCGGCGCCGTGGACCTGGAAGCTGACGGCGATTCCGGGAAACTCGCTGCGAAATGACGCGGCGAACTCCCGCCATCGGCCCGCCACGGCCCCCGAGTCGTCCGACGTCATGAGGCCGAGGTTGAAGTCGCCCTCGGGTCCACCCCGTGTGGTGACCCCGGCCACCAGACCGTGCTTGATCCCCCAGGTAGGGAGATCCGCGCACGGTATCCCCGCGCTACGGACGCCGGGTACCTCCCGCTCGACGGTGAAGCTCACTCTGTGGGATCGACCCGCTCGATTTGGGCACCGAGGGCCTGGAGGCGCTCGTCGATGCGCTCGTATCCCCGGTCGATCTGCGAGATGTTGTAGATCTGGCTCTCGCCTTCGGCGGCGAGGGCCGCCAACAACATGGCCATACCGGCCCGGATGTCGGGGCTCCGCACCTCGGCCCCATGGAGATGTGCCGGACCGGCGATGACGGCCCGATGGGGGTCGCAGAGGACGATCCTTGCCCCGAGCCCGATGAGCATGTCCACCCAGTACAGCCGCGACTCGAACATCTTCTCGAATGCCAGGACCTGGCCCTCGCATTGCGACGCGACCACGATGGCAATGGACATGAGATCGGCCGGAAACGCCGGCCACGGGCCGTCCTCGATCTTCGGGATGTGGCCCCCGAGATCCGGGCGGACACGCCGCTCTTGATGGGATTCCACGATCACCCGGTCGGCCTCCACCACCGGGTGCACGCCGAGGCGGTCGAATGCCATGAGGATGCTCCGGAGGTCTTCGGGACGCACGCCCTCGATGGCGATCTCCCCGTCCGTCACGGCGGCCAGGCCGATGAAGCTTCCCACCTCGATGTGGTCGGGACCCACCTGGAGAGTGGTCCCTCGCAGCGTGCGGGTTCCGTGGATGACGAGCCGGTTGGTCCCGATTCCCTCTATTTCGGCCCCCATTCCCACCAGCCCTCTGGCGAGGTCCTGCACGTGGGGCTCCGACGCCGCGTTCTGGAGTGTGGTGGTTCCCTCGGCGAGGACAGCGGCCATCAGCGCATTCTCCGTGGCGGTGACGCTCGGCTCGTCCAGGAAGATGTCGTCGCCCACCAGGTGCTTGGCCTCGAGGGTGTACTCGGCGCCCACAGTGACTTCGGCGCCCAGGGTCTCGAAGGCCAGGAAATGGGTGTCCACTCGACGGCGGCCGATCACGTCACCGCCCGGCGGCGGCAGCACAACCCGGCCGAATCTGCCGAGCAACGGGCCGGCCAGCAGGATCGAGGCCCTGATGCGGGCGGCAAGCTCGGCGCTCAGCGATGCCGGTTGAACCCCTGAGGGATCGATGCGCAGCGTATTGCCTCCGGTCCACTCGAACGAGGCGCCGAGCTCACCCACGAGCTGCAAGAGTGACTCCACGTCCGCTATGCGGGGCACGTTGACGACCTCGCAAGGCGCATCCGCCATCAACGTCGCGGCGATCATCGGCAGTGCCGCGTTCTTGTTTCCCGCCGGTCTGATCAATCCCTTCAGCGGTGTTCCGCCGACAACCCGGAAGTATTCGTTCATGATGTGGCGTACCATATGGTAACCTGGTTGTCCCCGCCACCCCTTAAGTGTTCCTTAGTAACGTCGGCACGGTCCGGCGGTTGCGCGGGCGGCGGGCACTTCTGTTAACCCGGCCCAAATGCGAGATTGAGGCGTTGCTACGGCATGCTCGAGCGTGGGCAGTCCAACCTTCGGCTTCCAGCACCGACCCAATATTATGGAATTGTTGGTTTGTGTGGTGAATCGGGACGAAAAACTCGAGGAAATCCTCTCGGGCTTCCTCGAGCTGGGCGTAACGGGGGCAACGGTCATACACACCGAGGGCATGGGGCGTGTCTTGTCGCAGGACGTGCCGGTCTTCGCCGGACTGCAGACGCTCATGTCGCGGTCGCGCCCCCAGAACACCACGATTCTCTCCGTGATCGAGTCGCCGGACGTGCTCCAGGCGGCGATCGACATGGTGCAGCGGGTGTGTGGGAGCTTTGCCGAGGCGTCCACCGGCATTCTGTTTACCGTGCCACTCAATCGAGTCGTTGGACTTGCCCCGGAGTTGACCGCGGGAGAAGAATGACCGTCCTGGTGACGTAGGCTCCAGACACGATCGATGCCGATTGACGAGATTATGACCACCAATCCAAATGGAGATCAGCCCTTGACGGCAATATCCCATGGATCAGCACCACCGCACATGACACCCCAGCCGGTGTTGGATTGGAGTGCAGCCTGATGGGTTGGGCCCCTGTTGTCACGGCTATCGCCACCGCAGTCATCGCGTTGATTGCCGTAGGAGTCGTCGTGTTCGCGATGCCGGCGCTGCGGCAGGCTCTCAAAACGGGCGCCGCGCTGGAGCGGTTCTTGTCGGCTATCGAGAAGGACACGCAACCGCTGATCGCGAACGCCAAGTCGGTCGTCGCGGAGGCGAATCAGGTGGCCGTGAAGTTGCGATCGGAGATCGACGGGGTGGTGGAAACCTCCCAGGACATCCGGAAACGAGTGCGCAACGCCGCCGAAGCCGCGGAAGATCGCCTGTTGGACTTGGAGGCGTTGTTTGATGTCTTGCAGGAAGAAATGGAAGAGACGGCCCTCGACGTTGCTGCGGCGTTGCGGACCACGAGGCGCGGAACGACGATCCTTCGGTCGATGAAGCGCGTGTTCCTGGGACCGGGAAAGAAGAAGCGCAGAAGAAAGCGCTGACGGATGACACGACGGTGGCTTGCCGTTTTCGGGGGAGTGCTGGTCTTGATGGCGGTGTTCCCTCGCGAGGCGTTCGCCTGGACGCCGGCGACGCATATCTTCTTGGGTGAATCGGTCCTCGCCAACCTGAATCAGATTCCCGAAGCCGTCGCGACCCTGCTGCGGGCCTTTCCTTACGATTTTCTGTACGGCAACATCGCCGCCGACACCTCCATGGCAAAGAAGTACGCCCCGGTGGGAAGGCATTGCCATTCGTGGCACGTCGGACAGGAGATCTACGATCGGGCGGAGACTGACGCCCTCAAGGCCTTTGGTCTCGGGTATCTCGCCCACCTCGCCGCCGACACCGTCGCCCACAACTATTACGTACCGCGCCAGCTCGTCGTCACGTCGCGGACGATCGCGCTGGGACATTCTTATTGGGAGAGCCGTTTCGAGACTCAGCTCGGACCGCAGTATGCGGCGACGGCCATGGACGTCATCCGGCTGGGGCACGGCGCAGCGGATTCCCACCTCGATCAGATCTTGGCTCCGACCGTGTTTTCCGTCAGAACGAGCCGTCGGCTGTTTCGGGGAATGGTCGGCGTCACGGAGACACAGAGTTGGCAGCGCATCGTCCGCGTCGCCGACAAGCAGAGTCGCTGGGACATCGCCGGCGAGGATATGGAGCGGTACATGGGGTCGGCCTTCCAGTACGTGATGGAGTTGCTGGGGGTCGAGGAAGCCCCCGCCCCGCGACGGCTGGACCCGTCCGGGGAGAGCTCGTTGCGTTTGGCCAAACGCATGCGGTTGGATGTGGTAAAGGGGATCGTTTCCCCCCCGCTGTCGCAGCTGGCGCACATTGCCGACGAGCATTTCGCCGTGCCCCAGACCCCGGTGCCCTACTGGGATGTCTCTCAGTCACACCGGCCGTGGCATGGGAATGGGGCGCCAACGCAGGAAAAGACCAATCAGGGCAAAAACCAGAGCGGCTGACACGACCGCTCCGATCATTCCATCTGCGACAGCCGCTCCACCAGGACCGCCCGCACCTTCTTTGGGTCGGCCTTTCCGCCGGATTCCTGCATCACCTTTCCCATAAAGAAGCCCACGAGCTTGTGATCGCCTTCGTGGTATCTGGCAACTTCCTCAGGGTGCACGGAAAGCACCGTGTTCACCCATTCGGTGATCCGACGGCGGTCGCTGACCTGGAGCAGTCCGAGCCGCTGCGCCACCGCCTCTGGCTCGTCGTCCGTCGCGGGAAGCTCGGCGAACACGCGTTTGGCTGCCTGTTCGGACAGGTCGCCACGTGCCACCATGCCGATGAGGGCGGCGAGTCGCCGGGGATCGATTCGGAGGGCCCCGTCGTTGGCGTTGGCATCCTGAAGCACCGAACCCATGACCCATTTCGTCGCGGCCTGCGATGCGGCGCCCGTGCTGACGACCTCTTCGAAGTAGTCCCCGACGGCGCGCGTTGCCGTGAGCACTTCGGCATCGTAGGGGCGCTGGCCGTACGCTTGTTGAAATCGCCTGCGCTTGGCGCGGGGTAGTTCCGGAAGGGTCGTGCGTTCCCCGTCGATCCAGTCCTCGGCGAGGGCAAGGGGCGGCAGGTCTGGCTCCGGGAAATAGCGGTAGTCGTGGCTCTCTTCCTTGGTTCGCATCATCCGCAGCTCACCCGTCGCTGCCGAGAACGTTGCCAGCTCCACCGCCTCATCCACCTCCAGCAGCGCGATCTGGCTGTCGCGCATTTGCTCCAGCGCCCGCTCGACCGCGGCGAACGAGTTCATGTTCTTGACTTCCTGTTTGACCCCCAACGTGGAGTCACCCGCACGCCGGACCGACAGGTTGGCATCGACGCGAAGGCTCCCTTCCTCCATGCTGCAATCGGACACCTCCAGGTACTGCAGGACTTGCTTCAGGGCGACGAGATAGGCCCGGGCCTCACCAGGTGAACGGAGATCCGGCTCGCTCACGATCTCGGCCAGGGGTACCCCCGACCGGTTGAAATCCAACGCCGTTTTCCCCACGAATCGATCGTGTAGCGACTTCCCCGCGTCCTCCTCGAGATGGAGGCGCGCCATGCGGATCGATACGTCGTCTCGATCGGACGACCCGATGGTCAAACGACCGTGCGTGGCGAGGGGTTTGTCGAACTGGGAAATCTGATACCCCTTCGGCAAGTCCGGATAGAAATAATTCTTCCGGGCAAAGACACTCGTGGGATGGATCGTGAACTCGAGGGCGAAGGCGGCCCGTGCCGCGAGTCGAACCGCCTCGAGGTTAGCGACGGGCAATGCGCCGGGCAATCCGAGACAAACCGGACACACGTTCGTGTTGGCGCGGTCGCCGAACGCGGCGGAACACCCGCAGAACATCTTGGATTGCGTCGCGAGTTGGACGTGCACCTCGAGACCGATCACCGTCTCCCAGATCATCGGATTTCCTCGAGTGGATCGGTGTGCTGTTCGATCACGTGGGCGGTGTCCAACAGCAACGCCTCCTCGAACGCGGGGGCCATGAGCTGTGCCCCCACGGGCAACCCCTCGGATGATCTACCGATCGGGAGCGATACCGCCGGAATGCCGGCGAGGTTGGCGGCGCAGACGAACACGTCGGAGAGATACATCGCCACCGGGTTACGGACGTGTTCACCCGCCTTGAATGCCGTGGTGGGTGTCGTTGGTGCGAACAGCAGGTCGATGCCGCTCGCGAAGGCCTGGTCGAAGTCACCTGAGATGCGGCGGCGTGCCAGTTGGGCCTTCCCGTAGTAGGCCTCGTAATATCCGGAGGAAAGCACATATGTGCCGACAATGATCCGGCGGCGGACTTCCTCTCCAAATCCCCTGCCCCGCGTCTCCCGGTATAGGGCATGGAGGTCGGCTTGTGGAATACGAAGCCCGTATCTTACCCCGTCGAATCGTGCGAGATTGGCGCTCGCCTCTGCCGGAGCAATGACGTAATAGCACGGCACTGCCAGCGGGGTATGCGGGAGTGATACCTCTCTCACGGTCGCGCCCAGTCGCCGCAAGGTCTCGACGGTGCGATCGCACCCGGATCGAATGGCGACGCTCAGATTGTCCGGGAAGTATTCGGCCGGGACCCCCACCACGAGCCCGCCGAGGTCTTGGCGCTCGAGTGGCGCGTGGAGAGGATCCCGATCGGCACAAGTGGAATCGTGTGGATCGCGTCCCGAGATCAGCTCGAGCACCGTCGTGGCATCGGCGACCGTCCGTCCCACAACCCCGATCTGGTCCAACGAGCTTCCGAACGCCACCAGCCCGTACCGGCTCACCCGGCCGTAGCTCGGCTTGACGCCCACGACGCCGCAGAACGCCGCGGGCTGGCGCACCGAGCCGCCCGTTTCAGACCCCAGCGCCGAGCGCACCGCCCCTGCGGCCACGAGGGCGGCGGAGCCGCCTGACGAGCCTCCGGCAACGCGGCCCGGGTCCAGCGGATGACGCACTCGTCCGAAGGCGGAATGTTCCGTCGACGACCCCATGCCGAACTCGTCCATGTTGGTCTTGCAGGCGACGATGGCGCCGGCGGCCTTGAGGCGACGCACTGCTGTAGCCTCGTACGGCGACCGGTAGTGCTCGAGGATTCGGGAGGCGCACGTGGTGGGGTATTCGTGCGTGCAGATGTTGTCCTTCACCCCGACCGCCAAGCCCGCGAGAGGCAGGTCGTCGGTGCGCTCGCTCAGTTCCTGCGCCTGCCGCCGGATGACTTCGGCGTCGAACGAGATTGCCGCGTTGAGACCGGTCTCTTCGCTGGCGGCAATTCGCGCTGCGGCTTCGTCTGCCCCCCGGAGCAGGTCGGTCATTCCTCGTCCCCTACCCCTTCCACCTTGGGCACGACGTAGAAATCCTCGTCGAACTCCGGCGCCATCTCTCGGGGTGTCAACGTCAAGGGGGTTGGATCTCTTGTGTCCGGCCGGAGCGGTGCTCGTTCGGGCCCGAGATGGACGGGCCCGGAAGGTTCGTCGGTTTCTATCCCTTCCAGCTGCGCGACGTACTCCAGGATCTCACCGATCTGCGTGGTGAGCTCGGCGAGCGAAGACTCGTTTACGGCCAGCGCAGCCAGCCGTGCGATCCGTTCGACCTCCTCGCGGGGCACCCTCACGCCGAGTCCCAATCCCGTTCGAGGCCGGCGTAGGCTACGAGGAGTTGTTTCGTCGCGTGCTCCTCGTCGTCGAACTCGATCACGACCTTCAGGTCGCGTCCCGTGCCGGAGAGGCCCAAGATGGTCCCCGACCCGAACGTCCGGTGTCGCACGCGCTCGCCCTTGATGTATCGCGGCGTGTCTTGAGACTCCATCTCGGGGATCGATTCCGGCGTGCCAAGAGCGGGGGAGAACGCCTTGGGCTTGGCCGGCTTGCGGAACCAGTCCGCCCCGAACACGCCGCTACTGCGTCGCTCTTCGACGACTTCGGGGGGAACCGCTTCGATGAAGCGGGACGGAAGCCCCGGCATGAGCTGTCCTCCACGGCGACGCGCCCGGGCCCACGACAAGTACACCCGGTCGCGGGCTCTGGTAATCGCCACGTACATGAGTCGCCGCTCTTCGTCGATCCCCCCGGGGGCTTCCAGCGTCCGACTGAGCGGGAAGAGACCATCCTCCAACCCGGCCACGGCGACAATCGGCCACTCCAATCCCTTGGCCGTGTGAACCGTCATTAGCTGCACGCCTTCCGGATCCCCTTCGGTGGACTCGTCGGAGGTGGTCAGCGCGGCCGTCGCGAGGAACCGCTCGAGAGGGGTTCCCGGCTCGTCCGGCTCCACCTCCTCCGACCATTCGGCGGCGCTCGCCAGGAGCTCGCGGACGTTCTCCATTCGCTCGACGCCTTCGAGTCCTTCTTGGCTCAGATACGATTCGTAATCTATGGCCTCGATCACCCGTTCCAGGATCGCCGCAGGTGCCGCGTGCTCCGCCGCCGCACCGAGATTGGTGATGAGCTCTGCGAACGCGCGGAAGGCGTTTTTGGCCGGAGGCCGAAGCTCGATTATGCGGTCGGCGATGCCGGCGGTGTCTAACATCGGCCGGTGCCATTGAAGGGCCGCAGCCTGGAGGTTGCGGAGGCTTGCCACGCCGAGACCGCGTTTGGGAATTTGAACCGCCCGAAGGAATGCTTGGTCGTCGGCCGGGTTGGCGATCAGGCGAAGGTAGGCGATGAGGTCACGCACCTCCCGTCGATTGTAGAAGCTGACCGATCCCACCACGCGATGCGGGATGGCTACCCGCCGGAAAGCCTCCTCGAACGCTCTCGACTGTGCGTTGGTGCGATAGAGCACCGCCATGTCAGAGAAGAGGTAGTGATCCGATGCCGAGCGCTCCCGAAACTCGCGGGCGAACCACTCCGCTTCGTCGCGTTCGTCGGCTGTCGCCACGACGTTGACGGGCTCGCCCCCCGGACGCGACGTAAACAACGTCTTTCCCAGGCGATCGACGTTCTCGGCGATCACGCCGTTGGCGGCGTCGAGGACCATCTGCGTGGAGCGGTAGTTCTCCTCGAGCCGGTACACGGTGGCGTCGGGAAAATCCTGTTGGAAGTCCAGCATGTTCCGCAGGTCCGCTCCCCGCCAACCATAGATCGATTGATCGTCGTCCCCGACGACGCAGAGATCGCGGTGCACCGCGCTCAGGTTCCGCACCAGGAGATACTGGGCCCGATTCGTGTCCTGAAATTCATCCACGAGCACCGCGCGAAAACGCTCCTGATAGACGGCGAGCCGCTCCGGGTGCTCTCGAAACAGGGTGAGAGGATGGAGCAGCAGGTCGTCGAAGTCCATGGCGTTTTGTGCAACGAGCGCCTGGTTGTACGCCAGGAAGATCTCCGCCGCCACGCGCTCGACGGGATCGTGGACCTCAGCGGCCAGCTCCTCGGGCGGTTTCAAGTGATTCTTGGCGTTGGACACGATGGCCCGTACCAGGCGCGGTGGAAAGGTCTTGGGAGCGTAGCCGGCTCGCTCCAGTAGCCGCTTGATGAGCGCCAGTTGATCGCCGTCGTCGTAGATGGTGAACCGGTTGGTAAAGCCAAGCAACTCGGCTTCCCGGCGGAGAATCCGCGCCGAGAGGGAGTGAAAGGTCCCAATCCACAATCCGGCCGGATCACTGCCCAACAGCTCACCGACCCGCCGACGCATCTCCCCGGCCGCCCGGTTCGTGAAGGTCACGGCGAAGATGTGGTACGGCGGCACCCCGTGTTCTTGCACCAGGTGGGCGATGCGGGCCGTCAACACGCGGGTCTTTCCCGAGCCAGCGCCCGCCAACACCAGTGCGGGTCCGCCGCGGTATCGTACCGCCTCCTGTTGCGGCTCGTTGAGTTGGAGTGGGGTCACCCGACCAACGCCGGCAGCTCCGCCACGAACCGGGCACCGCCGTCGATCGACTCGAAGCCCAGATGGCCGCCGTGGACGTCTTCGAAGATGCGGCTCGCCAGAGCGAGGCCGATGCCCCATCCCCCCGACTTCGTGGTGATCCCCGGCTCGAAGAGGGTGTCCATGACCTCGATGCCGATCCCGGGCCCGTCATCCTCCACCACGAGCTTCACCCTGTCACCCTCGCGACTCACGGTGGCGTCGATCCGGCCGCCCCGCCCGCTCAGGGCGTCGATGGAATTCCGGACCAGGGCCTCCACCGCCCACTCGAGCAGCACCGGGTCGCCGGATACCATGGGGCCCGCCGAGGGAGCATGCACCGACAACGCGATCGTGTTGGCGTGCCGGGGCAACCGGGGCTCGAAGTACGTCGCCACTCGTGCGGTCAGTGATCCCATGCCCACCCGTTCCTGTCGGGCCGGCCGGCCGATGCGCTCGAAGCGCTGGGCGACCCGCTCCAGTCGATCGAGATCCGCCCGTAGGTGTTTTGCGATCTTCCTGGTATCGGGCTTCTCGTCCCGCAGCCGTTCGATCCAGGCGGCGACGCTCATGAGGGGCGTCCCCAGCTGGTGCGCGGACTCCCGGGCCATGGCCACCCAGAGGCGGTCGCGATGGAGGTGCGCCGCCGAGCGGTAGCCCCAGATGCCGGCAAAGACCGCGACGGCGAGGACCGTGAGCTGGAGGACGGCCAGAAGCGTAAGCTGGCGTGCCGACTCGGTGGAGCCGAAATAGATCTGGCTCGAGTCGGGTGTGACGACCGGTGCATTGGATTGGGCGAAGCCTCGCGCGACGGTCAGGATGCGCGGGTCCGCGAGGTCGCCGCTGGCGAGATCGCAGGGGTCCGGCTCGAGGGCGAGGTTGGCGCAGACAGACACGTTGCCCGCCCAGTCCGTCAGAATCAACGGGAGACCGGTCTGCCTGATCTCCAACACGGTTGCGAAGAGTCGATCCGTTTGCAGCTCCGGCGTCGGGGCCTGTAATGCGGCCACGATGCTGCCGAAGATACGGGTTTGACTTCGGGCCTCGGACCGCAGGTGACTCACAATCTGCAGGGCCTGCCACAGCGAGACCCCGCCGACCACGGCCGCCAGGCTCAGGGCGACGATGGGCGCGGCGCGGCGAAAACGCTTGCCGAGACTACGCACCATCGGGCGTCAAGCGCTCCACGCCCACATAGGGAACGAGAGCTTCGGGGATCCGGACGCTGCCATCCTCTTGTTGGTTGTTCTCCAGGAGCGCGATGATCGTGCGGGGAAGCGCGAGCCCGGAGGCGTTCAAGGTGTGGACGAACTCCGGCTTGGCACCGCGCGCGGGACGGTACCGGATGTTTGCCCGACGCGCCTGAAAATCCGTGTAGACACTGGCACTGGACACCTCGAGCCACGTGTCGATACCCGCCGCCCACACTTCCAGGTCGTAGGTTTTGGCACTCGCGAAGCCGGTGTCGCCGGTGGCCAACACCAGCACTCGATAGGGCAACTCCAACCGCTGGAGTACCGCTTCCGCGTGGCCCAACAACAACTCGAGTTGATCGCTGGACGTCTCGGGAGCGCAGTAGCGCACCAACTCGACCTTGTCGAACTGATGGATGCGGATGATGCCGCGCGTGTCCTTCCCGTGCGCCCCGGCCTCGCGGCGGAAACAGGGAGTATAGGCGGCGTAGCCGAACGGGAGCTGGTCACCCGGCAGAATCTCGTCCCGATGGAAGTTGGTCACGGGAACTTCCGCCGTGGGAGCCAAATAGAGACCGTCTTCGGTGACGTACATGTTCTGTTCCAGGTCCGGAAGCTGCCCCGTGCCCCGGGCACTGTCCTCGTTGACCAATGCCGGGGGCCAAACCTCGCGGTATCCATGCTCCTGGGTGTGCATGTCGAGCATGAAGTTGATCAGGCTTCGAACGAGCTTGGACCCCTGGCCGGTGTACACGGGGAACCCACTGCCGGTCACCTTGGCACCTCGGGCCAGGTCCAGGGCCCCCAACCCTTCACCCAGCTCCCAATGGGGTTTTGGTTTGAACGGGAAGTCCGGTCGCTCTCCCCAACAGCGGAGCTCTTTGTTGGCCGAGGCATCGCCGTCGGGAACGCTGTCGAGCGGCACATTGGGGATCCGCAGCGTTTGATCGCGCAGAGTACCCTCGACTTCCCGGAGCTGCCGGTCTTGTTCTTTGATCGTGGCACTCAGCGACTTGAGGCGGGACAACAGGTCGCTTGCGTCCTCCTTGTCCTTTTTCAGTCGGGCCACTTCCTCCGACGCTTGATTCCGTTCGGCCTTGAGCACCTCGACCTGCTGGAGGATCCCCCTGCGCCGGACATCCAATTCCAGAATGGCGTCGAGTTGGGAGACGAGTTCGGGGTCGCGACGAGCAGCCGACGCCTTGAATGCGTCAGGCGCTTCACGAAGCCGCTTGATATCGATCACGGACTTGTTTACCGGATGGGTACGCCGACTTCGAGGCTACGATACCCGCAGTTGAGGTTGACGAGGTTCTCCAAGGTGATCTGCCGCGATTCCGCGTCGAGCGAGAGGACCCGGAATTTGCCGTAGCGGGGCAACCGCCCCAGGAAGAACACACACCCCTGGACGTCCGGCCTCGACCGGACAAGGAATACCGATTCCACGCCCACCTCGAGCGGATCTTCCCGCTCGTAGTCCTCGAGCGGTGCAATCGTGACGTCGGCGAAGTTGCGGTCCGATGGCTGGATGGCCGACTCCACAGCCAGCCCCAGAGACGCTGTGGTGAAGATCAGGGCCCGTCCATTCCCGTCGATGTCGAAGGCCATGTCGAATTGCTCGCCTTGCCGATCCGTCCGGGCAAGGCGCCTGGTGATCATGTCGAAGCCGCTGGGCTCGTTGATGGCCGTGCCTTGCAGCGCGTGGAGCGTCACCGTGTCGATGATATTTGGAATCGTCGCTAGGGGCAGAGCGAGGGTGTTATCGCATCCCGTCGTGAACGCGATCACGCCCAAGGCGGCAGGAGCAAACATGAAGCGGGCAAAGGACATAGGGCACGTACCTGAATCGGAGAAGATTAGTCGGGTCCGGGTGGGGGGTCAAGCGGAAACGCTTGCTTGACTTCGGGTCTGGGCGTCTCTAGCTTGCCGCCGATGGCTACCATCCGTGATGTTGTCCAGGCACTTGGCCAGTTCGGTGGAGTCGAGACCGTCGTCGTGTTGGGCAGAGACGGTCTGACCATCGACTCGTTCTCGCACAACGGGTCGGATGCCGACGGAGTTGCCGCCCTCGTTCCGTCGCTCGTCGAAGCATGTGGGAGACTCGGCGAGGCGGGCACGCGGGGCGAGTTCAACGCCGGAGTCATGGAATACGGCGCCGGTTTTGTGGTGGTGAGCGTGGTGACAGACGATACCCTCATCGCCATCGTCGTCCAACCCACGACGAACGTGGGTGGTTTGTTGTACGAGCTACGCAGATATCGCACCGCCATCGCCGAGCTTCTCTGAGCCGGCCATGCGAGGCCCTTCCCTCCTCGGTAACTTCAATCTGACGTATTCCCCGCACCCCAGGCTGTTAACGAACGGCGTTTGCTTTGCACCGGGAGGATCTCCGTGAGTCGTTGGGCGGCTGTCCTGGCCGGCGGCTCGGGAACACGGTTCTGGCCCCTTTCCACGCCGGACACGCCGAAGCAGATGCTCTCTCTTGCCGGAGATACGTCAATGCTCGAGCAGGCCGTGCGCCGCCTCGACGGCCTCATCCCGCCGTCACAGGTGCTCGTCGTGACCGCGGAGCGGCTCAGCGCACAAACCGCGAAGCTGCTTCCCGAGATTCCAAAGGAGAACATCCTCGGTGAGCCCCGTCCGGCTTCCACCGGCCCGGCCCTCACTTGGGCCACCATAACCGCGGTGCTGCGGGACGCCGAGGCGTCCATTCTCTCGTTGCATGCCGACTGGTTCGTGGGAGACGACGCGGCGTTTCGTGAGACGGCAGCGAGAGCCCTGGAGGTAGCCGAGAGCCAAGACGTGCTCGTTACGGTGGGGATCGTGCCGAGCCGGCCGGACGTCGGGTATGGGTACATCGAACCCGGGGAACCGTTCGACCGGGACGCACGGCGTGTGGCCCGCTTCACGGAAAAACCCGACAGCGCGGAAGCTGCGAGATTGGTCGGCGCGGGAGCACTGTGGAACAGCGGGATGTTTGCGTGGACCGGAACGCGTTTCCTCGCGGAGACGCGGGCCGTGGCCCCCGAAATCGCCGCATCGTTGGAGCATCTGGAGACAGGCGCAGTGGACGACTTCTTTGCCACGGTGACGCCAATCGCGGTGGACTATTCCCACTTCGAGCGGAGCGGGCGGGTCGCCGTCGTACCAGGGGAGTTTCCGTGGGATGACGTGGGGACGTGGAGTGCCCTCGCCCGGGTGCGGTCGGTGGACGAGTCGGGCAACGTCCTAGTGGGCGAAACCGAGCAGCGGGACACCTCGAACTGTGTCGTCTGGGCCGAAGAGGGCGCCGTCGTTCTCGACGGAGTTCAGGATCTGGTGGTCGTACAGGCGAACGGTGTAACTCTCGTGACCACACCAGAAAGGTCCGCTCACCTCAAGGAATTGCTGGCTTCTCTATCGCCGAGGTTCACCGGGCCCGGCGAGACACCCAAAGCCTGACGCGGAACACTTAACAACTACCGACATGCCGAATCTCTACCTGATTGATCCAGAGCCCAGCCTGCAGTGGGCTCCATTCTGTGAATCCCGCCCCGCAAGCGAGTTGCGGGCTGGCGCGTGGTTGATCCGGGAGCGGTGGGAGGCCATCGCCGGAGGAGACACGCAGGCCATCTTTGGCCCGCAGCGCCTCCATGCGTTCGTCGAAGACGCCGCACCCACCGTGCGCGCGTCCGAGCCCTGCCCCGGCCCTGCCATCGTGGGCCGCTCCGATTTTGCTCCCACTGGGATCTCACCGAGACTCCCCGCACAACCGGTGCGGTTCGTCAACGACGACACCACCGTGGGTTGGTGGGTACCCGAGGGGTCCACCTGGGACCAGGGTGACCACGAGGATTGGGACGCGGTGGAGCTCGAGGGATTTCTCCTGCACGGTGCGTACGACATCATCACGGCCCTCGAGCATTTCCTCGTGGCGGACGTGGCGGACTTCATCAACGAAGGAGGCGACGCGCTCCCCGATGAATGCGTGATCATCGGCGATCCCGCGGACGTGATACTGGCAGGCGCCCGTGTCGAGCCGGGAGTCACCTTCGATGTGCGGAACGGTGCGGTGGTGCTGGAACAGCATGTCTATGTGAAGTCGGGCACGCGGTTTGAGGGCCCCGTGTATGTCGGCCCCGGCACCCAGGTGCTCGGCGGGTTGATTGAGACGTCGGTGTTCGGCCCGCGCTGCAGGATTCGCGGTGAAATCGCCGACTCCGTGTTCCTGGGGTACATCAACAAAGCGCACGACGGGTTTATCGGACATTCGGTTATCGGGCGATGGGTCAACCTGGGAGCGGACACCATCACCTCCGATCTCAAAAACACCTACGGCCACGTCCGCTTGCGCTTGGGCGACGAAACGATCGAAACACATCGGCAGAAGCTCGGCAGCTTGATCGGGGATCACGCAAAGACTGGCATCGGCACCCTGCTGGATACCGGAGCCGTGATCGGCGCGGGCGCCAACGTGTTCGGCGCCGCGAGGCCGGTCAAGTACCTCCCGCCGTTCTCGTGGGGCACCAATGGAGAGATGACGAACGTCGACGGGTTTCTCACCGTGGCGTCCCGGGTCATGCCCCGGCGGGACGTGGAAGTGACGGAGGAGGTACGGGGAATGCTGGAAGTGCTCTATCGCACGGCAACGGGTTCGTGAAGCTCGTCCCGTTGGGGTCTGGGAGTCGCGGGAATGCGTTCGTCATCACCGCTGCCGGATGTTCACTCTTGCTCGATGCGGGATTCGGCCCTCGCGCCCTGGTGCACCGGGCCAAGAAGGCGGGAATCGATCTCCGGGGTCTCGTGGGCATCGTGCTCACCCACGAGCACGGCGACCACGCCCGTGGCGCGGGTCCGCTGGCACGGAAGGTGGGGTGTCCCATCCTCGCATCGCAAGGAACGCTAGCGGCCCTCGGCGAGCGCCTCGACGGGGCAAAACTGCACACGGTAGAATCCCACACTAAGGTGTCGATCGGCCCGTTCTCGTTGACGGGATGCCGGACGAGTCACGATGCGGCTGAGCCGATGGCGTTTGTCGTCGGAGCCCAGGGTGGTCGCGTCGGGTTGGCGTACGACCTCGGGAGACCCACGGCGGCCGTGCGGTATCTCCTCAGCGGTGTGACCACCTTGCTGTTGGAGGCAAATCACGATGAGATCCTGTTGCGCACGGGTCCCTACCCGCCGACGGTGCGCGCCCGGATCGCCGGCATGGGAGGACACCTTTCGAATCGAGCGGCCGCCGAGCTCCTTGCGGAATTGTGCCATGAGGGGTTGCGGTCGGTCGTGTTGGTTCACATGAGTGATCGCTGCAACCGCACCGACTTGGCGCGATCCGAGATCGAGCGGGCGCTGTCGAGCAAGGGTTTCCGGGGGGATCTCTTCGTCGCGCGGCAGGACGAACCCATCGATCCCATCTGGGTCGCTCCCGATCCCGGTCAGCTCGAGTTGGGGATCGCCGGGTGAGCTGGACCGGCTGACCGGGTGACTGTTCGACTACTGCTCAGCCGTGGGCTGAGATGCTTGGTCGATCGAGGGCGTGGTCAGCACGCCGGTGTGAGCAACGGGTGTCCTTGGGGGTACATCCCGTGCTTGTGAAGGGCGATGGAGGGTTCAATGAGGAGGTCGGCGATGTCGGAGGCGAGGACCGCGGGGGAGGCGTCGCCACCGGAGCTACCGAATCCGCCGGCGTCCGGTGAATCTGGGTCGGGGGGAGGGGACGACGACAAAAGCGCCCTACGTGATGGCTCGCCGATCCGCCGGGGGCGGCGACGGGATCTCCACTCCCTCCGCCAGGGGCGTCGGGGGGCCGACCCGCTCGAGCTCCATGGGGTCTTCCAGATCTCCTCCTGACAACGTCACCTTCCTGCCCCGCAGGGCGTAACCGTAGACCATCCACTCGTCGCCCAGTGCGATGTGAATAGAGTCGTCCACGAGCCGCCACCGGACCGTGTCTTCGCCGAAGGAGGCCGAGGAGTCGGATCGGATCACGACCTCTTGTGGCCCGTCCGGCGTTTCCACCCGCCACGTCCCGGAGAGGTCGGGAAGTGGAGTCTGAGATACGAGTGATCCGGGAAATCCGAGCCCGGCGATGAGGAGCACCTGAATTATCCTGATCTGCATAGTGAATTTTACTGTCTCACTGAGGCCCACGCCAATAGCGGTGGTGGCGGGTCCCGGGTGCAAAGATGTTCAATGAAAAGGCCCCGGAGTGTGCCGGGGCCTTTTTCCTGATCTAGGCTGATACCGCGGCCTAGTACATGCCGGGCATCCCGCCGGCACCCGCCGGGGGCGCGGGCAGCTCGGCTTCCTTCTGTTCCACCACGACGCACTCGGTGGTCAAGAGAAGACTCGCAACAGAGGCCGCGTTCTGCAGTGCGGTCCGGGCTACCTTGGTGGGATCGATCACGCCTGCCTTCACGAGGTCTTCGTACGTGTCGGTGAGGGCGTTGTACCCATGGTCCTTGTGTTCGGCGTTGCGAACACGCTCGACCACAATGGAACCCTCGGCACCGGCGTTACCGGCGATGGCCCGAATGGGCTCCTCGAGGGCGCGGCGCACGATGCTGACCCCGATCTGCTCGTCGGGCTCGTCGAGATTCATTTTCTCGACGGCCTTCTGCGTCCGCAGGAAGGCGACACCACCACCGGCGACGATGCCCTCTTCGACGGCGGCGCGAGTGGCGTGCAGCGCGTCCTCGACGCGCGCCTTCTTCTCCTTCATCTCGGTCTCGGTCGCGGCGCCGACGTTGATGACGGCCACGCCGCCGGCCAACTTCGCGAGACGCTCCTGGAGCTTCTCCTGGTCGTAGTCCGACGTGCTCTTGTCGATGGCGGCCTTGATCTCCTGGATCCGGCCCTGGATGGAGTCTTGCTTCCCGGCACCGTCCACGATCGTGGTGTTGTCCTTGTCGATCACGATCCGCTTGGCTTGGCCGAGGTCGCTGAGAACGGCGTTCTCCAGCTTGAATCCGACCTCTTCGCTGATGACTTGGCCACCGGTGAGGACGGCGATGTCCTGCAACATGGCCTTCCGGCGATCGCCGAAGCCCGGCGCCTTGACGGCGCATATCTTCAACGTACCGCGGAGCTTGTTGACGACGATCGTCGCCAGCGCCTCACCCTCGATGTCCTCGGCGATGACGAGCAAGGGGTTGCCGGTCTGAGCGACCTTCTCCAACACCGGGAGCAGGTCTTTCATGGCCGAGATCTTCTTGTCGTGCACGAGGACGTAGGCGTCTTCCAGCACCGCTTCCATCTTCTCGGAATCGGTGACGAAGTACGGCGACAGGTAGCCCCGGTCGAACTGCATGCCGTCGACCGTCTCGAGCTCGGTCTCCAGGCCCTTGGCTTCCTCCACCGTGATCACGCCGTCCTTCCCGACACGCTCCATCGCCTCGGCGATGAGATCGCCGATCTCCGAGTCGTTGTTGGCCGACACGGTGGCAACCTGGGCGATCTCCTTCTTGCCCGCGGTGGCTTGGGACATCTCTTTGAGCTCAGACACGACCAGCTCTACGGCCTTGTCGATGCCGCGCTTGATGGCCATGGGGTTCACGCCGGCCGTTACGCTCTTGAGGCCTTCGGTGAAGATGGCCTGGGCCAACACCGTCGCCGTCGTCGTGCCGTCACCGGCCACGTCCGACGTCTTGGTGGCGACTTCCTTGACCATCTGCGCGCCCATGTTCTCCACCGGGTCGGGCAGCTCCACTTCCTTGGCGACCGTGACGCCGTCCTTGGTCACGGTGGGGCTGCCGAATTTCTTGTCGATGACGACGTTCCGTCCCTTGGGACCGAGCGTCACTTTCACTGCATTGGAGAGTTGGTCGACGCCCTTCCGCAACTGCGTGCGGGCATCGACGTCGAAATGCAGTTCCTTAGCTGTACCCATTGATCTGCCTCCCTAGTTCGTTCACCCGTCGATGACGGCGAGGACGTCGGATTCTTTGATGATGAGATACTGCTCGTTGTCGAACGTGACCTCAGTGCCGCTGTACTTTCCGTAGAGCACGGTCTGTCCGGCCGAAAGCTCCATGGGAACGCGATCACCCTTCTCGTAGCGGCCGGGACCGACCGCCATGATTTCCCCTTGCTGGGGCTTTTCCTTGGCGGTGTCCGGGATGTACAGACCGCCGCGCATTTCCTCTGACTCCTCCATCGGGCGGACCACCACACGATCGCCCAGTGGCTTCACGCCGAGCTTCTTCTTCGACTTCGACGCCTGTGCCATGACGCAACACCTCCGTCAGCTTGTAAGCTATTATGGAATAGGGACTTAAAAGACCTTAGCACTCACTGCAGTCGAGTGCTAGGAAGAGGAATATACCCGGCTCCCCGGTAGTGTCAAGACCGCAAGAAGGTAGCAAAGAAGGGCTTAGGTGGTATCCGATGCGGGACGGCTTCCCGGTTCCTCCCAGTCGTCTTCCAATTCCACGCCCAACCCGTCGGCCATACGGTTCACATAGTTGTAGTACGCCGTCACCTGACACGCGTCGAGGATCTCGGCGTCGCTCAACGCGGCGTCCCGGAGTCGGACTACGTCGGATTCAGCCATCTGGGACGGCGTTACAGTGAGCTTGACCGCATAGTCGAGTATGGCGCGCTCCCGTGGCGACAACTCCGCCTTGCGATAATCGTCCTCAATGGCCGCGACGCGCTCGTCGTCTTTCAGCAACCGACGGAGGCCCGCTCCGTGGTGACGCAGTCAATAGAAGCAGTCGTTGGCCTTGGAGACCACCACGGCGATCATCTCCCGTTCCGCTCGCGACAACCCGGAGGGACCCCGCATGAGATGGGCGTAAAGACGATAGTGATCGTCGAGGGATCTGGGATTGAGTGAATGGATCTTGAGAATGTGGTCGATCCCCTGCCCCGTACCGTACCGCTCGTAGCTTTCCTTCAGCCGACCTGTGGCATCGGCCTCATCGATCCAGTCAATCCAAGGCCTGGTCACCCGGTGCGATGCCGGAAGGATCGTGTTAGCAGCAGGGTGTCCCCTAGAGGATCCGGCGCGCCACGACCCACCGGTTCTGCCACCACCGACTGTTCGGGTCGGTGGCGATGAGACTGGAGATCGCCACACCATTGGACGAGCTGTGGATGAACTGGCCATCCCCGACGTACAGCCCCACGTGGGTGATGCGGGAGCTGCGCTCGACGGAGAAGCCCAGGATGTCCCCGGGTCGGAGGCTCGGCACCCGTGGGTCCACAAAGGCTCCGGTCCGGGCTTGGTCCCGGCTCACCCGCGGCAGAATGACGCTGCTCTCGCCGTAGGCATACTGGATGAGTCCGGAGCAGTCGAACCCGTTGTCGTCAGATCCGCCCCACTCGTAGGGCGTGCCCATCACGTCGATGGCCGTCTGCACGACCTGAGCGGCCAGCTCGGCGGTGGACGCCGAGGCCCCGCTCGAGCGGGCGAGGTCCTCGATGTCTGATCCCGACGGCGGCGCGAACTCGGGGCTGCCGTTCCCCGAGGAGGTCGAAGAGCCCGTCGATGTTCGCGCGGGGCGCTCGGGTGGGGGCACCGATGGAGTCCGTCTTCCACCCCCGAAATGGAATGCCAGGCCGCCCTGCAACTGCCAGCCCTTCCGGTCCGTCGCGTCGTCGAACCGCCAGAACCCCTCTTTCCAGTCGTCCTTCTCCACCCGGTAGCGCAACTCTCCCGACAGGGTGAGGATGGAAAGTGGCTTCAACGCGTACCCGAGGCCGGCGCTCCAAACGCCGTCTACACTCCCCCCCTCGTGACGCATGGCCAGCCCCCCGGAGCCTACCGCGTACAGGCCCCCGCCCTCCCGGCCGATCGCCAGGGATATCTGGCCACCGGTCTGAGTGCGGTTCAAGGGCGACGCCCGGTCGTCGAGATGGGTGGCGGCGATTCCCACGTCGAACGGGCCGACCCACGGCCGGTAATAGGTGAGGGCGTACGTCTCTCCCACCGTCTCGTTGCGCCACCACCGCCCGTAGGAGAAATCCAGGCCACGGGTCTGGGCGGCCACGCCAGTGCCGAACGGCAGAAAAGCCGCCAGGAGGCAGCTTACTGAAAAAGTGAGGCGCGCTCTCATATCACGTAAGTGTAAATATAGCAATGATATAGGGGGTGGTCAACCGAAGACACCCGGAGCAGGCTCTGACTGGCCCAGAGGGCGGCGCACCCCGTTTGTCCCTTTCGCGCGTTGCGGTTTGCCCCAAGGCCAGATCCCGGATCTGCGAGCCTGCGAACCAACACGCGCTGCAGTGACAAACAGGGCGCTCCGCCTCCTCCCGATCGGTCCAGGGGCCTGCTCCGGGCTCACCGGCCCCCTATATTCTGCCCATGCCAACCGTTACTGTGACCCGCCGCGTCCACTTCAGTGCGGCACACCGGCTTCACAATCCGCAGATGTCCGCCGAGGAGAACCGTGAGACATTCGGGCTGTGCAACAACCCCAACTACCACGGGCACAACTACGAGCTGGACGTCTCCGTGGAGGGTGAGGTAGACCCTGGGACGGGCTACGTCGTAGACCTGGGCGTCATCAAGCGGATCGTCGAGGAGCAGGTCCTGTCCCGCCTCGATCACAAGAATCTGAACTTGGACGTCCCGGAGTTTCAGGACCTTGTGGGAGACGCCCAGGAACTACGTGGAGTACCGTGGTGAGGAATGAGCGGTGGCGCAGCGAGAGGGTAGCGCGCCGTTCGTCCCTGCAGCGCGCGTTGGTTCGCATGGCGGGCCAAGTTGAGATCCGGCACTGAAGAGAACCGCAGCGCGCGTAAGGGACAAATGGCGTGCTACCCTACCTGGGGTACCCCGTACCCTCTAAGCTCCCGGCCAGAATCCCGCAAACGAGCCACCCACCAACAGCGCGTACACGAAACAGTCGAACAGACTCTTCCAGGTTCTCGCCCAAGGCGTCCCGAACCAAATGGCGTCCCAGAAGAGGGCCCCGCCGTAGGTCAGGAACGCGATGGTGGCGGTCACCCGGAACTTGTGGACGTACGGATCACCGGCGTCGAGTGTCTTGAAGGCCAGGTAGGCCACCACGATAGAGACGCAGAGCATGAAGATGAGGGTCAGGATCATGGGCTTGGCCATGTTCGGCTTGCCGGTCCTCCAAACGGTGAGGAGACCCACCGGGCCCTTTTCCATCTTTGTGACCATCTCCGGCGACTGCATCTCTTTCTGGTCGGTGGAATACGGGAACCAGTACTGCCCAGGCGACAGGTTGCGTCCGCCCAGGTTGGCCATGAAGCCGTCTTGGTCGGGGATGACGCGGAAATCAGATTTGTGATGGGGAGCGACCGTCCACGCGAGTGCACTCGCGATCCAGACCAAAACCGTGGCTAGCAGAATGGGCAGCCAGAGCGTCACCATTGCGGCCTCCAGGAGAAGTTGGGGCAAATCTTAGGGCCGGTTCGAAACCCCGCAAGGAGGAAGCGGGAGCCGGAAGGTGGGCGAAAGGTGAGCGAGACATGCCGTTTGTCCCTGAAGCGCGCGTTGGTTCGCAAGGTGGGTTGCCCCGCAAACCTGCATTTAAGAGAACCGCAGCGCGCGGAAGGGGCAAATGGCGTGCTCGCTACTCCGGACCAACCCGCAGCGCGCGGAGGGGACAGATGGCGTGCTCCGCTACCCGACTAGCGTCGCCCCGAGCAACTCCCGGTTGAGATACGCGATGAAGTCGATGGAGATCTCCTTGGGACACGCGGTTTGACACGCCCCGTGGTTGGTGCAATAGCCGAAGCCCTCCGACTCCATCTGCTCCACCATGTTCAACACCCGCCTGCGCCGCTCCGGTTGCCCCTGGGGAAGTTTGCTGAGGTGCGCCACCTTGGCGCTCGTGAACAACATCGCGGAGGCGTTGGGACAGGCGGCCACGCACGCACCGCACCCGATGCACGCGGCGGCGTCCATGGCGGTGTCGGCTGTCTCCTTGGGGATCGGAATCGCGTTGGCGTCCGGGGCGCTGCCGCTGCGCGCCGAGATGTACCCACCGGCCTCGATAATCCGGTCCAGCGCGTTGCGATCCACGACCAGATCCTTGATGACGGGAAAGGCCTTCGCCCGCCACGGCTCGAGCCACAGCTCATCACCATCGCTGAAACTCCGCATGTGGAGCTGACAGGCCGTGATCGCCGGTTTCGGTCCATGCGGGACCCCGTTGATGACCATGCCACACGAACCGCAGATGCCTTCGCGACAGTCGTGCTCGAAGTGGATCGGATCCTTGTTCTGTTCGATCAAGCCTTGATTGACGACATCGAGCATTTCCAAGAACGACATGTGCTCCGACACGTTCTTGGCGACGTACCGCTCGAACCGACCTGGAGCCATGCTGGAGGCTTGCCGCCACACATTGAGAGTGATCTGCATTATTTGTAGCTCCGCTGCGCCAGGTGCACGTATTCGAACTCCAACGGCTCCTTGTGGGGAATGGGCGTGTTCCCGACCCCCGTGAACTCCCAGGCGGCCACATACGCGAAACGCTCGTCGTCACGCCTCGCTTCGCCCTCGTCCGTCTGGTGTTCTTCCCGGAAGTGTCCGCCGCACGATTCGTCGCGCTCGAGAGCGTCCCGGCACATCAGCTCCCCGAATTCGAAGAAGTCGGCCACGCGGCCGGCCTTCTCGAGTTCCTGGTTCAGTTCCTCACCGGAGCCCGTCACCCGGACGTCGCTCCAGAATTGCTCCCGCATCTCGGGGATCTTCTCCAGAGCATCCTGCAGCCCGCTGGCGTTGCGGGCCATGCCGCACTGGTTCCACATCAACTTCCCTAAGTCCCGGTGGAACGAATCGACGCTCCTGGTCCCGTTTACATCGACGAGTCGCTGGATGCGCTCGGCGACCTCCCGTTCGGTCTGTTGGAACGCCGGGTGGTCGGTGGTGACGGGGGACCCCTCGGTTTGGGCGAGGTAGTCGGCGATCGTATACGGCAGCACGAAGTAACCGTCGGCCAGGCCCTGCATCAGCGCGCTGGCGCCCAAACGGTTTGCGCCGTGGTCCGAGAAGTTGGCCTCACCGATCACGTGCAGCCCGGGGATCGTGCTCATCAAGTTGTAGTCCACCCAGAGCCCGCCCATCGTGTAGTGCGGTGCCGGGTAGATCCGCATTGGCACCTCGTACGGATTCTCGCCGGTGATTTGCTGGTACATGTCGAACAAGTTGCCGTAGCGCTCGGCAATCACCTGTTGCCCGAGGCGGTCGATGGCATCTCGGAAGTCGAGGTACACGCCGCCGCTCCCTTCGCCGACCCCGCGTCCCTCGTCCACTGCTTCCTTGGCTCGGCGAGAAGCCACGTCGCGCGGTGCGAGATTGCCGAAACTCGGGTAGAAGCGTTCGAGGTAGTAGTCCCGCTCGTTCTCCGGGATGTCCTTGGCCTGCCTCGTGTCGCCAACCCGCTGCGGCACCCAGATCCGGCCGTCGTTGCGCAACGACTCACTCATCAACGTCAGCTTCGACTGGTACTCCCCGGCTTGGGGAATGCACGTGGGGTGAATCTGCGTGAAGCAGGGATTCGCGAACGCCGCCCCCCGCTTGTGGGCTCTCCACGTCGCCGTCACGTTGCATCCCTTGGCGTTGGTGGAGAGATAGAACACGTTGGCGTACCCGCCGGTCGCGAGTACCACCGCGTGGGCGGCGAACGAGTGGATCTTGCCGGTGACCAGATCGCGGACGACGATGCCTTTGGCATGCCCGTCCACGATCACCACGTCGAGCATCTCCGTTCGGGGAAAGAGCTCGACGGTGCCTACCGCAACTTGGCGTTCCAGGGCTTGATAGGCGCCGATCAGCAGCTGCTGGCCGGTCTGCCCCCGGGCGTAGAAGGTGCGGGAGACCTGCGCGCCTCCAAACGACCGGTTGTCCAGCAGTCCGCCATACTCCCGGGCGAACGGCACGCCCTGTGCCACGCACTGGTCGATGATGTTCAGGCTGACCTCGGCCAGCCGATGCACGTTGGCCTCGCGGGCCCGAAAGTCCCCGCCCTTAACGGTGTCATAAAACAGCCGGTAGACCGAGTCCCCGTCATTCTGGTAATTCTTTGCGGCGTTGATTCCGCCTTGCGCTGCAATGCTGTGTGCTCGGCGGGCGCTGTCTTGGAAGAAGAAGCACTTGACGTTGTAACCCAGCTCTCCGAGCGAAGCCGCGGCGGATGCTCCCGCAAGCCCCGAGCCAACCACGATCACATCGTACTTCCGCTTGTTCGCAGGATTCACCAGCTTCATCTCGAAGCGGTGGTTCTCCCATTTCTTTTCTATCGACCCCGACGGGACCTTTCCGTTGAGCTCCATGAGTCGCTCTTGCTTTCTATTGGACGATGCCGGTCAGCACCGAAACCGGAATCGAGATGTTCCCCAGCACGATGACCGTCGCGATCACGGCCGACGTTCGTCGCCAGCGATCGTGATGTTCTTGGTTGACCCCCAGCGTCTGCAGCGAGCTCCATATGCCGTGGTAGAGGTGGAAGCCCACGACGATGACCGCGACGATGTAAGCTGCCGAGACGGCCAGGGATTGAAACGCGGTGACCAGGTTGTGGTAGGCGTCACCCGGAATGAAATCCGAGTGTGCGGTGCCCCACGTGAGATTCATCAGGTGATAGAGGATGAAGATCAGGATGACCACACCGCCCCACCGCATCGTGCGGGAGACATAGCTGTCTTCGAGGTGGACAGGGCGCCGATAGTTCGTCGGTCGGGCCGATCGCGCCATGAGCCAGAGTTGGATCGCCGCGGTCACGTGTAAGAGAAGCGCCGCCAGGAGCACGATACGGAACGCCCAGAGGAACCACGAATGGCCCAACGCCGGCGCGCCGATCTCCCGCAAGAATTCCGCGTAAGCGTTGAAGTGTTCCGCCCCCAAGTAGATCTTGAGGTTGCCTGCCAGGTGGCCGGCGACGTAGCCGAAGAACATCAGGCCGGTCACCCCCATCACCGCCTTCTTCCCCACCGAGCTGCGGTACAGTTGAAGTACTCGCCGCATGTTCCTATCCGATCTCGCGCACCCCGGCCGCCGGCCGGTGCCGCGCGTTCAGATGCTCGAGATGTGCTCGGGAGATTGAGCCGCGGCGATGAAGAAAGCCGCGGCTCCGACCGCCTCCCTCTCCCCTGCTATTACAGGTTGACTTCAGCTATCGTCGAACGGACGTGGTCGGCCGACTTGGCCAGGGCGGCTTTCTCGTCGGCATTGAGCTCGACTTCCACGATCTGTTCCAGGCCCGAGGCGCCCAACTTGCATGGCACACCGAGATAGATGCCCTCAAAGCCAAACTCGCCTTCGAGCCACGCGGCGCACGGGAGAATTCGCTTCTTGTCCTTGACGATGGCTTCCGCCATTTGCACCGCAGCGGCGGACGGCGCGTAATACGCCGACCCGGTCTTGAGATAGCCGACGATCTCCGCCCCGCCCTTGCGCGTCCGGTCCACGATGGCATCCAGCTTGTTCCCGTTGATCAATTGCGTCACGGGAATCCCGGACACCGTCGTATAGGAGATTAGCGGGACCATGGTGTCGCCGTGGCCGCCCAACACCATGGCCTGGATGTCCTCGACGGACACGTCGAGAGCCTCGGCGAGGAAGCTCCGGTACCGCGCTGTGTCGAGCACGCCCGCCATGCCGATGACCCGCTCCCGGGGGAAACCGGTCACTTCCTTCATGACCCACGACATGACGTCGAGAGGATTTGACACCATGATGACGATCGCATTCGGTGAACTCTTCTTAATCTCCTGCCCCACCGACGACACGATCTCCACGTTCGTCCGCAACAGATCGTCTCGACTCATGCCCGGCTTGCGGGCAATTCCGGCCGTGACGATGAACATCTCGCTTCCCGCGGCCGGGCCGTAATCGTTGGCGCCGATCACCCGGGAGTCGAACCCCTCGATGGGGGCCGATTCCCACTGGTCCAGGCCTTTCCCCTGGGGAATCCCCTCTACGATGTCGATGAGCACTACTTCCCGTGCCAGCTCCTTTTCGGCGAGGCGCTGCGCTGTTACTTCGCCCACGTGCCCCGCACCTACTACCGTGATTTTGTTCATTGGAGGTTCCGATGGACTTCTTCTTTAAGGTTCAATGAAGGTATCATCGAGATCGAGTCCGATCTGTCTGACGCCCTCGTAGAGGACGATTCCGACGGCGGTGGCGAGATTCAGGTTGCGGATACCGTTCCGCATGGGGATGCGGAACAAGCGGTCCGGATGCTTCTCACGAATCCGCTGTGGCATGCCTTCGGTCTCGTTGCCAAATACGAGAACAGAATTCTCGGCGAATGGTGCCTCAATGTATGACCGCTCGCCGTGCGCTGAGAAATATAAGCAACGGTCACGCGAAACAGCGGCTCGAAACGCACGCCAGTAGGGATGGATCCATAGATCGACCTCATCCCAGTAATCGAGGCCGGCGCGCTTGAGCTCGTCGTCATTGAGCGAGAATCCCATCTCACCCACCACGTGAAGCGCGGTTCCGCTCGCGGCGCACAGGCGGGCAACGTTCCCCATGTTCGGAGGAATACGCGGTTCGATTAAGACGACGGAAAGACCCATTCGAGCTTGGGGCTGTGTCAGGCGGATGTCGGCTTGGCGTCCGTCTCCGGCTGATCGTTGTCGCGCCACGCCTCCGTGCCGTCCGCAAAAATTTCTTTCTTCCACACAGGGAGGCGTTGCTTGGCTTCTTCGACGGTATGCCGACACGCGGCAAAAGCCTCCGCCCGGTGTGGCGCCGCGGCGACCACCGCAAGACTCGGCTCTCCCGTGGGCACAATACCGATCCGATGCGTTCCGACGACTCGAGCCCCGGGCCACCGGGCGACGGATTCTTCCACGATCTTGGCGAACTCCGCCTCGAGCATCTCCTCGTACGCCGAGTAGTCGATCGCTTCGACCGGACCGTCTTCATCCCCGCTGCGAACCGATCCGAGGAACATGGCCGTCCCGCCCAACGCCGGATCGGCTACCTGGCTGAGCAGTGCTTGCACGTCGATGGGCCGACGCGTCACGTACTGCACGACTTATCCGCCGGCGAGAGGGGGCATCAGCGCCAATTCGTCGCCTTCTCGAAGCGGTGAATCGGCGAACGCATGCTCTGAATTGACTGCCACCAGCGGCCGATCAGGAAGGAGGTGGCCGTTGGGGGTGCTCTCCCGGAGCAGCTTCACCGCGTCACCGACCGTCGCAGGACTCGGCAACTGCAAGGTGGTGGCCTCGATCCCCAGGATCTCAGCATACCGCGCAAAGGCGCGGACGGTCACCGTGACTGTGGTGGAAGAGGAAAGCGCTTCACGGAAGTGCATACAAGGCAAGAATGTACCGACCCCCCCGCGGCATGTCACCCCTACCGCGTTGGGCTGTGAGTCGGTTGGATGATTGGCTACGGAGCGGGGATCGTGTTCCGCTGCTCGACCTGCGCCTCGTTGTCGGCGACGACGGCTCGGAGTTCCTTGGAAGGCTTGAATACCGGCACTGGCCGCGCGGCGACCTCCACCGGGTCCCCCGTGCGCGGATTCCGCGCCATGCGGGTTTTCCGGTTTCTGATCTTGAAGGTCCCGAATCCCCGAATCTCGATGTTGTGCTGGTCGGCCAACGCTTCCTTGACGGCTTCAAGGAACGCGTCAACTACGCGGGCGCAGTCTTTTTTAGAGATCATGGGGCCCGCCGTCCGAGCCATCGTGGCGGTGACCTTCTCTACCAGATCAGCCTTGGTCATCTACCCCTCAGCAGCTGAAAAAACAGGTATTCTTGACGGCCCCGGCTGGGGTCGCCGGGGGAGCCATATTAGGAGCTTACCTGTTGACTGTCAAGGGTTTGCAGAAATTTGGCGAAGTGTGATCTGGCGTCATGAGGGCCTGGTGAGGCCTCCGGATGGTACTGAACCCCGAAAAACGGGAGGTCTCGGTGCCTGAGGCCTTCGACGGTGTGGTCATTGAGGTTAAGGTGGGTCACCTCAAGCTCCTTGGCACCTGAGACCACCTTACTTGTTCCCCTGACTGCAAATCCGTGGTTTTGGCTAGTGATCAGGACTTTGCCGTCAGTCAGATCCCGGACCGGATGATTGCCCCCGCGATGGCCGTAGGGGAGCTTCTCCGTCTCCGCGCCGAAGGCCAGGGCCAGGAGCTGATGTCCAAGACAGATGCCGAACGTGGGGATTCCCGAGCCGGCCAGCTCGCGGATGGGCTCGAACACGTACTCCACCGCCGACGGGTCCCCAGGTCCGTTGGAGAGAAACAATCCGTCGGGTTCCAGCTCCCGCACCCGGGCGGCGGAGGTCTGGGCCGGCACCACGGTGACGCGGCATCCCTTCGATCGGAAGATGCGAAGAATGTTCTCCTTGATGCCGAAGTCATAGGCCACGATGTGGTGGCGCGCGTCGGCGTCTCCCACGGCGCGCTCGTGATCGATCGTGGCCCTGGACGCGAGGTCCAACCCGGCCATGTGGGGACTCGCGTCCAGTTGCTTGCGGGCGTCGTCAGTGGGTTGGGCACCCATACCCACGACCGAGCGCATCGCACCCTGAGACCGGATGTGCCTGGCAATCTTCCGCGTGTCCAGGTCCTCCATGGCGGGGATCCCCCGCCCTGCCAGCCACTCGTCCAGCCCGCCCGACGCGCGCCAGTTGGAGTGCCCCCGAGAGAGCTCTCGGACGAGGACGCCCGAAACCTGGGGTTTCCCCGTCGCGCACTCCACGTCCTCCGGGTTGATGCCGTAGTTGCCGATCATCGGGGCGGTCATCACCACGATCTGGCCGAGATACGACGGGTCGGTGAACACCTCCTGGTAGCCCGTCAGGTTCGTGGTGAAGACGATCTCGCCGGTGGTCAACGAAAAAGGATGGCGCGCGGTCCCTGGGAACCAGGCGCCATCCTCGAGAAGTACGAATGCTTGTTCCAGTGGGGCCTTCTTCTCCTAATTACCGGTCGTGTCCGGAAGAATGTTGGCTCCTGGCTGCGCCGGGAGCGGCAAGGTTACGGGGCTCGGTGCCTCCACCTGGCCTTCCAAGACCGAACGGGGGGCCGCGGAGCCGGCACTCATGCCCGAGAGCACCAGGGAAAGGCCGAGGAAAATTCCGCCGCACCACCACGACATCTTCGTGAGAATCGTCGTGGCCTGTCGGCCGCCGAAAAACGAATCCGTGGACGCACCTCCGCCCATGGCGGCGAGACCGCCGCCCTTGCCCGCCTGCAACATCACGACCGTCGCAAGGAGCAGCGAATCCAACACCAACACGATGACTAGGAACCTGAACATCTCAATAAACCTCGCTGGGGCCGCAAGATACCGAGCCTCAATTCGTTAGTCAATCGAGCCCCGCACGACAAATCGCCTGCCACGACTCGGGGTCGAGGGACGCCCCGCCCACCAACACGCCGTTGATTGCCGGTTGGCCCAACAGCTCGCTCGCGTTGCCCGGTTTGACGCTGCCCCCGTACAACACGGGGACCGCACCCTCCGTTACGCCGCGCTCGCCCAGCCAGGCATGAATGGAGCCGTGGACCGCCGCCGCATCGGCCGGCGTGGCGTTTTTTCCGGTTCCGATGGCCCAGACCGGCTCATACGCCACGACGAGGGTGGCCAGGTCCGCCGGGTCGACGGCGTCCAATGCCCCGAGTTGCCGGTGCACCACGTCCAACGTGTCTCCCGCTTCCCGCTCCGCGAGTTTCTCGCCGACACAGAGGACCGGAGTGACTCCCGCGTCCAAGGCGGCCCGGATTTTGTATCCGGTCTCGGCGTCCGTCTCGCCGAACACGTGACGCCGCTCCGAATGGCCCACGAGCACCGCGTCCGCCCCGGCGTCGCGTGCCATGGGAAGGCTCAGCTCTCCCGTGAAGGCCCCGGAAGCTTCCCAGTACACATTCTGTGCTCCCACGCGGATGCCGGCCCGGCCGGCAACCCGACTGGCCACGCTTTCCAGAGACACTTCCGGCGGAAAGAACCACACCTCCCGCTCCGGGATGGACTCGTACCCATCGAGAAAACGATCGAAAAATTCCCGAGCCCCGGTCGGCCCGTGGTTCATCTTCCAGTTGGCGGCACAGATAGTGGTGCTCATGCCTCATCCAGTGCGGTGATGCCGGGCAGCGGCTTCCCCTCGAGAAACTCGAGGGACGCACCGCCTCCCGTGGATACGTGTGTGATCTGATCTTCGAGGCCCGCGGCCGCGACGGCGGCGGCCGAGTCACCTCCGCCGACCACTGTGGTCGCTCCCCGAGACGTGGCGGCGGCCATGGCCCGGGCAACCGCCAACGTGCCCTGGTCGAAGGGGGGGGTCTCGAACACCCCCATTGGGCCGTTCCACACGACGGTGTTGGCGTCGCGTATGGTGGCCGAGAACGAGTCGCTCGTTGCGGTGTCGATGTCGTACGCCCCCCAACCCTGCGGGATGGCGTCCCGGGCCACCTCCCGGACCTCGCCGGCGCCGCTCATGTCCTGCGCCACCCTGGCACCGTGAGGCAGGACGATCTTCCCCTCTCCGCGGGCCAACAGCTTCTTGGCCAAGGAAACCTTGTCTGGCTCGACCAACGACGTGCCGACGTCGCACCCCAGTGCCACAAAGAACGTGCACGCCATGGCACCGCCGATGAGGATGGCGTCGGTTTTGGGAAGCAATGCCTCGATGACGTCGATCTTCCCCGAGATCTTCGCTCCCCCGAGGACGGCGACGAAGGGCCGGCCGGGTTCGCTCAAGGCCTGGCCGAGGTATTCCAACTCCTTGGTCATCAGGATGCCGGCAACGGCCGGCGACAGCAGGGCGGCGACCCCGGCCGTGGAGGCGTGGGCGCGGTGCGCAGACCCAAACGCGTCGTTGACGAAGAAATCGCCCAACGCGGCGAACGTCTCGGCCACCGACGGATCGTTGGCCTCCTCGCCGGGCAGGAACCGGGTGTTCTCCACCAAGGCCACTTCGCCGCGCTGCATGCGCCGCGTGATCCTCGAGGCGTTCTCGGAGGTCGCGTCCTCGATGAACGTGACCGGGGCGCCGAGGTGGAATTCCAGGGTTTCCGCCACAGGGCGGAGTGAGAATTCGGGGGCTGTTGTTCCTTTGGGACGCCCCAGGTGAGACAGGAGGACGATGCGGCACCCCCGCTGCCGCAGCCAATTGATGGTGGGGAGTGCGGCCCTAATGCGGATGTCGTTTGCTACTTGGCCTTTGCGGAGCGGTACGTTGAAGTCGACTCGCACCAAGGCCCGCCGGCCCTCGAGCCCCTCCGCCGGGAGCGACTCGAGGGTGCGTTTGTCAAAGCTGATTTCCGACATGGTGGATGAGATCGACGCAGCGCGCGGAGTACCCCATCTCGTTGTCGTACCAGGAGGACACGTGGACCAGCGTGTCCTGGATGACATTCGTGCTCAGAGCGTCCACGGTGCTGGAGTGGTGGTCGCCAACGTAGTCCACCGAGACCAGGGGCTCGTCGCTCACCGCGAGAATGTCCTTCAAGTCGCCGTCGGCAGCCTTTCGGAACGCCGCGTTGACTTCGTCCTTGGTGGTGGCCCGTTCCACCACGCACGTCAGGTCCACCAGAGACACGTCGGATGTGGGAACCCGCAGGGCCACGCCGTCGAGCTTGCCCCTCACCTCGGGAATCACCAAGGACGTGGCCCGTGCTGCCCCGGTCGAGGTCGGGATCATAGAGACGGCGGCCGCCCGCGCGCGCCGAAGGTCCGAGTGGGGCAGGTCCAAGATGCGCTGGTCATTGGTGTAGGCGTGGATGGTGGTCATGAACCCACGCTCGAACCCGAAATTGTCGAGCAGGACCTTGACCACCGGAACCAAGCAGTTGGTGGTACAGGACGCGTTCGACATGACGTGATGCTTGGCCGGATCGTAGTCTTTGTGGTTGATGCCCATCACAATGGTGATGTCTTCCTGTTTGCCCGGCGCGCTGATAATGACCTTCTGGGCTCCGGCTTCCAGATGCTTCCCGGCGGTCTTGCGGTCGCGGAAGATACCCGTCGCCTCGAGCACGATGTCTGCTTTGAGGTCCTTCCACGGCAACGCTGACGGGTCCCGCTCGGACAGCACCTGGAACGACTTTCCGTCCACGTTCATCGTATTGCCGTCGACGGTGACCTCGCCGTCGAACCGGCCGTGCACCGAGTCGTATTTCAGGAGGTGTGCCAGGGTTCCCGCGTCCGTGATGTCGTTGACGGCGACGACCTCGATGTCGCTGCCCACCTTCTTTATGGCCCTGAGGACGTTCCGGCCGATGCGGCCGAAGCCGTTGATCCCGATCCGAATCGACATGTCTTCCTCGTAGCGGTTAATGGTTCGCCGGCGTTCCCGGCCAATCGGTCAGGACGCACCGATCAACAGGCGCGCCTCGAAAGGCATCGCCCGCGCAAAGGTTACGGCCCCGACAACCGGCCAGCCCGCAGAACAGAGGGCGCTTGCGGCGGCGTCCAGCGTCGCACCGGTGGTGAGGACATCGTCTACCAGAATGGCCTGGCGCTTCTGAGGGCCAGATGGGCGAATCAAGGCGGGCGCCTCTGCTGCAAGGAAGGCCCCCGCCACGTTCGCTAGTCGTGCCTCCGGTGTCAACGCCGTTTGTGTTTTGGTTTCGCGGACGCGGTGGAGGACGGACGCCGCCACCGGCATTTGCCAGCGTGCTCCGAGGTGCTGGGCGATGATCTGGGTCTGGTTGTAGCCCCGCGTCCGCATTCTCCGGGACGCCAGGGGGATGGGAACGAGCCATCCGGGTGTTGGCCGCGGCATCGTCGAGGCGAGCAGTTGTCCCATGATGTCGCCGAGAACTCGACAGTCCTCATACTTGAGATGGTGAACGGCGGTTCGGGCCACGTCCTCGAGCCAGAATCCGCTCCGGGTCCACGCCAGCGCGGGTGTCCAATCGGTGCAGAACCGACAGGGACCTACGGGGGGTAGGGGTTGCTGGCACCGGGGACACCCTGAAACGACACGGCGCAGGCGGGAGCGGCAGATCGCGCAAACCAACCCATCCGGCTCCGCCGGCGGCATGGTCCCGCCGCACGCAACGCACGCGTTGGGGAGGAGAAACCGCTCGAGGGATGTGAGAACTCGTGGAGTCATCGGCTCAGGGCCCGCTCCACCGCCGCTCTCATCACCGCACGCGGGGCGTCCACGTCGGGAAAGAAGCGGTGGAAGGCCCTGAGCCCCTGCCCCACCAACATCAGCCGTCCATCGGCGACGCGGAGTCCCAGTTGCCGCAGCACGTTGCACCATCGCGTCTCACCGGGGGCGTACACCAGGTCGAGGGCGGCCGTGCATCCATCGAGGCGCTCCTGGGCAATCGGCGACGGGTCGCCGGGGTCCAGGCCCAAGGGCGTGGCGTTGATCGCAGTTCCCACTTGGCGCCCGTCGTCCTCGACGGCATCCACGCCGATCCGCTGTGCCCACGCCACGAATTCGGTGGCTCGACGCGGGTCGCGCGACCGGACCAGGAGCGTGGCCGATACCTCCCGAGCCGCTGCCGCTACCGCCCGCGCACTCCCGCCGGTCCCTGCCACCAGCCAGGGGCCTTCGGCGTCCAGTTGGTCGAGGGCGCCTAGTACGCCGGCGACGTCGGTGTTGTCGCCGATGAGACGGTTGCCGTCGGCCCAGAACGTATTGACTGCTTCGAGGTCCGTGGCGATGTCCGTCTTGCGGAACAGGAGGTTGGCCGCCTGAAGCTTGTGCGGAACGGTGACGTTTCCGCCGATGCCGACGGCCTCGAATCCGCGGAGCACATGGGGCAACGCCGAGGGGTCGACGTCCACTGCCACGTACACCGCATCCAATCCCAACGCGGCGAACGCGGCGTTGTGCATCTCCGGTGACAGGGAGTGTGCCACGGGATGCCCCACGACGGCCAGAACCCGAGTGCTACCGCGAATCACTGCCACTCTGCTTGTTGACGAACCGCTCCACCGCGGCCCGCGCCAGGGTTTGTATCTCGGCGAAGGTCTCTCGATACACCGGAAGGTCACTACCGAACGGGTCGCTCACCTCGGCGTCGGGACCGCTCACGCCGGCGTACTCTCCGAGCAGGTGGGTCTTGCCCGTCCCACCCAGCTCCTCGACCCGCACCCGGTGGTGCCGCGCCATGGTCAGCACGAGATCCGCTCGATCCACGACCTCGCGGGTGAGGAGCGTGGCGCGGTGATGCGACAGGTCGAGGTCGTTTTCCAACGCTACCAGGTACGCGCCCTCGGAGGCCAGGGCGCCGTCCCATGCACCCGTTCCCGCCGAGACGACGTCGAAATCCTCTCCCCGTCGCGCGAACTCCTGGCGCATGATGCTCTCCGCCATCGGGCTGCGGCAGATGTTGCCGGTGCATACGAGGAGAATGGTCATGGAGCCTCGCTACCGATGGCGCTTTGCAGATCGTGAAGCGGGATGGCCCCTTCCCGGATCAGGCGGGGAGACCCGGTGCAGTCGAGGATCGTGGATGGCGGGCTGTCGTCCGACGGGCCACCGTCGAGTGCCAACAGGTCGGGAGCGCCGCCGAAGGCTTCCTCCAGCGCATGCACGTCTCCCACCGGCGGCTCCCCGGCACGGTTGGCCGACGTGGATGTGATGGGGTGTGCGACCTCGGCAATGAGGCGCGCCATTCCCAGATGAGACGTCCACCGCACGGCGATTCCCCCTCCTGGACCACGCAGTTCGTCGGGCAATTTATCCCCCAACGTGGCGAGGACCAGCGTCAACGGTCCGGGCCAGTAAGCCTCGGCGAGGGCGCGTGCCGGTTCGTTGAGGACGAGGCCCCACGCTTCGGCCATGTCCCGGCTGGAGATCAGAAGGAGAAACGGCTTGTCTTCCTCGCGCTCCTTCAGGCGTGACAGCGCGGTGATCGCTCCGGTCTCGGGCGGGCAGCCCAGGCCGTACACCGTCTCGGTGGGATGCGCGAGGAGTCCCCCACGTTGGAGATGCGCTGCGGCGTGGGGAATCGCTGTGGCGATGTCGTCCACGGAGCGAAACGACAGGCATTTCATGGCTGGGACGCCAAGGCTTCAGCGACCACGAAGTCCTCGGGCGCGGTCACTTTCATGTTGGTGGTCGTGTCCCGCACCAGCGCGACGGGAATCCCTACGGCTTCCACCAGTGCGGCCTCGTCGGTGGCGGTGGCGGAAAGCTCTTGGTGCGCATAGGCCTGCTCGAGTGCCTGCCGTGGAAAGCCCTGCGGGGTTTGGGCGCGCCACAGTCCCTCCCGCCACACCGTCTCCAGCACCAGCTCACCATCGGGATCGGATCGCTTTATCGTGTCGCTCACCGGGACGGCGGCGATGGCGCAGGTCCCCTGGGTCACCAGCTCGATGATGGCGTCGATGGTATCGGGGCTCACGAACGGCCGGGCGGCGTCGTGGACCACCACGGCGGTGCAGTCCCGCGAGAGCGCCGCCACGCCCAACGAAACCGACGCCGCACGGGTGTCTCCGCCGGCGACTGTCCGCAGCCGCTCCCCCGCGAGGGCGCCCAACCAGTCGGGTAGGTTTTCTACGACCTCGGTTGGCAGCGGAACGACGATGTCGGCCACCCGGGGATGAGCGGCGAAGGGACGAATTGCCCGCAGCAGCATGGGAACGCCGGCGATCTCCCTAAACTGTTTCGGGACGGCGATTCCCGCCCGTTCCCCGCGTCCCCCGGCAGCTATGACGACGCCGACGTCACGCGGCGAGCTTGTCATGCAGCTCCGACACGTGTTTGATGGAAACGGTTTGGATCGGGGCCTGGTGCGCTCCCCGTGCCGACACGATGGCCTTGCGGAACCCGAGGCGCTCCGCCTCGGCCAACCGCCGTTCCGTTCCGGGAACCGGGCGGACTTCCCCGCCGAGTCCCACCTCGCCCACGAAGAGCGTATCCGCCGGGCACGGAACGTCGTTCACGCTCGAGAGGAGTGCCGCCGCCACTCCCAGGTCGGATGCCGTCTCCACGAGACGCACCCCTCCGGTGACGTTGAGGAACACGTCGAGGTCGTGGAACGGAATCCCGGCTCGGCGCTCCATCACCGCCAACAGCACGGCGAGGCGTTTGTGATCCAAGCCCGTCGCAACGCGCTGCGGCGTGGCAAACCCCGCCTTGGCTGCCAGAGCCTGAATCTCCACCAACACCGGTCGCGTCCCCTCCATGAGGGCGGTCACGGCCGATCCGGCGCTCGTTTCGTCGCGTCCCGACAGGAACGCCGCCGACGGATTGACGACCGGGCAAAGTCCGGTGGCCGTCATCTCGAAGATCCCCACCTCATCCACGGACCCGAAGCGGTTCTTCACCGCCCGCAGAATACGAAAGTCATTGCTGGCGTCGCCCTCGAAGTACAGCACCGTGTCGACAACGTGCTCGAGGGTCTTGGGACCGGCGATGCCTCCTCCTCGGGTCACGTGGCCCACCAAGATCACCGCTGTCCCGGTCTCCTTGGCAAACCGCATGAGCCGGCCGGCGCACTCTCTGACCTGCCCGACGTTTCCAGGCGCCCCTTCGAGCTCGTCGGTATACGTCGTCTGAATCGAATCCACGATGACAACCTTGGCGCCCAACGCGGCGGCCCGGGCGGTGATGGCGTCGATCCGTACTTCGGGGAGCACGTGAACCCCGTCCGTTGGCTCCTCGAGGCGGGCGGCCCGCAGCCCCACCTGATTCACCGACTCTTCCCCGGAGGCATAGAGGGTGGTGACGCCCGCGGCCTCCACCCGCCCTGCGCACTGGAGGAGGATGGTGGACTTCCCGATGCCGGGCTCGCCTCCCACCAGGATAAGCGACCCGGGCACGATCCCCCCACCGAGCACGAAATCGAGCTCGCCCAGGGACGTGGTGATCCGGGGAGCACCCTCGGGCAGGACATCCCCTAGCCGCACCGCCTCGGCCGAGGCTTCGACGCCTCCGGGCTGGAGCCGAGACGCAGCCCGGCGGGCGACGATCTCTTCGGCGAGGGTATTCCACGAGCCGCACGCATCGCACCGACCGGCCCACTTGGGATACTCCGTCCCACAGTCGGAGCACCGGTACACCGACCGGCGGTCAGAGGGCATCTATGGGGTCCTGATCGCGGGGCGAATAGGTGTCGAACCGGGTGCACGTCTTGTTGAACGCCAGCGTCACGCTGCCGGTGGGTCCATTCCGGTGTTTGGCAACGATGAGCTCGGCCATCCCCTCCTTGCCCTCCAGGTCCTTGTCGCTGAGGTGACCTATGTACATCTCGGGACGGTAGAGGAAGAGCACCACGTCGGCGTCCTGCTCGATAGCGCCCGAATCACGGAGGTCCGACAACATGGGGCGCCGGTCCCCGCCCCGCTGTTCCGGAGCCCGGGACAACTGGGAGAGTGCCATCACCGGGATCCGCAGCTCCCGGGCAAGTGCCTTCAGGGACCGGGAGATGAAGCTGATCTCGGCCTGGCGGTTCTCCGAGTCGCTGGGACCCTGCATCAGCTGCATATAATCCACGACGATGAGTCCGATGTCGTGTTCGGCTTTGAGTCGCCTCGCCTTCGACCGGATCTCGAGGAGGGGGATAGCGGGTGTGTCGTCGATCCAGATTTTCGCACTCCCGAGCCGGCCGGCCGCCCCCGAGAGTCGTGGGAAGTCTTCATCCCGGAGCATTCCGGTGCGGAGCCGCTGCAGGTCCACGAAGCTCTCGGACGCCAACAGGCGCTCGACCAACTGTTCCCGGGACATCTCGAGGGAAAAGACGGCCACCGGGACCTGATGGTCGATTGCGGCGTTGGCGGCCACGTCGAGACAAAACGATGTCTTTCCCATCGATGGCCGCGCCGCGACGATGATGAGATCGCTGCGCTGGAAGCCGTTGGTCATGTCGTCCAAATCTTGGAACCCACTGGCGACGCCCTGTACCGATTCGTCGCCGCGGTGGCGCGCTTCGATGCGCTCCATGGCGTCCCACATGAGCTCCTTGATTCTGACGACGTCCTGGGTTCCGCGCTGGAAGGAGACTTCGAAGATCTTGTGCTCGGCGAGATCGAGCAGCTCGCCCACGTCGTCCCTGCCATCGTACGAGGCCTGCACGATCCCCGTCCCCACGTCGATGAGACGCCGCAACAGGGCCTTCTCTTTGACGATGCGTGCGTGGTACTCCACGTTGGCGGCGGTCGGTACCACATCCAGCAAGACAGAGATGTAGTCGATGCCCCCCACCGCCTCGAGATCGCCGCGCCGATCCAGCTCGTTCCGGAGCACCACCGGATCCAACACGTCGTTCTTCTCGACGATCGCCGCCATCGCTCGGAAGAGTCGCCGGTGGGCCTCCTTGTAGAACGCGTCGTCCACGAGGAGCTCGGCGGCCTTGAGAGATGCATCCTGGTCGAGCAACATGGCGCCGAGCACTGCCTGCTCGGCGTCGGGACTCCAGGGAATCCGGCGGTCCGCCGGAGCTTCAACGCTCGCCAGCGAGGAGGCGTCGTGCGATACGGACGTCATCCCAGGTCGGTTTCTTCCAGTTCGGGTTGCGAAGGAGCGCCGCCGGGTGGTAGGTGACCACCAACGGAACGCCGCGGAACTTATGGACTTTGTTGCGGAGCGAGCCCAGAGATCCTTTGAATTCCAGAAGCGTGCTGGCGGCAACGCCTCCCATTGCAATAATGACCTTTGGCTTCAAGAGCGCAATCTGCCGGTGGAGGTACGGAACACACTCAGCAATTTCTTCGCGCTCGGGGTTGCGGTTTTGCGGCGGGCGGCACTTCACGATGTTGGCGATGTACACCGTTTCCCGGGGACAGCCGATAGCCGCGAGGATGTCGTCGAGGAGTTTGCCCGCCCGCCCCACGAAGGGGCGCCCCTGTTCGTCCTCGGTGGCACCGGGCCCCTCTCCCACCACTATCAGGTCCGCGTCGGGTGGCCCCTCTCCGGGCACGGCGTTCCTTCGCTCGCGGCACAAGCTGCACTTCTTGCACCCACGCACCAGGTCACAGAGCCCGTCCAGGTCGGCATCGGCCAGGGGGTCTTCTGCAAAGAGGTCCGTTGCGGGTGCGGCAATCTCGATGCCCGGTCCCGGGATCTCCGGGGCGCCTTTGCGCCACTTCTCTGCTGGAGCGCCGGCCGCCTGCGGCCCCGCCGTGGTCTGCGGCGTTGGCTCTTCGCTCGCCGATACGGCAGCGGCCCCCACCTCCGACTCGTCGAGCACGTAGGACGCCTCGCCCACGGTCTCCCGCTGGGTCAAGTAGCGGGCGAACAGTTGGCGTGGGTCGGTCACAGCAATTGCTCGACGGCGTCGAGGATCCGCTCCGCGACGTCTCGTTTGGGCATTTCCGGTATGTCGATGGTCTCGGTGGGCGACAGCAACGTCACCCGGTTGGTCTCCACCTCGAAGCCCGCCCCGGGCTCGTTGGCCATGTTGAGCACGATCAGATCCAGGCCTTTGCGCTCCAGCTTCTCACGGGCGCGCTGCATTCCGTCGGATGTTTCCAGGGCGAAACCCACAATAACACTTCCCGCCTTCCGTGTCTCTCGCGTTTCGAGCAGCACGTCGTCCGTGGGCTCGAGGGCGATCTCCAACGGGCCGTCGCCCCTCGGTCGCTTCTGCTCCTCCTGATCCCTCGGCCGAAAATCGGCGGGGGCCGCGGCCATGATCAATACGTCGGCGTCGTGGAGCACGCCGTCGACAGCGTGTTGTAGGTCGACCGTGCTCTCGACGGCGATCGTGTGGACGCCGAACGGCGGTGGCAGTGCGGTGGGTCCGGCGACGAGGGTCACGTCTCCACCCCTGGCGTATGCGGCGGCCGCCACCGCGAATCCCATCCGTCCGCTGGATCGGTTGGTGAACACCCGAACCGGGTCCACCGCTTCTCGGGTCGGACCGGCCGTCACGACCACCCGCTTGCCGGCGAGACCGCCCTGGGCTCCACGCATCCCCCGTTCGGCCGCCGCGACGATCTCTTCCGGCTCGCTCATCCGGCCCGGCCGGTCAGAGTCACCCTCGGCGAGTGCCCCGATCGCCGGGCCGATGACGGCCCACCCCCGCTCCCGGAGTGTTTCCAGGTTCCGCTGGGTGGCTGGGTGGGCGAACATCTCGTCGTTCATCGCCGGCGCAATGAGCACCGGTGCGGTTCCCGCGAGCAACAACGTGGTCAGGATGTCATCGGCGATGCCCTGCGCGGCCCGGGCGATGAGGTTGGCGGTGGCTGGCGCGAGGACGATGAGGTCGGCCTCCTGGCCCAGTTCGACGTGGGCCAGGGCGGTGTTCCGTTGCCATAGGGATGTGAGGACGGGCCGGTGGGTGAGAGCTTCAAAGGTTGCCGGGCCCACGAAATTGCCTGCTGCGCTGGTCAGCACGACGTCCACAGAGGCCCCAAGCTCGGTGAGCCTGCGCGCAATCGTGCAGGCCTTATAACAGGCAATCCCGCCCGACACGCCGAGAACGACGCGCCGGCCGGCGAGTGTCATGCTTCCTGGCGTCGGCGCTTGAGCAACCGGTACGTCAGTTCGCCGCCGGCGAGTTCCTCGAGCGCGCGCGTGGTGAGTTTCTTCTCGTGGTCCACAGACCGGTCACGCGGGAATTCGTTCACGAACCGAGCGAACTTCGCTGCGACCAGAACTCCCAAGTACTTGTTCCCGGCCCGGCTGGCCACCTCCAATGGTGTGAAAACCTGCATTCCTCTTCTCCTATGGCTGCAATGACTGCGCTTCTGCGATGAGCGCGTCCCGTAATCGCGTCGAAGCCTCCACGAGACGATTCAACCTGGTCGTGCGGCGACACTCCGCTTCGATAATGCCGTTGACCTCCTCAACCGCCTGCTCCAGATCGTCGTTGACCACGGTGTAATCGTACTCCGCGGCCGCACCCACCTCGTCGATCGCGTGCTGCAGGCGGACCCCGACCGCTTCGGTCCCCTCCGTCTTTCGGCGTGAGAGACGATCCCGCAGCGCCTCCGCGGAGGGAGGAAGAATAAAGATACTTACGACATTGGCAAGGCGTTCCCTGGCTTTCCGCGCCCCGATGACCTCGATGTCCAGCACCGCGTGCTTACCCGCCTCTAGGATCTCCTCGATTTCGGACACCAGGGTCCCGTAGAGAAACCCCCCGTAGGATGCCCATTCCAGGAAATCTCCGCCGTCGATCCTGGTCTGAAACTCGTTGGGGCTGAGGAAGTGATAATCGATCCCCTCCTGCTCCTTGGGCCGCTGCGGTCTCGTGGTTGCGGAGACGCTGTAGCCCAGGTCCTCCCGCATGGTGAGGAGCGCCTTCGCAATGGTCGTCTTCCCCCCACCCGAGGGTGAGGACAAGATCACGAGAAACGGATTTATTCCAAGTTCTCGATCTGTTCGCGGAATTTCTCGAGCTCTCCCTTCATGGAGACGACGCGGTGCGCAATGGCGGCGTCGTTGGCCTTCGAGCCAATGGTGTTGATCTCCCGCAACATCTCTTGGCCCAGGAAGCTCAGGCGCTTGCCCACCGGTGCGGACTGTGCCAGTGCCTCGCGGACGGCACCGATGTGTGCACGGAGCCGGACGATCTCCTCGGTAATATCCAACTTGTCTGACAGCAAGGCGATCTCTTGCGCCAGCCGATCTTCATCGGCCCTCTTCCCGTCCAACAGGGCGGCGACGGATTCCCGCAGCCGGTCGCGCTCGGCCGTCAACCGGGCGGGTGCCTGTTCTTCCACGGCGGCCAATTCGCTTTCGATGGACGTGAGCAGACGTTCGATCTCCGCCACAAGGGCCTCGCCTTCCCGCCGGCGAGCGTCCACCAAATCGGTCACGGCAGTGCGAACCACGCCAATCACCTCTCCAGGATCCACCGCCGGGGCGTCGCCGGCGCCGTACGCCAGCACGTCGGGTTGTCTCGCGACGAAGCTCATGTCGATCTCGCCGGGAAGGTCGAGAGCCTGCTTCAACCCTTCCATGGCGGCCACCACGTCCCTCGCCCGTTCGATGTTTACCGAGATCTCTCCCTCTCTGGTCACCTCTTCGATCCAGCGAGCCGAGAGCGTTACATGTCCTCGGTGCAGGTGTTCGCGCAGAATCTCGCGAAGCTGTCCCTCCAGCTCCTGCAAGATCGCCGGTATCTTCAGTTGCACACTCAAGTGCCGGTGATTGACGGTTCGCACGTCGACGTGCAACTGGCCTTGCGCAACCGGCCCTTCCGCCGAACCGAAACCCGTCATCGAATGCGCCACTGCCCCTCCCGTCAGGTGAATGAGTGTGAACCTAGTTGCCGCGGGGGTGCCCTGCCACCCCGGGACCGTATGCTCCTTCAGTTAATGAATTCCCACCTCACGCCAAACGTTTGGGCGTTCCGCGGATAGGACAGGGACGGCACGTACTGCGCCAACGAATTGCGTGCATTGCGGAGATTCCAGAACGCCTTGAAGCCCACCAACTCGAGCTCCACGAACCACTCGTGGAAGGTCGCGCCCGGCAGCACCTCCGGCACGCCGGCCGTATTGATCCCCGCCGTCCCCGTACTCCAATACTCGACGCTGTAGCGCAGGAGAAACTCGAACGCCCCGCTGCGAAACGTGCGCCAGAACTTCGAGCGGAACGTGAGATCGACACGGCCGTGCTGCGGTGGTTGGAAGTCGGCTGGCTTCGTCCGGGGATGTGAGTACCACGCCGTGAGGAACAGTGGGTACACCGGTCGGAGCGTCAGGTCGGCGACCACGTAGGTTGCGGCGGTGGACGAGTCCATTCCTGGGAACCCCGGGTAGTCGGGTATCGCTGCTGGAAGAAACGCGTCGCGTCTTGCGAGACCTAAGTGGCCGCTGAGACGCTTCGTGGAGAAGCCCACCATCGCCGAGGCATCGGACACCTGCTGAGCGGAGTCCGTGAGCAAGGCAAGCGATTGGACCACCTCGCCAGTCGATGCCTGCCCCACTGCGGAGAACGGTCCGAAATACAGACCCAACGATGCCGTTCCGCTCCTGGCGCTGCGATCGCCGGGAAGCCGTTGCCACCGTCCCTGGCCCGACAGCACTATGCCCCGGATCGGCACCAATCCCAAGCGTCCTTCCACCTCCGTGCGGATGCGCGCGTCCGCTGCCCTGCCGATGGCTTCGAAGGAGAACCGGGGCGTCGCATACCGGACGTTCGCGAACGCCTGGCGAATGGATTGGTCGCCGGCGATGGAGTCGCCGCTCCACAACGTCGATCCCAACCCGGCCTCGGCGAGGAACCCAAGTCGATTGGGTCGGTTTCCGCTGAACACCTTGAAGACGAATTCGGTTCGCTTGCCGTTTTTCGCCGGCACGCCATCCGTGCCCTCCCCGGATCGCATATCCCGGTCTTGTTTCTGACGCCGCACCTGATACACCGCGCCCGTGGACCCGTCCCCAGGCAGCCACTCGAGTTTTGCCCAGAGGTCGAAGTACTGGTCGTCGCGGCTCACATTGGCGGCGCCGTCCGACGCCATGAAGTCGCCGGTGAGACTGAGCCCGACACCGCTCCCCCACCGTCGCTGAAAGAGCCCCGCGTACTGGGCGGTGCTAAAGCTCCCCGAGGTCACCCGGATGACAGAACGAGGTTCCGGACGATCGTAGCGCTCGGACACCAGGTACACGCGCAGCACACCAGGCAACACCTCCACGTCGACCTGCTTGAGATAGCTCAGGCTAAAGCGGCCCGGGTCCATGTACACAGAGTCGGATCCCACCGGATGCATCGGCAGGCCGTCCCAGTAGAGCTCGAGGGACGCCGCGCCACGCCCGGCATACATGATGTATTCAGGCTGGCCGAAAAAACCCCCGCGCGCGACATACACGCCCGGGATGGCCGTCAGCACATCGGCGAGGGTGAGGGAGCTGGTCCAGATCATCGAGGTGCGGGTGAAGCGGTATCGTGTGCCGGGTGCCAGCGGGCCCATCGGAACTTCGTCTTCCGTGATGGGAACGGTCACACGACCCAACGTCGTGGAATCCTCAGGCGGGAGTTGCACGGCCGCGCTGTCCACCGCGGTGGTGTCCTGCATCGCGGCGGCGCGGGCGATCCCGGGGCCAAGAACGGTGAGACACGCCACGACGGCAGGGAGCGTCGAGCGGACCCGCTTCACCCAGCCGCGCGCCTCAGGGCGAACTCGGTAAACAATCTCACTCCCACGCCGGTGGGGCCCTTGGCGATGTCCGGTCGGTCGCCCTCGAGCCACGCGGTGCCGGCAATGTCGAGGTGGGCCCACGGGTGCTTCTCGATGAACTCCTTGAGAAACCACCCCGCGGTGATGGAGCCTGCAGGACGACCGCCGACGTTCTTGATGTCCGCGGTATCGGACTTGATCTGTTGGCGGTATCCGTCCCACAGTGGCAACTCCCAGCATGGCTCTCCCGTCCCGTCCCCGGCCTCCCGGACCTCTCGCAGCAAGTCGTCGTCGTTTCCCATCAGCCCGGTGGCCTGATCTCCCAGGGCAATGACGATGCTACCGGTGAGCGTCGCAATGTCCAAAATGCAGGCGGGCTTGAATCGCCGCGCGTAGGACAAGGCGTCGCACAGGATCAAGCGACCCTCGGCATCGGTGTTGATGATCTCCACCGTCTTGCCGAAATGGGTCTTCACCACGTCCCCCGGCTTGACCGCCGTCGAGGACGGCAGATTCTCCGTCGTCGGTATCAGCCCGACCACGTTGACCCGCGGCTTGAGGCTACCCAGCGCCTCGAACGTGCCCAACACCGCCGCCGCGCCCGACATGTCGAACTTCATCTCTTCCATGTTGAGCGCCGGCTTGATCGAGATGCCGCCCGAGTCAAAAGTCACGCCCTTGCCCACCAGGCACACGGGTTTTGCAGCACCGGCACCGCGGTACTCGAGGGTGATAAACCGGGGTTCCTGAGCTGATCCCTGAGCGACGGCCAGCAGGGCGTTCATGCCCTCCTTTTGCAACTGGCGCCGGCCTTTGACACTCACCTTGTGGCCGTAGCGCTCGCCGAGCGCGGTGGCCTCCTTGGCCAGATCGGTGGGGGTGCAGTGGTTGCCGGGGCGCATCTGCAGGTTTCGGGCGAATGCCTGCCCCGCCGCCACCGCCGCACCGACCCTCCGCCCCCTTTCGGTGGCAGCTTTGGCGTCTGGCGTGGTGAAGATGTGTACGGTGGCGAGATCGGCCTTGGATTCCCGTTTCGAGCGGAGTTGCTCGAATACCCAGCCCCCCTGCCCCGCTCCCTCCATCACAACACGGCCGACATGTTCTGGGTCGAGCTTGGCGGCGACGTCTGCCGCGAGAGTGAACCCGAGGGAACCAGCTCCCAGCTCCACCGCGCGACGGGCCGCTTGGGCAGCGGCCTTACGGAGCGCATTCCCATCCAGAGCGTCGGTCTTTCCCACGCCGACGAGCAGGACACGCTTCGGGCCGGTGGCCGGATAGAGTACTACGGTCTGGTCGCGCTTCCCGCCGAAGTCCCCGCTGGCAAGCACCCGCCCGATCGCGCCCTTGAGTGACTTGTCCAACGACGCGAGCGACGCGGGCACCTTACGTCCCACCTCTGGCACGGCCACCGCGAGGAGCGCTGTCGTAGATTGCTGGACCGGTGTGGTCTTGACCGAAGATCTCATCAGCGTTTGGGAATGTGTTGCACCGCCGCCTCGGCGAACTCGGACGTCTTTACCTTGGTGGCACCGGGCATCTGCCGCGCCAGGTCGTACGTGACCGTTCCGGCGCCGATGGCACCTTCGACTCCCTGCACGATGGCGTCTGCGGCCTCGTTCCAGCCGATCTCCTCGAACATCATGACGCCTGAGAGAATGACGCTGCTGGGATTGACCTTGTCCTGCCCAGCGTACTTGGGAGCCGTTCCGTGCGTGGCTTCGAAGAGTGCGATGCCGTCTCCCATGTTGGCCCCGGGAGCCATCCCGAGCCCGCCCACCTGAGCCGCGCACGCGTCCGATATATAATCGCCATTGAGATTCGGCGTGGCGATGATGGAATACTCACGCGGTCGCAGCAACACCTGCTGAAACATGGAGTCGGCGATGCGGTCTTTGACGATGATACGACCGTCACCGGGGCCGCCGTCCGGGTTGGCCTTCCAGTAATCGGCCTCGCTGATGGTCTGGTCGCCGAACTGCTCTCGAGCGCACTCGTATCCCCAGTCGCGGAAGGCGCCCTCGGTGAACTTCATGATGTTGCCCTTGTGCATGAGGGACACGGACTCCCGGCCTCGTGCGATGGCGTACTTGATCGCCTTGGCCACGAGACGCTTCGAGTTCCGTGCGCTCATCGGCTTGATGCCGAGGGCGCTTCCCTCGCGGATCTTCGCGGAGAAGTTCTCCACCAAGAACTCCCGCACGCGGTTGGCTTCGTCGCTGCCCGCTTCGTACTCGATACCTGCGTAGACGTCTTCGAGGTTCTCGCGAAAGATGACGACGTTCAGGGCGCTGGGATCTTTCATGGGTGAAGGCACGCCTTCGAGCCAGCGGACGGGTCGCACGCACGCGAACAGGTCCAAGAGCTGCCGCAGCGACACGTTCAACGACCGAATGCCTCCTCCCACCGGCGTCGTGAGCGGTCCTTTGATGGCGATGCGGTACTCCAGGATCGCGTCGAGGGTGGCCTGGGGCAGCCACTCGCCGGTCTGGTCGTGCGCCTTTTGGCCTGCCAGGATTTCCTTCCAGACGACTTGCCGGTCGCCGCCGTAGGTGCGGGCCACGGCTTGGTCGAAGACGTGTTGTGCGGCGCGCCACAGGTCAGGGCCGATGCCGTCCCCTTCTATGAAGGGGATTATGGGGTCGTTCGGGACGACGTAGGCGTCATCCTTCCATTTGATATGAGTGCCAGACATGGGTAGTCAATCGGAGTGATGTTGGGGCGGATTGATTCGGGTGACGAATCTGCCGTGGTCACCCGCAGGGAACCGCGCTAAGGTTAGCCAGCCGGACAACCGGCGGCAACCTCGCCGAGGGCCGGCTCCTGGCAGACCCTCGTTTCGGGAGCTAAGCTTACCCGATGCCCGACGACCGCGGTCCGATCACACTGATCACATCGATATCCGACCAGCGAAATCGCTGGAAGGCCCTCGCCTACGCATGGAAGAACGTCGCGCTTCAATCAGTGGATTCCTGCTCCCAGTGCGGCGCGCCGGCTCTGTGGCGAGACGAAGCCAGGCAGACTTTCTGGTGCGAGGACCATTGGAAGACGGCGCCCAGCCACGAGGCCGATTTGGCGGAGAAGGCGCCCTGGTATGTTGGCCTGATCAAGGCGATGGATCTCGAAGATCAGCTTTAGTGATCCAGACCACGGCGCGGTCTTGAGCGGGGCGTCACATTTTGATTGCGGGCACGAGGCCCTCTGGCGGGGCAGTGAGATTCCGGGCGTGCCGACGAGAAGTTGTGGGGACTCCTCGCGACGCTTCGAGCGCAGGCATTGTGGCGAGTGACAGAAACGCAAGGGCGGTCCAGTCGGGCCGCCCGTTTCCGTTTGAATCCTACCGCCTCATATCCCCTGGAGGTGCCAACGAGACGTGGAGGTGGTCGGCCGTTCCCACGTGGCGCAGCGTCTTGAACCCCATGAAGCGGAAATAGCCCGCCAGCAACGCGTTCTTCCACTCTGCCCGGCCCACCGTGCGTAGGTCCACCGCGTGGACGTATCCGGACTCCTGCACGAAGTGGAGCGAGTTGTCCAACGTGGAGAGTCCCATCCTCGCGTAGTCGGCGGCTTCGCGTTGGGTGTCGGTGACGACCATGTCCCGGTCCGCCAGAATCGCCGTACTCAACGCCACCCGGAGCAACGGATGCACGTTGCGGTGATACTCTCGCACTTCGTCGGTCTTGGCGTTCACCGCCGAGAGAAACAGCAGCGTGTAGCCGCAGTAGAATACGACCGTTGGTAATGCCAATTTGGTCCCGATAAAGCGCACGCGCGCCTTGCCGGTCAGCTTCTTCGATATTCGTGCACCGTAGAGCGTCAACACGGTACCGGCGACCAGGCCGGAACAGGCCAAGGCAAGCCACGTGGGAATCGCATGTGCCCGGTAGAGCCAGACCGCTCCCCCAATGAGCACCACGAACGGCAACACGATGAGCAGCGCGATGCTGGCGCCGAGGGCGAGCCATCCGGCTATCGTGCGCCTGGGCCTTGGCGCGGCACGCGCCCGCGGTTCGACCGGCGCGGGGGTGGCATGTCGCGCCTCGAGCTCGGCTGTGACCTCCGCATTGAGCGAGGCAAGCTTGGCCTGGAGGTCGTCAGGCGTGAGAGAGCCGGGTTGTTTCGTATCGGGCATCGAGGACCACACCGGGTTGCTCTATATACCAAGTATTACGGTAGGGCCACCGGCGCGGTTTCGGGGCTCGTGTGGGCTATCGGGGCGTGCGGGGACGGGCTTCATAGCCGCCCTGTTGGAAGTCTGCGTCGTTCCGGCCCCTGGTCAGCAGGCGCTCGGTGAAATCCACGCGCTCGGACAAGTCGGCGACTTCTTCCCGCAGTGCATCTAGTTCTTCCAGGGCTTCCTCAGATAGCCGATGGTTCGATCGACTGGTTTTCTCGAATGCCTCGTCTTCGGTCCAATACTTCACCCGCCTGCCGTCGGCATCCCGAAAAGCGCCGAACGAGATGAGGATCATGTCGTACATCCACCAGAGGCCGAAGCCGCCGATGGTGACCGTTTGCAGCAGGCCGGTTCCAATCTTGCCCACGTAGTAGCGGTGGGCGCCGAACGGGCCCAGCACCGCACCGACCGCGAGGGCGATGGCCCGAGATTTCTCCGATCCGTCGTCTGCTGGACTCATTGTGAGGACTGCTCCTTCGCCTGAGGAAGTCAGTTCGAGGCGTCGCCTATAAATAAGGTACGTTCCCGGTTCCGCCCGCAAGCTCGATCCTTACGCCGTGGCACTCGAATGCACCGGTCGCTCCCTCGACGGACGTGTGGAGCCGGACCGAGTTGGCGGTGCCCGGTTGGATCGTGATCACGCCGTTAGTGAGGTGAAATGAAACCGCGCCCTCGGACACCTCGGCGGCGCTCCCAAACAACTTCTCGTACGAATTCACGATCCTCTTGGTGTCATCGGTCCGCACCACGAGCTCGACGATCCCCGATGCACCGTTCGCGTGACGGGTTGCGTCGCCGCGTGGCACACGCAGCGCCCGGTCCGTCACGTCTTCGATCAGGAACGGGAGGACGTCGTCGGCGGGAAAGGCCAGTTGCCATTCGACGGCGATCCCGTCCGGGCGGGTGCGGCCTCCGGGAAAGGGACCTTCGACTTCCAAGCCTGCCCCCCGAGCGGCCGCGATGGCACCCTCCAGTCCGGCAATGCCGCACGCGAAATCCCCAAACCCCTGCCCTACACGTCCCCGGGGCACGAACCGGCGGTCTAACGCCGTCCGCTCCTCCCCACCGGTCAACCTCTCGAGTGGTACGGTGAATCCCAACAGCTCGAGGTACGTGCCGTCCGCCAGCAGAATGAGGGCGTTCTCGGTCAGTCCGCCTGTGTGGGTCCCGCCCGGGGTGACCAGAAACCCCAGCTCCGTGAATTCCGCCGTCGCCGCATCGAGGTTTTCGACGAAGAGCACCGCGTGGTCAATCGAGTACTCCATGGGATCGCGTCAGAGCGTGAAGCCAAAGATCAGAAAGAGGACGACGGCGCCGCCCGCCGCCAAGAGAGCGTACGGCAACTGGGTGCGCACGTGATCGATGTGGTCCGTAGCCGACGCCATCGACGCCACGATGGTACTGTCGGAGATTGGCGAGCAGTGATCGCCGAAGATCCCTCCCCCAAGTGCCGCCGCCAGCGTGAGGCCGGGATGAAGGTCCAACTGCTGGAAGATGGGGATGACGATGGGGATCATGATGGCGAACGTGCCCCACGATGTCCCCGTGGAGAACGCAATGAAGCACGCCAGCACGAAGATGATTGCCGGGACGAACCCGGGGTGCAGCGCGGCCTGGGCCGCCTGGGCCAAGAACACGCCCGTTCCGAGAGCCCGCTGTGTGGCGCCAATGGCAAACGCCAGGGACAGGACGATGACGAGGGGGATCAGTCCCTGGATGCCCCGAATGGCCTGGTCCGTCAGCTCCTTGATGGTCATGATGCCTTGGGCCTTGTACAGCAGCGTCGCCACCAGCAGCCCGATGATCACCCCCCACAACACCGCGTGGGAGCCGCTCCCGGCCATGATGTCGCCGTCGCCCGTCATCCACAGCACCGTCGGCACCGCCGCCACCATGGTCACGATGGGCACGACCATGTTAGCGGCGCGCTTCGGCACACCGTCCTTAGGCCTGGTCTCCGTCACCTCCGTGGCGACCATGGGCTCGGCCCCGTCCCGCAAAACCTTGCCCTCTTCCTCGACCCTGCGCTCCGCCTCGCGCATGGGCCCGAGATTCCACCCCGTGATGATCACGCCGAAGGCCATGGCGATGGCGAGGATGGCGTAGAAGTTGAACGGCAGCGCCGAGACCACCAGGGCCACCGGATTGTCCACGTCTTGTGCGGTGAGGAGGCCGATGATGTAGGCGCCCCACGCGTTCAGCGGAATCAGGATGCACTTCGGCGCGCACGTGGCGTCGATGATGTAGCTGAGCTTCTCTCGCGAGATCCTGCACTTGTCGAACAGGGGCCGCGCGACGGAACCCGAAACCAGCAGGCCGAAGTTGGACTCGAGGAACACGCCCATGCTCACGAACGCGGTGAGGAGCCCCGCCGAGCGCTTGCTGTTGGCGAGCTTGCGGCGCTCCACCCATTCGATGAACCCCTCCATGCCACCCGAGGCCTGGGTGAAGGTGATCATGGCACCGATGAGCGCGGAGAACAGAAGGGTGCGGGCGTTGCCGGGATCGGTGACCGAGGTGACGAACACATCCACCGATTCGATGAGTCCCTCGATCGGGTTCCATCCGTTCATGATTGTCCACCCCAGCCACACGAACAGCCCGAGAGACAGGTACACCTGCCTCGTCCAGATCGCGAGACCGATGGCCACGAGGGGCGGAAGGATCGAAACCCAGCCAAACGACTCCATATGCCTCTACTGGGAAATTGGCGACTCCGACGATAACCCTGATTTGTTCTCGGGGGAATGAGGCCCGCGGCCCCTCACCTGGTGGATTCCGGCACCACCTTGCCGTCATGCTGGGAGGCGAAGGTGATCAGCAGTCGCACGCTGAAGCCGTAGCTCTGGATGCCCCCGTGGACGCGGTTGGTTCGCAGATACCGATCGTTCACCGCCCGCCCGATGGTCCTCCCCACGCCCTCGAACCGTTTCCAGTACTCAGCAAGGTCCTCCAGGTCGCGCCGGATTCCGGGGAAGCGCCGCGCTGCGATCTCCCGGGCGGCATCCCGGTCGGCCCGGGCGAGGGCGTTGAGCAGTTGACCCTGGGCGAAGACGAGGGCCGAGTAGCGGACGCGCCTGTGAGGCGCCAGAGTGCCGGCGACATAGCCGAGGAAGCTCGCCTCCGACTCGGGGCCGATCCCCCGTTGGTGCGCCTTCTCGTGGGCCATCGACTGGGAGCGGCTCACCAGGGGCGTGTCCCTGAGCACGTTGGCCTCTGCGGTCCACGGGAAGTAGAACCCGGCGATGCCGAACCGGGCAACGAGGTGGCTCAGGAGCAGACGCTTGGTTCTGCCGTACCGCTTCCGGGTGCTGGCGGGGAGGCCCAGCAGCTCCGCCGCCCTGCTCCACCCCTCCTCCAGGGCATCGTCGAGATCACTTACGTCGGGGGGCATTGGTGTGGGGGTTCCGGCGTCCTCGGACCGGTGGATCGCGAGGTACGCTTGATTGGCCGCCTCCACCGCATCCGCCGTGAGGGCGATGAGGGCCTCCACGTCGGGAGGGGTCCATTCGGGCCAGTCGAGTCGCTCGTCCAAGGGTCGCCGGGCGTAGTTGAAGCCCCACATGAGGTAGAACAGCCCCATGATCACCCCCGCGTCCCGGGCCAACCGCAGCCCGCCTCCCATGGCGGCGTTGCTCACGTGGCGCCGTTTTCTCGCCACGGCCATCACCGTTCGCGCCGAGAGCGTCACCAGCCACGCCACATACGAGATCCAGACGATCTCCACCAGGGAGAACGGAAAAAGGCCCGTGATGTGGGACAGGGGACGCACGATGAGGGGGCCGAGCCAAGTGGCGTACACGGCCTCCACCAGTCCCGGAAGCCACGAGACGAGCCGGAACAAGAGGAACGTCCCCACCCCGATGGCGAGCACGACGAGCCGGCGCTTCGCCTGGAGGGGCCAATCGGCTGGATCACCTACGGCAGGTGTCTGGCTATGAGGCTCGATGTGTTCCATGGGGTTTGGTAGAATACCGCCGGCCGGGGTCACGAACCAGCACCGCCGATCAGTCCCGTCCGAGTCCCAGGATATTGAAATCGACGCGCTGCGTTGCCAGGGTACGCACGCCGCGGCGGCGTTGGTAGTGCACCTTGGGAAACCGCTCCAGCTTGTCTTGGCTAGAGTCAAAGCAGGCCTAACTGGTTTTTTTGTAATGATTTAGATGCCTTGCGCTCAAGTCGTTTACAAGGTGAAAAGGCCCAAGACAGCGTGCCGTTTGGTGCGCTCCGACGGCCCGCCCTTTACAGCCTCCCCTGGCAGCGCGAACTTGACGATGCAGGGAGGAAGTCATGAAGAACCGCGATGGATTCGCCCTCGAGGCGACGATAATGGTCCTGATCCTGATGACGGTGTTGATGCTGAGCGCCTACAACGCCGCTGTCACCGTCACCAGGTCCTCGGCGCTGGACTACCAGGCGGCTCGAGTGGCGTATGCCGCCGAGGGCGCGGCCGACGCCATCCTGGCCCAACTGGCCGACATGCTGGAGGACGGCGTCCTGGAGGACGCCGAGTTGGGTGCCGTCGAGCCGCCCGAGGTGGAAGGGTTCGAGTTCTCCGACATCAGCGTGGATAAGATCGGAATTGTGGATGTGGAGACCGTCACCGACGGGCCCTTTGCCGGCCTCTATAGCCTCACGCAGAATCTCGAGATCACCGCCGAGGCCACCGACCCTTACGCCAACACCAGCGCCGTCATCGTCTCGGCCAAGGCCCAGGCGTTCCCCATTTTTCAGTTTGGCGTGTTCTTCGAGCAGGACTTGGAGGCCACGAACGGGCCGGACATGACGTTTGCCGGCTGGGTCCATTCCAACGGGAACATCTACTTGAGCTCCAGCAACGCGTGGTATCGGGATATAGTCACCACGCCCAATAAGATCTATCACAACCGGAAGGACAAAAACGACGTCAGGTTCGGCGTCGAAATCGCCAACGCCAGCGCCGTCGATGTCGTCCTCGACTTCGACAGCCGCACGCATTCGAACCCGGCGGCGTTCCGGTCGAAGAGCAACGCGAACTTCGACAACCGCCTCATGACCGACGCGTACGACGTTGACTCGCTAAATCTCCCGCTCCCCGACGGCGTTACAGCCCAGGAGCTACTTCGCCCACGTGACGGGGACGACGGGGAGCTGGAGCGTGCCGCCAAGTTCTCCTGGAAGGCCGACTTTTACGCCGTCGTCGATCTCACGAACCTCAACCTGGGCCAAGGCACCGCGGCGGCGGAGCTTTGCGCCCAGATGGTGGTGACGCGACCGGGGTCCATGCAGGTTCCCAGCCAACCCGAGTGCATGCAGATCTTCGACATGTCGTGGGAGACATTCTGGGAGAGCCGGGAACAGCGGTACGTGGAGGCCCTGGAGATCGACGTGGACGAGCTGTTGGACTGGGGCGCCGGGGATCCATCTCGCACCGTGAGCTCCCTCTACGTCACGTTCGTGAATCAGGCCGCCGGGCGGGATCCCTCGAGCGACGGGATCTTCCCCGTGGTGCGTCTCTCCAACGGGGCGGCCCTCGGCAACCCCTTCACGGTGGCGACCGAACGTCCCATCTACGTGTGGGGGAACTACAACACCGGAGCCTGGCAGCCGGCGGCCGTGGTGGGAGACGCGATCAGTCTGCTCTCCAACTCCTGGGACGACGACGATCATCAGAACCCGGTCATCGTGAGGCCAGGGGCGTCCAACACCACTTTTTATATGGCCATCCTCGCCGGCCACTCGGCCACGCCCTGCGACTGGTATGATCCCGGCTGTTCCGGCGGCTTCTATGGCGGCGGGATCGAGAACTACCCCAGGTTCTTGGAGAGCTGGAACGGCAGGACACTCACGTTCATCGGGTCCCTGGTCTCGATGCACGTCAGCCAGTACGCCGTGGGCGCGTGGAGCGGGCGTCCCTACAGACCGCCCAATCGGGACTGGAGCTTCGACATGCGGTTCGAGGACCCAGCAAACCTGCCGCCCGGCACACCCGTGGTGGGCAACATCATCCACACAGCCTTCCGGCCCGTGTACTAGACAGTCGGACCTATTCTCAGGCAGAGCCGCCCGCTTTTCCGAGCGGCTCTTCATTTGCCGGCCATGTGTAACCAAATCGCACACTAGATCCGTGAAGAAGTCTTAAAAAGACTTGGGGAACAGCATCTAACCGTTGCTGGGGATCAAAGCCCTCCGTTTTCCTTATGTATCGGGCGTGATCCAGCCCTCCTGTTCCAGGTGATCCCCGACACAGCCAAAGCGGGTCCCAGAGAGCAGATTAGGGTCAACGCAGAGTGTTAAGGAACATGACACCACACTCGCTATGCGTGACAATGATTGCAGATTGAAGGAAAGGATGCCCGGATCCATATGCCTTCGATGACCAGAGAACGTGGACACAAGTCACTACCGGGCAGTGTCATACCTGGTTGTAATGCCCACTTCGGTTCGCTTGCCGGAAAAGAGCAAACCACGGGTAACCGTGGGACGCAAAGCCACAGATCGCCATGGGGGCGATGGCTGGGTTGCCGAGGCAAAGCAAATGACTCTTCCAAAGCAGCACCTCGGCACCTCCGGCTGCGAATTCCAGATGAGAGATCCAGTAGGGATCGAGGGTGGGATGGGACCCACCGTCCTTTTAGCGGCTCGCGTCGGCGGCCTTGTGAGGAAGTTATGAGGAATCGAAACGGATTTGCCTTGGAAGCGACCATCCTGGTGATGGTGCTGATGTCGGTGCTCATGTTGAGTGCCTACACCGGTGCCGCCACGGTGACGAGGTCGGCACACCTCGATTACCGGGCGTCGCGGGTGTCATACGCCGCCGAGGCGGGCGCCGATGCCATCATGGCGCAGATCGCCGATGCGCTGGAGGACGGCCAACTCACTGACGAGGAGCTGTACGAAATCATGCCCCCCGAGGTGGAGGGCTTCAAGTTCGCCAGTATCCTTGCCGAGAAGCTCGGTGGCGTGGAGGTGGAGACGGTGACGGACGGCCCCTTTGCCGGGCTCTACTCGCTGACTCAGAGGATCCAGATTACATCGCAGGCGGAGGATCCGCTGGGCAACACCAGTGCCGTGATCGTGTCCGCCAAAGCCCAGGCGTTCCCGCTTTTCCAGTTCGGCGTCTTCTTCGAGGGGGACCTTGAGGCCACGAACGGACCGTCGATGACGTTCGCCGGGTGGGTCCACTCCAACGGGAATATCTACTTGAGTTCCAACAACGCGTGGTACAAAGACATGGTGACCACGCCCAATAAGATTTTCCACGATCGGAAGGACAACCACAGCGTCAAGAACGGCGTGTACATCGCCAACGCCAGCGCCACCGACGTTCAACTCCTCTTCGACAGCCGCACGCATTCGAATCCCGCGGCGTTCCGGGCCGAGAGCGACCTCCAGTTCGACAACCGCCTCATGACCGACGCCTACGGCGTCGACTCCCTGGCATTCCCGTTGCCGCCTGGGGTTGATGCCTACGAAGTCCTCCGTCCCCGTGACGCCGACGACTCGCCACAGGAGCGGGAGGTCAAGTACTCGTGGAAAGCCGACATGAAGGTCACGGTGGACCTCACCGACATCGGGACCGTGGGCAAGTTCTGCGGAGCCGAGGAGGCCAGCAAGCTGCCGGACTACGTGGAAGGCAACCCCGGCGTCTCGGGGCTCCAGTCCGTGCTGCCGGGCCAGATAATCAATTTCAAGGTCGGCCCGGACTGCGGCGGCGCGATAACGTTCGAGGTCGAGGCCAAGGGATTCGACACCGCTGACGTTCAGGTCTTTTATCAAGTGCTCTACCCCAGTGGGACGTGCACTTTCAGCCTCACGGTTCCGGCCGACGTCGATCGCCTCGAGGTCTATATCAAGAATTGGCAAACCGAGCCTGGGAGAACGATCTACCAAGGTGGGGGCTTTTGGGAAAACCTTCAAGAAAAACTCATTGGAGGTGTTCTGAAGGGCGATCCGTACCCGAAAATCACCGTGACGCGGCCGGGCGGCTTCACCGTTCCCACCCAAGCCGAGCTGTGCGATATGCTGAGCTGGAACTGGTCGGCGTTCTACGAGGGACGTGAGCAGGCCGTAATGGAAATGCTGGAGGTGGACCTCGGCCTTCTGGGCATCTGGACCGACGGGGATCCCTTGAGGACTACCAGCGTGTACTACTTCGAGTTCATCATGCCAGACGCGGCCCTTACCGGGTGGGACGCAGATGCAAAGGCCTTGTTGACGGATAACTCGCTGGAGCCGGCCGTCCGATTGAAGAACGGCCTCAACTTGCCGAACCCGCTGACGATCGCCACCCACTACCCGCTCTACGTGCAGGGCGACTACAACAAACAGGATTGGAAGCCCGCGTCCTTCGTGGGTGACGCCATCACGATCCTGTCCAACGCCTGGGACGATGCGGAGCACCAGGCGCAGGTGGTGGTGAAGCCCAATGCGACGAACACCGAGGTGTACGGAGCGATTCTCGCCGGCCACTCGGCCACGCCCTGCGACCACGAGGACGCCGGGTGCCCCGGCGGGTACACCGACTTCTACGGCGGCGGGATCGAGAATTTCCCCCGCTTCCTGGAAAGATGGTCGGGCATCACGTTAAAATACGTGGGTGCGTTGGTCTCGATCCACGAGAGCGTGATCTCCAACTCCACCTGGAACGGCACGTACTACAGCCCGCCCGTGCGTGATTGGAGTTTCGACACGCGGTTCGAGGATCCGCAGTACCTGCCCCCGGGGACTCCGGTGGTGGGCAACGTGATCCACACGGCGTTTAGGCCTGTGTACTAGGAGTCTCGAGTGGCCTCGATCCCTTCCCTGAGATTGAATCGGCGCCGCCCCTTCGTGGGGCGGCGTGGGTTCACCCTGATCGAGCTGCTGACGGTCATCACCATCATCGGCATCATGGCGACCTTTGCCATGCCCTACTTGCGGGTGAGCCCGCACCGGAAGGTCAGGGCCGCGGGAAGGGACGTGGTACGATATCTGGAGGTGGCCCGCACCCGGGCTCTGGCCACGAAGAAGAACATGCGGGTCACGTTCGACCTGAAGAAGAATGAGTACGCCGCCTACTTGGACCACGACGGCAACGGGACGTACAAGGAAGATGCCGAGGAGTGGCAGGCGGCGGGCATCGGTGCCCGGCAACTTCCCACCGCGGTCCTGTTCGGACGAGGGTCGGCACCCGAGATTCCCGAGTATCCCGGAGCCGGCGCCGTGACCTTTGCCAACGAACGGGTCGAATTCAACAACCGAGGGATGACGCTCCCATTCGGGATACGGGGCGCCATCTACATCACCTATAGGGACGACCCCAACGCCGCGGCGGCGATCTCGATATCGGGATCGGCGTCGTTCAAGGTGTGGGAGTACCGAGACGGAGCATGGAAATGATGAAGCGCGACGACGGATTCACCATCATCTCGGTCATGGTGGCCATCGTGATGCTCTCCATGGGCATCCTGGCTCTCTCCCGAACCGGGACCATGTCCATGACGGCTCAGAACACGGCGGGCCTCCGAACCACCGCGCTGGCCATCGCCCGGGCCCACATGGAGCGGGTCAGGAG
>JBDHAF010000018.1:0-34266 GCA_039588255.1 Gemmatimonadota bacterium | reverse complement strand
CCGCCAGGTAGAGGGCGCCGGTCGCCGGTCGCATGCTGCCCTCGGTCTGCCGCTCGATCTCCTTGATCACCCCGTAGCCGTGGCGCTCCTGGTCGGCCAGGGCCAGGAGAAACTCGAACGACAGGGGTGTGAGAGGAAGCTCGGCCTCCACGTCTCGCTCGGTCATGATACCTCCATGGGACTTCAGATATATATCTCACATATGGATAAACGACAAGGGGCAGTCGTGAGGTGGGGCAATCGGTGAATCAGTTTAACTCTATAGTGTACAATATGTTAACTGGAGCATTGAATGCTGAATAAGACTAAAGCTCTTGACGCGCAACGACTCACACTATATATGTTACATATGCATTTACGGGATATCACCTGGTCGCATTTAGGAGGAGGCATGGCGGAAACCGCCATATACACCGAAAACCTCGCCCGGCACTTCGGGGCGGTGCGGGCCGTGGACGACCTCTCTCTGGAGGTGCCGGCAGGAATGGTGTTCGGATTTCTCGGGCCCAACGGAGCGGGGAAGACCACGACGATTCACCTGTTGCTGGGATTACTCGCCCCCACCGCCGGCCGGGCCGAGGTCCTGGGGTTCGAGACTCGGCAGCAGGGACAGGCGGTGCGGGCTCGGACGGGGGTTCTCCTCGAGCACGCCGGCCTCTACGAGCAGCTGTCGGCCGAGGACAACCTGGAGTTTTACGGCCGGGTGGCTCGGTTGCCGGCGGGGGAGCGACGCCGGCGCATCGAAGAGGCCCTCGACGACATGGATCTCTGGGACCGGCGCCACGAGCGCGTGAAGCAGTGGAGCCGGGGGATGAAGCAGCGGTTGGCGGTGGCCCGGGCCATGCTGCACCGGCCGCAGCTGCTCTTTCTGGACGAGCCCACGGTGGGACTCGACGTCCTCGCGGCGACGGCTTTGCGGGACGATCTCTCCGCTCTGGTCGCGCGCCACGGCATCACCGTGTTCCTGACCACCCACAACATGCCGGAAGCGGAGCGGTTGTGTGATCGCGTGGCCGTCATACGCGACGGCCGGTTGGTGGACGTGGGTCCTCCCGACGAACTGCGGGCCAAGGCGGGACGGCCGAACCTCGAGGAAGCCTTCCTCGTCATGATGGAGAACTGACCATGAAGACCGACTTGCAGACCGTGATGTGGAAGGAGTGGAAGTCCCTGTTCCGGGAGGGTGGGAGTCGCGCGAAGATAGTGGCGAGTTTGATGGCCCCGCTCCTGTTGGCTGTGTACTTCCCGTTCGAGGTCGGAGCACGGTGGGTCTCCGACCCGATCGTTTCCCTCCTGCCGTGTATTGCCACGGTGCTCGTTCTCGTGATACTGACCATTCCCGATTCCTTTGCCGGTGAGCGGGAGCGGCACACGCTGGAAACTCTGTTGGCGAGTCGTCTGCCCGACCGGGCGATACTGTTCGGCAAGCTCGTCGTCTCGATGGCGGTTGCCATGAGCGTGGCGTTACTCGTCCTGGGCATTGGGTTGGTGACGGTGAACATCCTGCACTGGGGCGACGGGCCGTTGTTCTACTCGCCGCGAGTGCTATTCATCGATCTGGCGCTGAGTTTTTTCTTCGCGGTGATCACGGCGGGCGCAGGCGTGATCATCTCCCTCCGCGCCGAGACCGCCCAGGAGGCGCAACAAATGCTGGCGGCTGCGCTCATGGTCCCGGGACTGATACTCGGCATGATCCCGCCGGTGCTGCTGTCTCTCCGCCCGGAGTGGCGCGGCGTGATCCGGGAGACCCTGGCGAGCGCAGGCTACGCCCAGGTGATGTCGATCATCGTGGGCGTGGGCGGTGTCATCGGAGCGGGTTTGATTTGGGTGGCCGTGGGGCGGTTCGAGCGGCACAAGCTGATCAGCCCGTAACCCGTTGGTAGTGTTTGCACTCGTTGCAAGATTCCATTAAAGTCCGTGGCTTCCGGCTCGGGTGGTCCGGCCGAGGATTCTGGCAAGGAGTGCGATTCATGAGGCGTTTCCGCGAGTACCTGTCCCTTTCCTTCCTATTGCTGCTGGGCGCCGTGCCCGCTGCCGGGCAGACGGTCCGCAGCGAACCGGCGCCGGCCCCGCGGTTGGCCGGGTTCGGCACCGCCATCGCCATCGGTGACGGCGAGATCTTCGTGAGCCGGAGCGGGGCGTCCCTGCTGCTTCCGCTCCTCCCGTCCCGAACCGGCGGGGTGCACGTCTTTCGCCCCGGCGCGAACGGGGAGTGGGAGGAGGCGGCACACCTCACCGGGTCGGACGCCGGTGTCGGGGTCGGGTTCGGAACCGCCATGGCGGTGGATGGCAACACCCTGCTCGTAGGAGCTCCCGGACAATACCAAGGCCGTGGCGCCGTCTACCTGTACCAGCGGGACGGGTCCGGCGAGTGGCGCGAAGTGGGGGTGCTCTCGGCGGGTGACGGGGTGCCGGGCGACAGCCTCGGCGTGACCGTCGCGCTTCGGGGCGACGTGGCGTTGGTTGGCGCGCCACGACACGCCGAAGCGACGGGCGCCGTGTACGTCTTCCGGGGTAGTGCGTGGACCCAGCAGCGCAAGCTCACCGCGAGCGACGCTCGGCCCGCCGACCGGTTCGGCGTGGCGCTGGCCTTCGACGGCGCCCGGGCGTTGATCGGCGCGGTGGGGCGGGACAGCACCACGGGCCGCGCCTATGTTCTCGGCTACGACGGCGGTGCGTGGAGGGAGGAGGCGGTCATCCAACCAGCCGACCTGGGGCCGCGCGCGGCATTCGGGGCGCGCCTCGCCCTCGCCGGGGATCACGCGATCATCGCGGCCCCGCAGGCGAACCGTTCGGCGGGCGCTGCATTCGCGTTCGCGCGCGACGCGTCGGGGCAGTGGATCCAGCGGGGCGGGTTGGATCCCGTCGATTCGTCGCCGGGCTCGTTCTTCGGATTTAACATTGTCATCAGTGGGGACGAAGCGTGGATCGGGGCGCCGGGTACGTCGGGATTAACGGGCGCCATGTACCGGTTCCGACGCGACGCGTCGGGAAACTGGAGTGCGGCGCCGCCCCTCACCCTCGGCGACCTTCCCCCGCAGGCGTTCTTCGGCGGCTCGGTGGCGGTGCGTAACGACGTGGCGGTGATCGCGGCGTTGGGCACCGAGTTCGGAGAGGGCAGCGGGTACATCTTCCAGCGCGACGCCGGCGGCGAGTGGCGGGAGCGAGGGGTGATCGTGGATGAGGCCGGGGGGATGTCCGCCATTGCCGGCGGGCAGGTGAATTGCACCGAAGGGATGGCGGCCGAAATCTTCGACTGTGCCGACGTGGACGTGGTGTCGTTCCTGCCGGTGAGCGACGTGGGCGCCGGCCGCGGTGTGGCCGTGAGTGACGTGTGGGGTTGGACCGACGCCGAGACGGGTAAGGAATACGCCATCGTGGGTCGGTTCGACGGGACCGTGTTCCTCGACGTCAGCGATCCCTACAACCCGAAGTACCTCGGCGAGCTGCCTCTTACGGAAGGTGCAAGGCCGAACCTGTGGCGGGACATGAAAGTGTACCAGGACCACGCGTTCATCGTGTCGGACGGGGCCGGTCCCCACGGGATTCAGATCTTCGACCTCGCGCAGCTGCGTGACGTTGCCGACGCACCCGTCACATTCGAGGAGACGGCCCACTACGACGGGATCCATTCCGCGCACAACATCGTGATCAACGAGGAGACGGGGTTTGCGTACACGGTGGGCAACAGCATGGGTGGTGAGACGTGCGGCGGTGCGTTTCACATGGTGAACATTCAGGACCCCATGAATCCCACCTTCGCGGGCTGTTTTTCGGATCCGTCCACCGGCCGCACCGGCACGGGCTACAACCACGACGCCCAGTGCGTCACCTACGCCGGTCCCGACACGGACCATGTGGGCAAGGAGATCTGCTTCGGGTCCGCCGAGACGGCGTTGAGCATCGCCGACGTGACGGACAAGGAGAACCCGGTGGCGCTCGCCGCGGCGTCATACCCCAACGTGGGGTACGCCCACCAGGGCTGGATCACCGACGATCACAAGTACTTCTACATGAACGACGAGCTGGACGAAATCGCCGGCAGCACGCCGCGCACCCGGACGTTGATCTGGGACGTGACGGACCTCGACGACCCCATCCTGGCGAAAGAGCACATGGGCACCACGGCGGCCAGCGACCACAACCTCTACGTCCGCGGCAACTTGATGTACCAGTCCAACTACGTCGCAGGTCTCCGGATCTTCGACATCAGCGATCCGGTGAACCCGCAAGAGGTGGCGTACTTCGACACGGTGCCGTTCGGCGAGAACGTTCCGGGCTTTGCGGGAACCTGGAGTAACTATCCCTACTTCGAGAGCGGCATCATCGTGGTGACGAGTATGCGGGAAGGGGTGTTCATCTTGAAGAAGCGGGACACGCGGCTCGTCTTCTGAGGACTCGATTCGTCAACAAACAAAACCCCCGGGCGGTGTAGCCCGGGGGTTTTCTCGTTCAAGCACTGCGCCGGCTAGGTCGTCCGGCGATACCGCTCCAACCACATCAGGTCGAACTCGTCAAAAGTCACTGTGTACACGTAGAGGTCTCCGAACCCTACGATGCGCCGGCCGACGGGAAGCGTGATCTGCTCCTTGTGGCTTCCGTCGGCGTCAAACACGTCGAACACCGGCTCGGCGCCCGCCTGCACGGAACGCTCCACCCACGCGTCGCCCTCGGGCGTGACGCGCACGCTGCTTCCGGCGAACGCCGGTTTCACGTCGGGCCACTCAAAGTCGTCCACGCTGGGTTCTCCCATGCCGCCGCCGCCGCGGGAAAAGCCCACCGATCGCACGCCGTTGTCGATGGTCATGCTCATGCCGAGCCCCGAAGCTCCGAGGCGATTGACGTACTCTTCCTTGTCGGCATTGCGGATGCGCACCGGGGAGTAGGGGACTTCGGGACCACGCTGCCGGCCCTGTTGGTCCAGCCACTCGACGTAGTACCCATCACTCCGCGCCACAGCGACGCGGCCGTTGTGGCCGACACCCCAAGCGTCCTGTGGGGAGAGGGGAATCGGCTGGATGGCCATGCGCTGGTCATTGCGACCGCCGCTGCTGCTCGACGTCCGACCCTGGAGGCGCACCGTCGCTACGGTGTCGATGGTCTTCGTCCCCCGGTCGTAGCGCAGGATCGGGGCTGAGTCGGGAAGCTGCGGACGCCCGCCGGCTGCCATTGCCATCACGCCACGCCCCTGGAAATAGATGCGACCCTGGCCGTCCACCGCCCGGGGCAGGATGGTCTGCATGCCCATCATCACACGCCCACCGCCTCCACTCGACTGTGACGGCATGTTGGCGATGGGCATGGTCTCCCCGGCCTCGAGGTTGGGTCCCAGCACCGTCAACCGGCCGTTCCCGAGGTCCACCAGAAGGGTAGAATCGCCGGGCAGGGAATAGACCGCGTCGGGCTGATTGTATTCCCCCGGCCCCGCGCCCTGTCGACCGATGGTGTCGGCGACACCGGTGGTCATGTCCACCGCCACGAGAACCTGCCCAAGCGGGTCGCCGATGAGAACCCGTCCGTCTGGCAACTCCCGCACGGCCTGCACGAAACTGAAGGCCTCGGGGAAGGATGCGTCCGCCCGATCGAGGGTGCGTTTGACTTGGCCCTGGATCGGGCTCGGAAGGCCGGCGAGGGCCAATGTCACTGCGAGCCAAGCGCCCGCCTTCCACGGTTTCACGTTCATCTCTCTCTCCTGTCGGGAATTACCGTGTATGGAGTCTCTTTTATGATGCGTGAACGCTGCGGAGCGTCGCACGGCGGGTCGGTGACAGAAAACCCCTTGGTCGCTCGCTGGTGAGTAGGAGTAGACAGGACTATCATACCACATATCACCAGCGACAGCCGGCAGCCCCTCGAGCCGGCGCCGTTCTGGGACCGGCTGGCGCGCAGAAACAGGAGGCCCCTCCATGAAACCTCTCTTGTTGGTCCTTGCGCTCGCGGCGTTGCCGATTGATACCGCGGCGCAGCTCATCTCCCTCAAGACCGTGCCGGTGGCAAGGGGTGAGCAGTTCAACATCTTCCCGTCGCGCAACCTGAGCATGGGAGGCGTGTCCATCGCTCTCGACGACTACTTGCTGGACCCCTTCGTGAATCCTGCGAAGGGCGGGCGACTGGCCCAGTCGGAGTTCTTCAGCTCGCCCACCGTCTACACCATCGGTGAGAACGGTGGCGCGGCGAGGTCGCTGCCGGTTGGTGCGCTGTTCGGCTCCGCGGGGTGGTTTGGCGGGGGGATCGTTGCCATGCAGCAGATCGACATGGGCGGTCGGGGTTTTTTCCAGCCGTTCTTCCAGATAGATCCGATTGTTACGGTTCCGCTGCCGCCCCGGAACGCGGTGAGCGATCTGTCGTCCACCAACAAGTACTTCCAGGCGATGGTGGGTCGAAAGTTCGCCGACGGACGGCTCGCCCTTGCGGCCAGCGCGATGTTCGCGGATCTCAACGCGGTGGACGGGACGGAGAACCTGTACGGGGGCGCGTGGAGCATCGATCAGTACGGCCACATGGAGGATTACCGCCTCGGATTCACCGCGGCTCTCCCGGGCGAGCGGACCCTCGAGGCGGTGCTGGTGCACAATCGGTTCAGCATGACCCACGACGTGACGTTCGTCGACTGGGTGCTCACCGACTCCACCAACTGGTACTGGACCCCCACCGTTCGCGATGAGCGCAATCTGGACAAGACACGCAGCTGGGGCGCACACCTGGGGTACGTGCAGCCGTTGCGTGACAGCAATTGGCGCATCGGTGGGATCCTGACCGTCAACCGGAAGCAGCATCCCAAAATTCCCAACTATGTGCTGCAAAACATCCCCCGGGATCCGGGTCACAGCTGGGCGTACAACATCGGCGTGGGGATCTCAAAACAGGAAGGGCCCACGACGTTCGGTTTGGATCTCGTGTACGAGCCGGCGGTGAGCCACACGTGGCAGGAGGCGGAAGGGCCCACGACCACCGCCAACGGCAGCATCATACCCGACAAAGGGAAGACGATCGAGAACCGGTTCAATTTCTCCAATGCGTCTGTGAACATGGGGTTGACCCGGGAAGTGAAGAAGTTCGCTTTCCAATTGGGTCTCCGCGTGAAGGGCTACGACTATCGCCTGCGTCAACGGGACAACGTTGAGCTGACCAGCCGCACCCAGGAAGAGCAGTGGATGGAGTGGACGCCCACGTGGGGCGCCCGGGTGACGTTTGCGGATCTCGAGCTGCGGTACGTGGGACGGGCCACCAGCGGAAACGGGTTTCCGAGCATCAACTTCTTCGGCGGTGGTAGGGACATCGCGCTCGCGCAGAGTGCGGACCTGGTGCTCGCTCCGGACGGGCCCCTGACCCTCCGGGAGGCCACGGTGGTGACCCATCAGATCGCCATCTCCCTGCCGTTCCGTTAGTCGCAGCGAGACTTTTCCTCCAGAAACCCCGGGCGACAGCCCGGGGTCTTTTGTGTACTAAGCGTCCGACGGTTCGCTGTGAAGAAGTGTTCAGAAAATTCTCAGTGGCCGGATCACCCGCCGGTTCCCATTATGAAATAATGACCTCACTCCCGTTCTTTCTCGGCTTGTTGCTGCCACAAGCCGAGGCACTCCCGCCAGACTCCGCCCTCGTCCACACCGATGGGCGTATTCCGCCCGCCATCACGGCGGTTCGGGTGAACCGGCCGCCGCGGATCGACGGCGTGCTCGACGATGATGTGTGGAACAGCGCCACGCCGGTGTCGGGATTCCGCCGCGACTCGCCCAACGACGGTGCATCCGCGGCGGAGCGCACGGAGGTACGCATTGTCTTCGACGACCGGGCGCTCTATGTGGGGGCCAGGCTCCGTGACTCGCAGCCAGAGGCAATCTCCCGGAGGCTCGACCGGCGGGACACGTTCGAGGGATTCAACGACGAGTTCTTCGTACTCCTCGATTCGTACCACGATCACCGGACGTCGTTCATCTTCGGCGTGACACCGGCCGGAGGAAGGAACGACGGGATTGCGACGGGTGACAGCCGGGAACATATCGACGCCTCGTGGGATCCGGTGTGGGAGGCGCGCACCAGCATCGATTCCGAGGGGTGGGTGGCGGAAATGCGGATCCCCTTCTCACAGCTGCGGTTTTCGTCAGCGAAGGATCAGACGTGGGGCATCCTTCTCTTCCGCGACATCTTTCGCGCCGGGGAGGCGGTGGATTGGCCGTGGACGTCCCAGGCGGAGGCCGGCTTTGCGTCCCAGTTCGGGCATCTGCTGGGTTTGACTGACATTCCCACGCAGCGGCGCCTCGAGGTGCTGCCCTACGCGGTGACCCAGGGGACGTTCACCGAGGGAGCGGATCCAGCCAATCCCTTCAATTCGGGGACCACGGGTCACTATGCCGGTGGTGCCGACATCAAGTATGGGATCTCCAGTGACTTCACGTTGGACGTCACCCTGAATCCCGACTTCGGCCAGGTGGATGCCGATCCCGCCGTCGTGAACCTCAGCGTCTTGGAGACGCAGTTTCCGGAGCTCCGCCCATTCTTCATCGAGGGTTCGAGCATCTTCCGATTCGGCGTGGGGGGGCACCAGTTGTTCTACTCCCGGCGCATCGGCAAGGCGCCATCCCGCTCGATGGAGGGCAGTGTGGCCTACGTGGACGAGCCGGTTGCCGCTACGATCATCGGCGCGGCCAAGCTGTCGGGGCGGACGCAGTCGGGATGGTCCATCGGCGTGCTCGATGCCGTGACGGCGAACGAGTACGCACAGATGGCGGACGTCGACGGCACGCCGCTCCCGGACGAGCCCATCGAGCCGTTGACCAACTTCGGGATCGTTCGCGCGCAGAAGGATTTCGGGGACGGATCGAGCCAGGTGGGTGCATTTGCCTCCACCGTGCACCGGGACATCTCCGATCCGTCGCTCAACTTCCTCAACCGCTCGGCGTACAGTGGCGGCGTCGATTTCCTGCACCGGTTCCAGCGGAACGCGTACTCTGTGAGTGGGATACTGGCGTTCTCCCACATCCGGGGTGATCCCGCCGCCCTCGACAGGGTGCAACGGAGCAGCGCACGCTACTTCCAGCGGCCGGACCAGGACCATCTCACGTACGATCCCACGCGGACGTCCCTGACCGGCGCCCTGGGTCTCGTGAGCTTCAGAGAGAACAACGGGAACTGGACGTTCAACGTGGGTGGTGGGGGGTCGCATCCGGGCTTCGAGATCAACGACGCCGGCATTCAGTTCAAGGTGGACAACATCGTGGGGTTCGGCGGGGTCGCCCGCCGCTGGCTCCAGCCCGGCAAGGTCTTCCGCTCGGCCCGGGTGGGCACCGACCTCTCTGCGTCCATGAACTTCGGCGGCACGGTGATGCGGAAGTCCGTCACGACGCGGTTCAACGGCCAGCTCCACAGCTTTTGGAATGTGGGAGGTTCGATAGTCGTCCAATCGAACGGTCTGAGCGATCGCGCGACCCGCGGCGGACCGCTGATGGAGACCCCGGCGCTCTGGGATTTTGCTGCATCGGTCGGCAGCGATACCAGAAAGACCGTGTCGTTCAGAGCTGGACTCGGTACCATGCGGCGCCGCGAAGGGACTTGGTCGGTCGAGGTGCTACCCAGCATCAATGTGCGCAGCGGTGCCCTGGGGTTTTCCCTCGCGTCGAGCTACTCACGATCGCACGCCGACGCGTTCTACGTGACCCAGTCGGCTGATCCGCTTGCCACGGCGACGTACGGGGGCCGTTACGTTTTCGGCCAGTTGGATCGATCTACTCTGGACATCACGCTCCGAGTAGATTGGGCGCTCTCCCGCAACCTGACATTGCAGTTCTACGGACAGCCCCTCGTGGACGCGGGGAACTATGAACGGTACAAGGAGTTCACCACACCCAGCGGCTACGCGTTCCTGGAGTACGGCGTCGACGGCGCGTCGACCGTGAGTTACGACGATGTGAACGACCGTTTCACCGTGGATGCCGATGGTCCCGGGCCCGGCGCGGCCATCACGTTCTCCAATCCGGATTTCAAGGTACGATCGCTGCGGACCAACCTCGTGTTCCGCTGGGAGTATCGTCCGGGATCGACGCTCTTCCTTGCGTGGAGCCAGAACAGCTTCTTTGCAGGCCCCGATCCGTCATTCCAACCGGTCCGGGAGTTGGGCGACATACCGGGTGATGACCAGCAGAACGTGCTGCTGGTGAAGATCAACTACTGGTTGAGTTACTAGAAGAGGATTGGCGGCGGCATGGAGGGAGCGAGTAGCCCCTTCAGCTGGACTTTCTTGAAGTCGACGTCTTCGGCGCACCATTCACTGTAGTGCTCGCCCGACCTGACCGTGACCCGGGTGAAATCCACCGGATAGCTGGCCAAATAGTTTTCCTGGAACACCGGCAGCCAGAGGAACGACGGCTTGCTGTGGCCCGAGTAGAACACGGTGAGACCGTCGTCCAACATCATCTCCTCGGTCACGACCGCCGTGGTCCGCGTGGCCATCCCGAAGTTGTCGAGATCGTAGGGGACGCGCGTCGAAGTGGTCGCGAGTCGTTCCAGTCCCAGGAACACCGAGTCGACATGCAGGCCGCCGTCGAGATAGAACACCAGTTCCTCGGGCATCAGCTGCAGCGGGTCGAAGGTGACCCTGGCCACGGCCTCCACCTTGGCGTTCTTCGATACCACCATTGCGTCCAGCTCGTATGCCTTGACCCGTATATTCGTGCCCGGCAGGGCGGTCGCCAGAGTGGCCTGGGAGGCTAGCAGAGTGATGGTGGTGACGAGCAAACTATTCATGCGCGTTGCACACCGTGAAACGTTGAGCGAATCCTTTCATGTCGCTTTCGCAGATTCGACCAATGTAGAAACCCCGTACTCGTTACAGAGATCCCTATGATGATCCGCCCGTCCTTCCTGTCCGCCGCGCTCGTGTGTCTTGGCTGCTCCGCTGGTGACGCGGGTTCGGCCTGGACCGGAACCGTCACCGACAGTGCCGGCGTGAGCATTGTCTCGAATTCCGTGACTGGAGTGTGGGAGGAAGGGAGTGGCTGGACCGCGGAAGAGGATCTCCGGATCGGTGCCGTGGAGGGCGACCCCGACTACCTCTTCGGTCACATCGCCGGGATCTGCGTCGGGTCGGACGGGCGCATCTTTGTGGCGGATCAGGGCGCGTCCCGTATCGCCGCGTACTCCGAGGACGGCGCATTCCTCGACGCCTTTGGCGAGTCGGGAAGCGGGCCAGGAGAGCTGGGCTACGCCCTGGGGGCGTGTCTCATGGGTCCCGGGGACACGCTGCACGTGTACGACATGCAGAATCGCCGGATCAGTCGCTACGCGACCGACGGTTCCGTCGCCACGAGCTACCGCATCGACGTGCAGTTCGGGTTGCCCATCGTGACCGATATGCGGGACGACGGGCGCATCGTGCAGCAGCGTCGCTCCTTTGGGTTCGGGGGCCAGCCCACGGTGGACAGTGCCGATGCCATCGTGATTTTGGATGACGACGGGGGGGTGGCGGATACGTTGCTCGCGTTCCCCACCGGCAACACCATCCGGCTCACCGGTGAAGGCCAGATCATCTTCTTTGGCACGGAGCCCGCGTGGGATCTCAATGGAGACGGTAACCTCTTGTACGGCACCAACGACGACTACAGCATCGGGTGGTACGACCAGGCCGGCGCGCTGGCGAGAGTGGTGAGAAAGCCATCGCAGCGTCAACCGTTCAGCGAGAGCGAACAGCAACTGATCGGCCGAACGCTCGAAGAAAAATTCCGCGAAGGTGGCGTGCCGGAGCCGATGCTGCGGCAGATCATGAACATGATCGAGTTCACGGACGCCTATCCGGCGTATCACCGGTTTCTCACGGGCCCCCGGGGATCCCTGTGGGTCCAACAGGTTCGCACCGTCAACGACATGTCCGACGAAGAACGCCGCGCGCTGGGCTGGGTCATCGAGAACCCCGAGGTGTTCGTGTCAGATCCCCGGCTTCCCATCGGCGCCCCCGACTGGGACGTCTTCGACGCCGAGGGCCGTTACCTCGGCGTGGTGACGTTACCTGAGAGGTTCGAGGTTGTGCGCTTCCTCGAGGACGCGATCTACGGCGTGTGGAAGGACGAGATGGACGTGGAGTACGTGATGCGGTTGAGAGTGGTGGGACGCGTTTGACCAGCCGCTACAGCGTGCCGTTTGTCACTGCAGAGCCCGTCGGTTCGCAAGAACGGTGTGTCGTGTGCTCCGCTTGTCAGCCCAACCCGCGGCGTTGGTTGACGAGTCCTCCCGAACCTGCCGACAGAAACCACACGCCCCACTCGCTGTATCAACAGACAGAAACCCTCGAGTTAAGATGAGGTTACCGGCGATGAAGCGACGTGTGTGGTGTCTCTGGCTGTTGTTCCCGGTGCTGTGGGCATGCGGTGACGAGCCCACGACCACCATCGAAGACATCGAGCAGCAGTATCTGTTCGAAGTCGAACAGGTAAACATGGCCTGGCTCTTCCACTGGGTCGGGTTGGTGGTCGAGCGGGACGGGAACGTGTACGCCTTCGATCACAGCCATGCCGTGTGGGACCGGACCTCGAGCGCCATGTTCACGGAGAACGAGCTCCGCGAAAAGTACGCGTTCGGTCGCCGGCTCATCGGTCATATCGACGACGACGTTCTCGTCAGGCAGTTCGACCGGATCCGGGACGTGGGCATCGACTTCTGGTGGTCCGACCCGCTCTGCCACGATACCGGCGTGCTCGCCTACCGGGCCTGGCGCTACGATCCGTCGTCCCGAGCGTACATGCCTCTCGTCCTGCGGGAGGAGGGCGATAACCCGCGCCGGAACACGTCGCCCGCCGCCGAAGCGCTGTCCGAGTGGCTGCGGGAGCTGATCCCCACCCTGGACAATCCGGCCGTCACACCCTTCGACGAAGGGTTTTGCACCCCCTGACCCCCTTCACAATCCCGAACTCCCTCTCCCCCGGCGGGTACTCGATGGAGACCCGTGGCAGACCGGCGCCCCGTCACTCGCTGTTGCAGTAGAAATGGACGAATCCAGGTGAACAAAGCGACCCTCTTGCTGCTCGTGGGGCTGGCGTCTCCGCTGACGGCCCAGGACACGGTGCCGGTTGACTCGGTGCCGGGCGGGTCGGTGGTGGGTACGGTGCTGGACGCCGAATCCGGTGACCCGCTGGCAGGCGCGGTGGTGATGTTGGAGCCGCACCCCATGAGCACCGGCCGGGCCGTGTCCGGGTCGCCGTTTTGGAGCATCGGAGGGACGGCGGTGACGGACAGGCTGGGGGCATACCGGTTCAGAGGGCTCCCCGTGGGGCAGTTTCGACTCGTGGTGCGTCGGCTCGGGTACGAGCCCGCCACCGTGACGCTGGATCTGTTTCGCCGGGCGCCGATGCACGTGTCCGTCGGCCTGCTGGTGTTGCCCGTGCGGTTGGCGCCCACGAAGATCACTGCCCCCGTCGATCCTTTTGCCCGCCTCCAGCCGCGAGACGAGACCGCCGGCGGGGCGCGCATCGACGCGGAGCTGTTCCGGCAACGGATGTTCCCCGCGGCCGACGCCCGGATGCTCACCCACGGCGACGTGGTGGACGCCGTCACCTTGGGAGAGACCGATCTCTTTCGGGCGATGCATCGCCTGCCCGGCGTCACCACCCGGGACGACTACACCGCGGCCATCTGGACGCGAGGTGCCCCGTGGAGCCATACCCGGGTCTACTTCGACGGGATGCCCCTCTTCAATCCCGTCCACACCGGCGGGGTTTTCACCGGAGTCAATCCCGACGTCATCGGGGCGGCGTTCTTCCACCCGGGCGTGCGGAGTGCGGCCGACGGAGAGGGCGCCGCCGCGGTGCTCGACCTGTCGTCGCGCCGGGCCACCGCGGGGTTGAGCGGGTTGGCGGAGCTTTCGATGGTGAGCGGGCGTGTGGCGATGGATCACGCCACGGGGCGCAACGGCTGGACGGTTGCGGCGCGACGCTCCTACGTGGATCTGGTGTCGGGATTGCTGCCCGATTCGAGCGAGATCCCCTACGCCCTGCTGGACGTGGCGGGCCGGGGGGATGTGGCGTTGGGATCGTCGTCTCTCGAGGTGAGCGGCATGTGGGAGCGGGACAACGTCCGCGGCACTGTGCGGGACATCATCCAACAGACCCGCGGCCATTGGGGCAACGCCGTGGCCCGGGCGACGCTCACGTCGCCGGTGGGATCGTTCGTCACACGCCACACGGTGGGGGTGACCCGGTTCACCGGCCGCCTCAACGTGGCGGCCTTCGCCAATACGTTGGCGGCGGAGGCAGCACCGACGCACAGTCCCATGGACAACAGCGTCACCTACCTGACTCTCAAAGGGCGGCTCGAGCCCCAGGCGTCGTCGGTGTGGGCAGTGGGGTACGACGCCACCTACCAGCGCCAACAGTACATAGGCCCGTATCCGCGTCCGTACCCCGAGGCGGTTCTGGACGAGGCCCTGTCCTTGGCCGAAACGCACCCCAGCTTTGCGGTGTGGGGGGAGGGACGCTGGGAGCGGGGGTCGCTGTCCCTCGTGGCGGGATTGCGCACCGAGGTGACCGCCAAGCTCGACAACAAGCCAGCCGTGGCGCTGGCGCCGCGGATCACGGCGCGTTGGATGCCCAACCAGGGCACGACCTTCAGCATCGGTGCGGGTCGTTCGTTCCAGTACACCCAGGCCCTCGCCCCGGCGGGACCCGGCGTGGGTCCCGAGTTGCACCTAACCGACGTGTGGCTGATGGCGGGGGATACGATCCCGGTGATCCGGTCCGACGTGGTCACCGCCGGGGTGGAGCAGTGGTTGGGTACCGGGTGGCTCGGGGCCGCGAACCTCTACGGCCGCCGGACGACGGGTGTGGCAGTGCCCGACCCCGAACCCGGGACGCTGAGTGCCGACCGGTCCATCTTCGTGCCGGGGACCAACACCGCCGCCGGCGTGGAGCTCTCGTTGCGCCGGTTGGTGGGGCGGTGGACCGGGTCGTTCGCCTACACTCTGGGCTCGTCGCGCATGCGGGCCGGCGGGTACGAGTTTGCCGGCAGCGCCGACCGGCGCCACGTGTTGGATGCCACCGCCGCGGTGCGGGTACGGCCGTCACTCCGCGTGGGCGCTTCGTTCACCGCCGCCACGGGCACCCCGTACACGCGGGTGTTGTTGGGCGAGCTTGTCTGCGACAACGTCGAGGTGTTTTGCAGGGGAGGGCCCGACACGTTGCTCACCACACAAGCCATCGGATTGCCCAACGATAACCGCACCGGCCCGTACGTGGGGCTGAATCTCCTGGCGGAGTGGTGGAGGGAAGTGGGGTCGTCGCAGCTCACGGTGTACGTGCAGGTACGCAACGCGCTCAATCGCCGCAACGCGGTCACGTACGTGGGCTCGGTCGCCGCATGTGGCGGAGAAGCGGACGTGATCGTCACACCATCGGGCGTGTGCGATCGGTTCGATCGCGGGCTACCCCTGTTTCCGTTCGTCGGGGTGAGTGTCGCCTTTTGACGCCGTGCGCCTCGGCGCCCTCGCCCGCCGGCATCGGACCGCGTTGGTGCGATACGTCGCGCGATACACGGGCGACCCGGACCTGGCGGAGGACGTGGTGCAGGACACGTTCCTGCGACTGCGCGTGCGACCGCCGCAACACGGGGAGGCCCTGAAGGGATGGCTGTTCACGGTGGCAACGCACCTGGCGGTCGATCGTCTCCGGGTGGCGCGCCGCCGGGGGGAGTTGGAACGGGACGCGGGACACAAGCTGCCGGCGCCGGACCCGGCGCCCGACCCGGCGGCGCAACTCGAGCGGCAGGAAACCCGGCGCCTGGTCCGGGAAGCAATGGACTGCTTGAGCGAGAAGGAACGAACCGCGCTCCTCATGCGCGAAGAAGGTTTTTCTCATCGGGAGATTGCGACGGCGGTGGGTACGACGACGAAGTCGGTGGGCACGTTGTTGGTCCGGGCGTTCGACAAGCTCGCTGAACGGCTCCACACGGAGGATGAGTTATGACACACGTATCTGACGGCGACCTCGTCCGGCTGTTGGACAAGGAATTGGACGTGGCCGAGCAGATGGAGCTGGAGCGTCACGTAGACTCGTGCGAGGCTTGCGCAGGCCGGTACTTCAAACTGCGGCGCAAGATTGCGACGGTGAGCGCCGCCGTTCGCCGGGCGGACTTCCCGGTATCCAAGAACACCCTGCGCACGTGGGGCTTGCGAGCCGCGGCGGTGCTGGTGGCGTTGACGGCAGTGGGCGTCACCGTGCAGCCGGTGCGGGCGTGGATCGCGGAACAGACCAGGGCGCTGTGGGCCGTGGTGGCCGGCGAGGAAGAGACCGCCGCAACTCCCGGCACCACGAGCGTCGAATCAAACGATCCCACCGCCGCCGTGTCGTTCGTGCCGGCGGGGGACGTATTTGTCCTCGAGTTCTCCACGCGTCAGGCCTCCGGACGGCTCACGGTGGAGACGGTCGTGGGGGAGACGGCGTCCGCCACCGTCTTTGGCGGGTCGGAGCGCGAGCGGCTCATCGTACTGCCCACCGGTCTTCGGATCGTCAATGATTCGACGGCCGCGGCCGACTACACGGTCGAGCTGCCCCAAGCGCTGGCGCGCCTGTTCATCGTGATCGGGAACGACGACACGCTGCGATACGAGCCGGCGGGGACAGCCGATCGCTGGGAGATCGATCTGGCCGTGGGGGCGGAGGGTCGCTGACAGAAACGGGTGCTGTGACTCGCTGGTGGAGGGAATGAGCCAGGGAGTGACCATGTATTCAAGATCTTTGTCGGTGTTGGGCATGACCGTCTTCGCCCCGGTAGTTGCCGGTGCCTGCGCGACGGATCCGTCGACTTCTCCGCTCCGCAGCAAGGTCACGGTGAGTCCGTCCATCGTGGCGCCCGGTGGGGCGTTCACCGCGCACATCACCGTTCGGAACGTCGGCGACCGAACGCTGACCTTCGTGGGCAGCTCGAGCTGCCGGGCAACCATCGAAATCCTGCGTGATGGGACCATGGTCGGTGTCGGTCCGTTCGCCTGCACGGACGATCTGTCCCGGTTTTCGCTGGTGCCCGGTGAGGAACTCACCGTAGACCAGCCCGCTGCGGCCGTGGATCTGGCGGAAAACGACCTTCCGGCGGGCACGTATGAGATCCGTGTGGTATCGGAGGTGGCCGAGCCCGAGGTGATCACCGCGGAAGGCCCGCCGGCGAACCTGGTGGTGCTGGCGGTGGGACAGGAGGACGCATCATGAAGCGACAAATCCTGGCGATTTGGGCCGGAGCAATGCTGTGCGGTGCGTGCGGCACCACGGACCCCGGCGAGTCGGGTGGCACCCGGGTGCTGCTAACCGACGCACCGTTTCCGTTTGATCTCGTCCAGAGCGTCAACATCCACATCGTGAGCGTGTCCGCTACAGCGGAGATGGACACGACGATGTTTTGTGCTTCTGGGACGTTTTGCGCTCCTGAATGGGTCACCATCGCGGAGCCGAATCAACGATTCGATCTCCTGGAGTTGCAGCAGGGCACCACTGCACTCGTCGCCGAAGGGGATCTCCCGGCGAGTCAGTTCAACGCGGTCCAGTTGATAATCGATACGGACCGATCGGACATCATCCTGCTGGACGGCGCGGAAGCGCCGGTGCACTGGCCCGTGGCGGGGGAGCTGGCGCTGCACGCGCTGGTGGAGCATCCCTTGTCGATCACCGACGGCCCCAGTGGCGCGAACATCATCATTGATTTCGACGTGGGCCGGAGCTTCCAGATCTTCAACGACGTTTTCGTGTTCATCCCGGTGATCCGTGCCGTGAACGAGGACGCCACGGGGACGATCACCGGCACGGTGCGGGGCTCGCCGGGCGACCTCGAGGTGGTGATGCCCGTGCCCGGCGCGATCATCACGGTGTACCGCGGGAACCCCACCTTGCGGGGGACGTGGTGGGTGGTGGCCACGGGCCGGAGCGATGCGAGCGGCGCCTTTTCCATCCACTACGTCTCGGGGGGCGACTACATCGTCCAGGCCAATGCGCCGTCGGGCAGCGAGTTCCAGGGCACAGCCGTCGCCACCAACGTGCTGGTGAATGCCGGTGAGCCGACGGAGGTGGAGCTGATGCTGGGCATCAGTGACGTGGTGGTTCCGGAACCGGCGCTCCGCATCTATGGAGCGCACTCGCTCTTCGTGGGGCAGAGCGCCCTGCTCCAGGCCGTCCGCCTGGAGGCCGACGGTGACACCATTGCCGACGCGGCCGTCGAGGCCCAGTGGCTCAATGGGAATCCGGCCGTGTTGCAGCTCGACGGTACGGGTAGCGAGGTGACGGTAACGGGGCTGGCGTTGGGGGCGTCGACAGTGTTCGCCACCGACGGCGAGCTGGCGGATTCGGTGGTGATCAACGTGGTGGCGGATTCGTCGTCCACGGATTAGGGGTGGTGCCAAGGAGCTGCAGCGTGCCGTTTATCCCTGCCGCGCGCGTTGGTTCGCAAGAGCTTTGTGTCGCGGGCTCTAGAGCGGGGCGCACCGTTTGTCCCTGCAGCGCGCGTTGGTTCGCATGGTGGGATTTGTTGAGATCCTGCACTGAAGGAGAACCGCAGCGCGCGTAAAGGACAAATGGTGTGCCCCGCTACTCCAACCACCCCCGCGGCGTTGGTTCGCATGGTGGGATTTGTTGAGATCCTGCACTGAAGGAGAACCGCAGCGCGCGGAAGGGACAAATGGTGTAATCCGCTTATCAGCTCTAGGGCGATCTAGGTAAGGACGGCCACCAGGATTCCGGCGACCGGGATCATCGTTCCGGTCCAGAAGACGAACATCCAGCGGATCAGATCGGTGCGGAGCTTGCTGATGCGAATCTCCAGCTTTGCCTCCAACTTCTCCTCCAGCTTTGCCTCCAGGGCCGTCCCCAGCCTTGCGAAGTCCGATTCCAACGTGTCGAACCGTGAGCCGACCTCGGCGAACCGGCGGTCGATCGAGTCTTCCATCTGAGCGAATCGCGTGTCCATCTTCGTGTCGTACTCGGCGAATCGCGTGTCCATCTTCGCGTCGTACTCGGCGAATCGCGTGTCAATCTTCGCGTCGTACTCGGCGAATCGCCTCTCCATGTTTACCTCGGATTCGGCGAATCGCTTTGCCATCCTGGCGTCGGACTCCGCAAGGCGTTGCTCCAGCTTCGCATCGAAGCGAGCGAAGTTGAGCTCATTCAGCTCGCGCAGATCGGTCCGGTACGTGGCATCCACTTGGTTGAACCAGTCCACCAATTCGTTGGCGACGTCCTCTCCGAGTTTGTCGTAGAAGTTCTTGGACAACCTGGCCGTGACGGGCATAGGCGAATCCTGGTGGGGTTCGCCTACACTCTAATAATACGTGCAGTCGGGCCTGGTATCCAAATCGTCCGGGTCGTTACAAAATGTCGCGCCCATGAAGGAACCACCGACGCCGAGCTTGCGGACTCGGTGGTGATCAACGTGGTGGCGGATTCGTCGTCCACGGATTAGGGGTGGTGCCAGGAGCGGAGCACGCCATTTGCCCCTTACGCGCGCTGCGGTTCTCTTCAGTGCAAGATCTCAACTTGGCCCACCTTGCGAACCAACGCGCGCTGCAGGGACAAACGGCGCGCTCCGCTTGCCAAATCCCCGGCAACGGAACATCGGCGTTGGGCGTGTCCAGGGCGTCCTCGAAGGACCCTTTGCCCGGGATCCGGGTTTACTACATGGACGATCCCTGTAGTGACAATCCACTAACCGAGAACCAACTCCATGGTCCAGAACTCGCAAGTTCAATCCCTGCTTCCACTTACGCACCTCACGTACCACGTCCTCCTGGTCCTGGCCGGCACCAAGCTCCACGGCTACGGCATCATCAAAGACGTCTACGAGCGGACGGGAGGGGTCATGGATCTGGAGACGGGCACCCTCTACGCCGCCATCAAGCGCCTCCGGGACGATGGCCTCATCGAGGTGGCCGAGCCTCCCGTCGACGGCGATTCGACCGATAGCCGGCGCCGCTACTACCAGCTCACGGATTTCGGCGGCGCGGTCCTCGCCGCCGAGTCGGAGCGGTTGGCGGCCCTCGTGGGCCTCGCCCGGGAGAAGAACCTGGTCCGGGGCGCGGTCCCGGCCGGAGGCGAGTCGTGACCGCCCACCCTCGGGGCCTCCGGTTCTACCGCCGGCTGCTCCACCTCTTTCCGGCGTCGTTCCGCGCCGAATACGCCGACGAGATGGTCGGCACGTTCGAGGCACGCTATTCCCACGCGATGAGCCGTCCTCGCGCAACCCATCTCGGATTCTGGGCCCGGGAGTTCGTGGCCCTGTTCCGAGCTGCCTGGCAGGTTCGCGGCAAGCGTCCGCCCCGCCGCCGGGCCAACGCTCCTACGCGAAAGAAGAACGGCACCATGAACTTGCTGCTCCAGGATGTGCGCATCGCCCTGCGTAGCCTTTGGAAGGCGCCCACGTTCACGCTGGTCGCCATCGTCACGCTGGGGCTGGGGATCGGCGCCAACACGGCGATCTTCAGTGTCATTCACGGCGTGTTGTTCACGCCCTTGGGCTTCGACCAGCCCCAGGAGCTGGTGACGATCTGGGGAGAAGACCAGAACTACGGCCAGCTCCCCATCGCCACCGGCGACTTCACCGACATCCGGGAGATGACCACTACCGTCGCCGACTTCTCCGCCCGCTACACCATCCCGGAGGCGCTCACCGGTGACGATGGCGAGTCCGAGGAGGTGCGGATCCAATGGGCCACCCCCAACTACTTCACGCTGCTGGGTATCGAGCCCGCCTTGGGGCGCATGTTCGAGGAAGGCGAGCCGGCATCGGTGGTGCTGAGCCACGGATTGTGGCAACGCCGCTACGGAGCCGACGAGGACATCATCGGCCGGCGCATCCGGGTGGGGGGACGGCCCCACACGGTGGTGGGCGTCCTCCCCGCCGGGGTGAATCCCAACGTGGTGAGCCTGCGGAGCCGCCGGGAAGAGAACGACATGTGGCGGCTGCTGCCCCAACAATGGCTCCGGGATCCCGACCGGATCAACGCGTGGCTCCGTCTGGTGGGGCGGCTGGAGCCGGGGGTCACGGTGGCGCAGGCCCAGGAGGAGATGAACGCCATCGGCGTGCACCTGGCCGAGGTAGCGCAGGACAACGCCCACGTGAACTTCCGGCTCCACGTCACGCCGATGCTGGACGACCTGGTGACGAAGGCCAAGCCCCTGCTCCTCGTCATGATGGGGGCGGTGACGTTCGTGCTGCTCATCGCGTGCTTCAACGTGGCCAACCTGCTGCTGGTGCGGGGCCAGGCCCGCTCCCACGAGATGGCGGTGCGCTCGGCACTGGGCGGCGGCCGGCGGCAGCTCGCCCGGCAGCTCATTGTGGAGAGCGGCATCCTGGGACTCCTGGGCGGGGCCGCAGGTGTGGGGCTGGCGGCGTGGGGGATTCAGGCGCTCCTCGCGCTCAGGCCTTCGAACCTGCCTCGTCTCGATTCCATCGCCCTCGACCTCCCCGTGCTCGGGTTCGCGTTTGCGGGCTCGATGGTCGCCGTGATCCTGTTCGGCGTGGTGCCGGCGATCCGGGCGAGCCGGACCGATCTGATGGGTGCCCTCACCGAGCGGGGCGTGTCCCGGGACAGGGGACACCAGCGCATCAGCCGGGCGCTGATCGTGTCGGAGGTGGCGCTGTCGTTGGTGCTCCTGGTGGGCACCGGGCTCTTGCTCCGGAGTTTCGCCGAGCTGCGCCAGATCCGGCCGGGCTTCGACACCGACCACATCCTCACCGTGTCCGTTTCCGAATCCGGCCGGGCGCACAACCAGGAGGAGGTCCGGGTGTTCTTCGGGAACCTGGAGCGGGAGCTGGCGGCGCTGCCGGGCGTAGAGGCCATCGGGTTCTCCAATCGCATTCCCCTGGGCGGCGGGCTGTACGGGGGGCCGTGGGCCACCGAGGCCATCAAGGCCCGGAACGAGACCGAGCCCGAAGGAGCTATTCGCTACGTGAGCCCTGGCTACTTCAAGGCCATGGGGACCAAGCTCCTGGCGGGGCGGTTCTTCAAGGACAACGAGGACTGGGAGTACGCCATCGTGGACCAAAAGCTGGCGGAGATGGCGTGGCCCGGTGAAAACCCCATCGGCAAGCGGATCTGGACCGGCGCCCTGGGGCGTGGCGGCGACTGGTCGGAGGTGGTGGGCCTCGTGGAGCACCAGCGCCACAGCAGCCTGAGCGAGGACTACAACGAGACGGTGTTCATGCCCCATGTCAATCAACTCTTCCCCGGTGAGCAGCAGTACATGGCCATCCGGGCCGGTGTGGAGCCGGAGGCGCTGGTGGCGTCGGTTCGGGAGACGCTGCGGCGAATCGATCCCGAGGCCACACTGGCCCGGGTACGGAGCATGGAGGAGCTGGTAAGAAACGCCATGGCTCCGAATCGGTTCGCCTTGATTCTCATCGCCCTGTTTGCGGGTGTGGCAGTGCTGCTCGCGGCGGTGGGGCTTTACGGCGTGATCTCCTACTCGGTGAGCCAGCGGACCCGGGAGATCGGCATTCGCCTCGCGTTCGGCGCCGAGCGGGGGACGATCCTGCGGTTGGTGCTGGGGCAGGGGTTCGTCCTGACCGTGGCGGGCGTGGGACTGGGCATCGTGGGGGCGGTGGGGCTCACCCGGGTGATCTCCAGCATGCTGGTGGGCGTGGCGCCCACGGACCCGGTGACGTTCACCGTCGTGGCCGCGCTGCTCGTGGCGATCGGGGTGTTGGGATCGTACATGCCTGCGCGCCGGGCGCTGAAGGTGGATCCCACGGAGGCGCTCAGGGCGGAGTAGCGGTTACCGCCCCACAGCCCGCTCGAACAACTCGGGAAGATTCACGGAACCCGAAGTGCCGCGGAGGCGCCAGTCGAGGGAGCCGTCGGCGATCTCGGGGCGGTCTTCCCCAAGCTGCCACCGCTCTACCACGCGCGCCGCGATGTCCACGATCCAGTACTCTCCCACTCCGGCGTCACGGTAGAGCCGGCGCTTGCTCCCCCGGTCGCTGGCGGCGGTGGACGGGGAGAGCACCTCGACGGCCAGGAGGGGAACCGGTGCGTCCGCCCAAGCCCGGAAGCGGTTTGCGGGATCGACCTGTATAACGAAGAGATCGGGCTGCACCAGCGTGCGACGGGAAAGGCGAAGATCCGCAGGGCCGGTGAACAACTCCAGGTCGGGGTGCTCGGCGAGGGACCTCCCGATCACGGCGGCGAAGGCGCCGACCACGCGCTGGTGGTCCGGCGACGGCGCAGGCGTCACGACGTGCTCGCCGTCCAGTAACTCGTGGCGCAAGCCGTCGTCGGGGAGGGCGAGGAGTTCCTCGATGGTCGTGACAGGCTGTGGCATCGGCATGCCCATAATCTGTCCCTTCTCGGCGTGACCCGGCAATGTGGCATGGAGCAACGATGGTGAGCGGCCGCCGGCGTCCATCATCGATTCTTTGTGATCCGGCACAGATGATCCCAGCACAAAGGCCCCGACGCTTGCCGGGGCCTTTCGTCTTGTCGCCAGGTGGGGTGAGGTAGGGCGGTGCTACATGCCCGGCAGCGGATCGTTGCTGTTCGGCATGTCGTAGATGATTAACCACGACCCATCCTCCTGCCGCTCGTAGACGTGCAGTCCTTTGTTGTTCTCGGTCACGGGGTCACCGCCGCCTACGGGCGTCAGCGTCCACACGCCGGTGTAGTACTCCACGGCCAGATCTCCCGAAACCCTGACGTCCTCCGTCTCGTACGACTCGAATGTGATCGTCATTCCTTCCATGATCCCCTCGGCCCACTCCCGGATCGCATCGGCGCCGACAATGGCCGGTTCGTTGGCGAGCATGGCCACGGCGTCGGACGAAAAGAGCGCCATGAACGCGTCGACGTCTCGGGCGACGAGGGCGGCCTCCTCGGCCTCCCGCACCGCTTCCACGGCCGCGGCATCGGCCTCGTAGTCGTAGCTGGGGGCGCAGCCAACGGCGGCGACCACCAGGGGCAACAGGATCCCTGCACTCAGTCGGATTTTCATGGATGGCCTCCTTAGGTTTGGTCGGCCGGCGCTGCGACGCCTGACAAGCGGGGTTTTTTGCCTCCGGGCCAAGAATACCGTCTCGGACAGGGGGCGGACAGAGGCCCCGGCTTACCGTGTCTCCGGGGGATGATCGAACGATGCGGTGCCGAACGCCTGGTACGTGAACACCGCCAGGGCCACCAGCCCCCACACCAGCCCCGCCGCCACCCCCAGGTCCACCAGCCCGCGCCACGGCTGGGGGAGTTGCCGCGCGATCAGGACGAACACCACGATCATCGTCATGAGGCCGTAGGACCCCATGAGGCGCCTGCGTGGTGCGTGAAAGAACGCCATGCAGAACAGGGGGGCCAACAGGGCGTGTCCCAGATGGGGATTCTGCCGGAGGTAGCGGGCCCGGGCCGCCACCCGGGGGGCGAAGTTCTTCTGGAAGCCCCTGTACCCCTCGGACCAGACCATGAAAACGAAGAAACCCACAAGGAAGGCCCAGTGACGCGGCCCGAAGGGATGCGCAAAGGCGTCGAGAGCCACCGGCGTGAGGCGGAGGACGGCGCCGCCGATGAGGAAGAGCACCCCGGAGATGCCCCAGGCGGCCCCGACCGCGCCCGTGACTGAGAGGTCACTCGCTCTGTACGTCTCGCCGGTCTGCATAAGGTGGGCACTATAGCGAGGCCCAAGGCGACGGACAACCGCGTTACACAACGTGACCTCCTCTGAGGTTGCGGGGTACTCCATGTGGGCACTTATTATCAGAGCGGGGGGCCGTCGCCCTCCTCCACCCAAGGAGGCATCCCATGTCGATCCGGCCTAAAGCCATCGCAGTTCCCGTCCTCGGCATCCTCTTGTTCGCGGCGTGCGCGGCGAACCAGCCCGAGCAGCAGGCTCGGACGGGAGGAGGCGTCGAGCACCGGGACGGCGCCACCATTATTTCGGGGGTGGCCCTCGATGACGGGCCGGGCTCCGTCCTCAGCGCGCTCCGGGGAAAGGTGCCCAGCTTCCGGGTCCAGCGCCCCTCGGGCGAGTGTCCCAAGATCAGCCTCCGCAACTTCGTGACATTCGCCACGGTTGTTAACCCCCACGTCTACGTGGACGGGACGCGGACGAACGACACGTGCATCCTGGAGACGCTCCGGACCGAGGACGTGGAATTAGTGGAGGTCTACTCCATGGGGTTCACCAGCCGTCCCGGCTACGCGCCCCACTCCCAAGGGCTCATCCTGGTGTTCATGCGCCGATAGGCCGGAGCGCAACCTCCGCACCAGGTTCCCTGCACACCGCCCTTCTCCAGGGAGGAGGGAGGAAGGGATTCGCGGCCGTTCCTCATACGAAGACGCCCCCCGTAGTCTCCTACGGGGGGCGTTCGTTCTACAAGTGGTCAGTGACGTACTCTAATTCACATCCCACCAAACCGGGTCGGTTACCGTGAGCTCCGCCCTGGCAACCGTCAGGTTATCAATGTTCAACGACTGCTCAATGGGTGGATAGGGGAACCGGACCGGGAGCCGGCTGAGAAGGTACGCCGGTCCTGGCAGCAGGGCCGGAACGTCCGTCCGGCGCCAATCAAACCAACCTTCCGAGCCGCACATGTACAGCGAGATCCACTTCTGGAGATGGATATCATCCAATCCGGTATACGGCACTGTGGCCAGATAGGCCGTAATCTCCGCATCCGTGGGAACGGTCGCGCCCATACCGTCGTACTGGTTCATGTTGGCCGTGATGGCGGCATTGTACAACTCGGCCGCCGTCATGCCCCCGGGAACGGTCCAACCCATCGCCGTGGCCTCTGCCTGGAGGAAGAGGACCTCGGAGTAGGTCATGATCAGAGCCGGCGTGGCGGCCCCGTCTGCCCGCCAGAAGTTGCTGATCCTGGAGAAATCGTTGATGGAAAACCCCGGCGGGAGGTCGTCCATGCCGTTCTGGTGACCGCGGTATACGCCGTCTGTCTCCGCGGGCTCGGCATAAAGGGACAAACGCGGGTCTGCCAACGACAACAGCGTGTCGATCAACGTCGCGCTGATGCCGTGGTCGTCCCGGCCCAGGTAGTTCTCGTACAACGGGTTCTCGTACGGCGACCCCGCCCACGCGAGCGTCGCGTTGTCCGCGTTGCTCTGGAATCCGCCGCCGGCGGCGGCCTCGAACTCCGTCCGGGCGGTAGCGGGACTGACATCCGATATCCGCATCGCCAGGCGCATGCGGAGCGAGTTGGCGAACCGTCTCCATGCCACGAAGTCGTTGTTGTAGATCAGGTCACCCGCATCGAAGCCCTCCCCGTTTGCGTCGAGCAGCCCCGCTGCGGTAGTTAGGTCGGCGAGCAAACCGGTGTAGATAGACTCCTGGCTATCGTACGCCGGCGTTGAGCCCCCCTCCTCCTCGCCTCTCAGCGCCGCGGAATAGGGCACATCACCCCAGAGATCGGTGACTTGCTGGAAGATCCAGGACTTCCAGATCAATGCCACCGCTTGGTGGTTTGGGGTCGAGGTCTCCACGCCTTTGTCGTAGACCGTCTGGATGTCCTTCAGGCTTCCGATGTAGAAGTTCTGAAAGTAAATATCCATCCTGGCGTCGCGTACCTCGCCCTGCTCCTCATCCGGGTATTGCAGCTCGACTAAGTGCTGCGGCCAGATGCCGGTGTGCGATTGGTAGAGAGCTCCGTACATGCCCTGCTCCACGCCGCCCCGGATCGCCTGCGGCAGCAGGAAATTAGCCGTGACGTCGGTTGGTGCGTTCGGGTTCTCGTTTAGCTCTGTCAGGCTCTCGCAGGCGCTTGCGGCCCAGACGAGGCCGACGAGAAGCGCCACGCAGGCAATTTTATTTCTCATCATCTTATCCTCTCTCAAGTCTGGGGCCGCCATTAGCGCAACGAGAGTGAGAACCCGAAGCTCCTGGCCGTCGGGAACTGGCCGGACTCGAATCCCTGCACGTTGCTGGCGTCGAAGGCCGTTTCTGGATCGATGTTCGGCATGTTGGGCGTCCAAAGGGCCAAGTTCCGGCCGATCAGGGCGAAGTTCGCCGATGTGAATCCGGTCCAGCTCACCCATTCCCGGGGCAACTCAAAGCCAAGCCGGACCTCTCGGAGCTTGAGGTAGGTGGCATCGTTGATGCCCGCCTCTTGGATCCCGTAGTTTCTCCCAAAGTAGGACTCCGGACAGACCATATTGGTGGTGTTCATACTGCCGTCGGGAAGGATTCCCTCCACAATGATCCCCGGGTCACAGTTGTCGTTATCCCGGCCTCGGAGCGTGGACTCCAACACTCCGGCGTACTCACCGAACCAGTTTGTGACGGAGAAGACATCACCGCCCCGTTGGCCGTCTATGAGCACGCTCAAATCGAGGGAACCGATGCTGAACCGGTTCTGAATGCCGCCGACCCAGTCAGGATTGTAGTTGCCCAGAATCTCGCGCACGTTGTTCTTCTGCGGCATGCCGCTGGCAGACAGCATCAGCATCCCATCCTGTGCCGCGGTGCAGCCAACGTACGCTCCAGTGGTAGCATCGGGTCGGCACCGTACGTAGCCGTTGCCGAACAAGACCCCGTAGGGCTCGCCCAGACGGGCCTCGACGTTCAGGCTCCAAGCCGTGCCGAGCACCAGGGTCTCCAGATCACCGTGAAGCTCGGTGACCTCGGACGTGTTCCTGCTCCAGTTGACCGTCAAATCCCAGTTGAAGTCCCTCGACCGGATGGGGTTGGCTCTGAGCAGAAGCTCCCAGCCGTTGTTCTTTACGGCGCCGGCGTTGAGCATCTGTTGATCGTAGCCGCTGGCCTTGGAGACCTCGACGGGGAGGATCTGGTTGATCGTGTTGCGGTTGTAGTAGGTCAGCACGAAACCCAAGCGCTGGTCGAAGAAGCCCAGGTCGGTCCCGACCTCCCACGCAGTGGTCTCCTCAGGCTTCAGACCTGGGTTCGCCAGCCGGTTCGGCACCGCGAACATCGGTGCGTTTCCAAACGCAACCTGGGCGGCGTAGACCGATGCGAGCTGGTAGGGATCCGCATCATTCCCCACGCGGGTCCAGCTTGCCCGCACCTTCCCTGAGCTGAGGAAGGGGCTCTCGAGACCCATGGCGTCGGTGAAGACGAAGGCGCCGGAGACCGAGGGATAGAAGTAAGAGTTCAGGGTGTCGGGAAGCGTGGACGACCAGTCATTGCGGCCGGTCAGGTCCAGGTTCAGATAGCCCCCGTAGTTGAGGCTCACGGACCCGTAGAGGCCCCGAGTCTCTCGCTTCGAAACATTGTCCCACGGGTTGGGGGTCACCGCGGCGTTGTCGATCGTGTAGATAAACGGGGCGGTGAGCCGGCCGACGGTTATCCCGCTCCCCTCGTAGCTGTTCCTCCTCAGGTTCACGCCGAGCGTCGCGTCCAAGCTGATGCTGGCCGTGAGATCCCGGCTTGCGTTCAAGATGAAATCCGTGTTCGTCTCGGTCCGGTAGAACAGCTCCTCCCCGAAGCCGCCTTCATTTCCTTCCAGGCTGCGCTGCGCGGTGACCCGCTTCCGGCGGTCCCGATACCAGTCCCGTCCGACCCGGCCGGTGGCAGTGAGCCAGTCGTTGACCTGGTAGTTCAGCATGACGTGACCGATCATCCGGTCCCGGTTGTCATTGTTCCCGTTGACCTCGGCTTCCCAGAAGGGGTTGTTGTGATAGTTGTGGTTCCAGTTGTACTGGCCGCCCATCTCGCAGAGAGCATACGGGGTGGCGTTGGCTTGTGCTTCGGTGCATTCGTAGTTCCGTAGCGCCTCGATGTCCACCTGGCGGCCGAACCAGGTAAACGACTGCTGCGGATTGTCGTCGTCGTAACCGGTGCCAGGCCGGTTCTCGCCATTCAGATCGATGTAGTTGAGCGAGGCCTCAGTGATCAAGCGGTTGCTGATGTTGGCCCCACCCTTAACCGCCAACGACCACCGCTCGATGTTGTTCGCCGGAGACATGCCCCGGATGTTCGAGCGGGTGAGCGACAGCCGCACATGGGACCGGTCGCTGGACCTGGAGATGGCCACGTTCGTGTTCAGCGTCTGACCCATCCGGTAGAAGCTCCGGACGTTGTCTGGATGGGCCACCCACGGCTGCTGGGGACCGGTGAACTGGTCGATCAGGATGTTGCAGCCCTCCAACTGTGGACAGAGGCGGGGACCCCAGCTCTCGTCCGCGTGGTCGTTGAGACCGCCACCCGCGCCGTCCTCATACCTGAACTCACCGCCGAACCCCTGGCCGTACACGTTCTGGTAGCTCGGCAGTCGGAGGGGCTCCTCGGCGGTGAAGCTTATGCTCGCCGTCAGCCCCAGCCCGCCGGCACCGCCCCGGACGCCCCGTCCGGACTTGGTGGTGATCACGACGGCGCCGTTGGCCGCCCGCGAGCCGTACAGGGCCGCCGCGGTCGGGCCCTTGAGCACACTGATATTCTCGATGTTCTGCGGATCGATGTCCCCGGCCGCGTTCCCGTAGTCGATGCCGCCGCGCCAATCGAGAAACTGTTCATTCTGAACATTTCTCGCGCGTTGAGTCATGCTGGCGTTGTCGATCGGGACCCCGTCCACGACAAAGAGGGGCTGGTTGTTGCCCGAAATAGAGCTCTGGCCCCGGATTATGATCCGCGCGGTGCCCCCAGTCTGGGTGGCCTGCGTGACTTGGACGCCGGACAGGACGCCGTGGAGACCGTCCACGAGGTTGAACTCCGGTACTTGAGACAACTCGTCGCCCTGGATGTCCTGCACGGAGTAACCCAGGGTCTTCTTCTCACGCTCGAAACCGAGAGCGGTGACCACAATGCCCTCGATGCCGATGGCCACCTGCTCCATGTGGACCACCACCGTATTGGTGGCGGGCACCATCACCTCCTCGGCCCTGTACCCGAGATAGGTGAAGACCAGAGTGAATGCATCTCCGGGCATGCGCAGGGTAAAGAATCCTTCGGTGTCCGTCACCCCGCCGATCATGGTTCCTTTCACGGAGACCCGGACGCCCGGAAACGGGCGCGGTGTCGTCGTCCCCACCGTCACATTCCCGGTCACCGTGCGCATCTCCTGGGCCTGGACGACCAGAGGAGCGGCGACGAAGACGATCATGAGGCCGACGAAGGCGGCGGCGTTACGCCATCCACCTGCTCGTCGGCAATTTCCAACTGCCGATTGAGACATGCGATTACCTCCTTAGACCTTTGAGGGGAAGGCTGAGGACAGTCAGGTCCGTTCTTGCCGGCTGCACGGCATGTACGGCACATGACTGCTGGAGCAATTGCCTCATGCTAGCTCCACACTGAATGAAAAACCGACACAACGAACACTCCGCGCCCTCGGGAACCCCCGGGGTTCTACGGCTTCGTTCTGGCGACAACCTGACACCGCCCATGGGGCGGCCGCCGAATCGGTTTTTCTAGCATTGGTTGGTCCCGAACTCGTTCATACTGCATGAGGGGTGAACGCGCCGGGACTTCTTCAGCCTTACGCTGACGAAAGTGTCGTTAAGTTTTCCTAAACACTTCCTGACAAAAACAAAATGTTCCCTGGTTGTGTACTTCGTCAAGGCCCATTTACGAAAGCGAGGAAATCCGTTCCTATCTGCAACTAAACCATGGAGTTAAGAGAAATCCGGCGGTGCTCGAGACGGGTGTCAAGGATGCGCGACAGGTCCCCCGCCTGGGCTGCGGGGGTTCCGGCCTGTAACTTCCAGCTTGACCTCGCAGATGGAGCCCGAGCCATGCTGATCCGTCCTGTTCGCACCGTGCCCTTCGTGCTCGCCGTGTCCACCCTGGGTGGCCAGGTGTCGGCGTTGGCGCAGCAGCAACCGCCGCGGCCTCCCCCCCCGCCCACGGCCGTAGAGCGGGCCGCCCTGCGGGACTCGGCGGAGAACGCTCCGCTCTTTGCGTCCCACGAGCCCCTTCAGGTAACCCTCGAGGCGGACTTTGAGGATCTCAAGAAGGACCGCGCCAAGGAGAACGAGCGGGAGGGGAGCTTTACGTTCCCGGGGCCCGACGGCGAGCCGATGACAGTCCCCATCAAGCTCACCACCCGGGGCATCTACCGGCTCGAGAAGAGCCACTGCAACTTCCCGCCGCTGCGCCTCGACCTACCCAAGAACCAAGTCCGGGGCACCGTGTTCGACGGGCAGAACAGGCTCAAGATGGTGGCGCCGTGCCGCGACGACCGGGACGACTACCAGAACTACGTGCTGCTGGAGTACCTGGTCTACCGGACGTTCAACGAGCTCTCGCCGGTGAGCTACCGGGTGCGTTTGCTGGAGATCACGTTCCGGGACACGTCGGGGCGGAACGAGGAGCTCACCAAGTACGCGTTCCTCATCGAGGACGTCGACCGTCTCGCCGAACGGCACCTCGGCGACGAGTCGGAGTGGCCCCAGTTCCACCCGTACAACATGGAGCACCGCCAGGCGTTCCTGGTGTCCGTGTTCCAGTACATGGTGGGCAACACCGACTTCGAGGTGGCCTTCTTCCACAACATCAAGATGATCAGCCAGGAGGGGCCCACGTACCTGGTGATTCCCTACGACTTCGACTTTACCGGCGCCGTGGACGCCAGATACGCCCGGCCCGACCGGACCCTCCCCATCCGGCGGGTGCGGGACCGCATCTACCGGGGATTCTGCCGGGACGAATTCGACGGCGCCCCCATCTTTGCCCTCTTCAACGAGCGGCGGGAGGCGATCTACGGGATGGTGCGGGGCTTGGAGCCACTCGAGGAGAAAGAACGCGAACGCCTCCTCGAGTACTACGACGATTTCTACGAGATCATCAACGACGCGCGCGACATCCGGCAGGAGATCTACAACCAGTGCCGGCGGCCTGGCACCGGCTAGTTAGCACCCCAGAACGGGTCGTCGACCCGGACGGGCACGGAGCTGGGATCATTGGTGCCGATCCCCAGCTGCCCGTCGTCGTTTTTCCCCCAACAGTAGAACCGGTCGTCGGCCAGGCCGCAGGTGTGACCACCGCCCAGGCTCACGTGGTTGAACGCCAGCCCCAAGGAGACGGCCACGGGGTCCTGGCTGTTCAAGGTGGCCCCGTTGCCCAGCTGGCCGTCGGCACCGTTACCCCAGCAGTAGGCCGCGCCCGTGGCGAGGATGCCGCAGCTATGGGCCCAGCCGGCGTACACCACGACAAAGGCGTGGCCGCCTGACACCGTGGCCGGCGTGCTGCGGCACGCCACCGAGGCGGCGCCGTCGTCGAGACAGGTCTCTCCCGCCGCGCTTCCCAGTTGCCCGGACTCGTTGGCGCCCCAGCACGCGGTGGTGCCGGTGGTGGTGACGCCGCAGGTGTGGAACGCCCCGGCCGCCAAACGCGAGAACTGAAGACCGCCGGTGACCGCGGTGGGACTCGTCTCCGTGCCCCCGGTGGCGCCGGTGCCCAACTGGCCGAACTGGTTGGAGCCCCAGCACCACGCCGCCCCGGCGCCGTCCAGGGCACAGGTGTGCCGGGCGCCCGCCACCACCGTGGAGTAGCCGGGGACGGGGACCAAGACGGGGGTCTCACTGGTGGCGGGGGTGCCGCCGGTGCCCAACTGCCCCAGGCTGTTGTCGCCCCAGCAGTAGAGCTCGTCCCGGTCCCAAAGGCCGCAGGTGTGGGACGCGCCGGCGGCCACGGGAATGAGCATCCTCTGCGTGGTCACCACCTGGGGGCTGAGACTCGACGTCAAGGTGCCGTTCCCAAGCTGTCCGCTCTCGTTGCTCCCCCAGCACTCGGGGGGGAGGCCCTGGGCGAACATGGCCATGCCGCAGCGGTGGGTGCCGTAGGTCTCGCTCACGCTGAAGTACGACGGGTCGCCGGAGACGGCCCAGGGGCTCCGGGTGGACACCGTGCTGCCGATGCCCAGCTGGCCAACGGCGTTGGCGCCCCAGCAGTAGGCCCGCCCGCCCGACCAGGTGGCGCAGGTGGAGTTGGGGCCCGCGCTCACGAGGGCGGGCTCGGGGAACCTCACGATGAACTCGTGGGTCGCCTGGTTGTTCGTCTCGTCCGTTTCGCCCAGGACGTTCCTCGGATCGGCGAAGATCTGGAGGGTGTAGTTGCCCGAATCGCTGGGCACCCAGGCCGCCGCCGTCGACACGATGCCCGCCGTGACCTGACTGCCCTCGGGCTGGCACGGGAAGGTACGGCGCTCCACCAGAGCGGTGCCGATCACGAAGTCCACCTCGAAGGACTCGCCGGCCTCGTTGCAGGAATAGCGGGCGGCCAGGATCTCGGGTCCCAGTTCCACGGTTTCCAGCTCGCTCACGTTGCAGTCAGTGAGGCATGTCAGGAACCCGGCGCTCAGCAGGGAGATGTCGAGGGTCACCTCGACCTGGTCGCCCGGCGGGTCGGAGATCCCGCCGCAGGCGGCTAGCCCCGAGGTGGCGAGGGCTAAGGTGACGGCGCGGAGTGGGGACGAACGGTGCACGGCAATCTCTCGGGTTCGGGGTCCGGCCACGTTTTCTAGCTAGCCCAGGAGCCCCAGTCAAGTGAAGGGCCCTTCATAGGGATCTTAGTAACCTCTGCAGGGGTTCGCAGCATCCAGTGTACATGATGTACCCACTGCTCTTCGGTTGTCAGTCGCTCCGCTCTACGGCGGTGTCGTGGGGAGATGCCCATTCGGGCAAGGAAGACAGTGGGCGGGAGGTTGGGCCGGCAAGAACGTTCGCTCCGCTCTCCAAAGGCCCGCCTCCCGGAGCGGCTGATCCCCAAGACGTTGCAGTACAACGAGTTATCGTGCAGCACTGGCGCGGGAAAATCGCCCCCGTCTTTCAGGGCCTGGCGGTCCCGGCCCACACCCACCGGCTCCCGCCGGTGTGGGAGATGGACTGACCCTACCGTAACCTTTCCGTCTCAAATTGCATCCTGTCCTGGACGGCTCCGGCAGCGTCCGTTCTATTCCTTAATAGAGAGGGCATTGGAGAAGAAGCGGGCAGGGCGTGCGTACCCCCACCCCGGCCCCCTTCCACTCACGGCCAACTCGGCTTATCTCCCGTATCCTAGAATTTCATCAGGGGAGATCACATGCCCATTGAAGAAGACGTCATCGTTGGACAGATCGAGAAGAACAAGCGTGAAGAGATTCGGGTCACGCTCTCGAATTTCAAAGGCCACGATCTCGTCGGGCTCAGAATATGGTTCAAGGCGGGAGACGACTATAAGCCGAGCAGCAAAGGCATCGCGCTCAACGTGCGGATCCTGCCGCAGTTGATCGGGATGCTGGAAGCAGCGGAGAAGAAGGCGGTGGAGTTGGGGGTGTTGGATTTGGATGGGGAGGTGCCGCCGCCGCCGGAGCCGGAGGGGTAGTAAAGAAGGCCGTGGCCGGCGGATCGAATTTCGTTCAAGAGGGGACAGCGTATGAAGCCTGTGGTCG
>JBDHAF010000017.1:0-36992 GCA_039588255.1 Gemmatimonadota bacterium | reverse complement strand
TTATATGGACCAGTTCCCACAAACTCAGTTCGAGGCCGAAACGGGTGCGAGACTGGTAGAGCTGGACGAACTGCTAACCCGCAGTGACGTCGTGTCGGTGCACGTGCCCCTCACCGCAGAGACGAAAGGATTGCTCAACGCCGAGCGCCTCGGGGTCATGAAGCCGGGATCGATTCTCGTGTGTACGGCCCGGGGTGGGATTGTGGACGAGGATGCGATGATCGATGCGCTGGACAATGGACCCCTCTTTGCCGCCGGCCTCGACGTGTTCGAGGGGGAGCCCAACGTGGGGCCCGCGCTGGTCGCCCATCCCCGCGTGGTGTGCCTGCCCCATTTGGGGAGCGCAACGAGACACACCCGTGCCGCCATGGCGAACATGGCGGCGCGGAACGTTCAGGCCGTGCTTGGGGGGGACCCACCCATCACACCGGTCACGCGTTGACCTGGTGGCCTTCGGTCCCTAACTTCCGCGGCGACTATGAGCGTTGCAGACGAGCGCAACACCCTCCTCGATGCCCGTGACATCTCACGGGCGCTACAGCGTATGGCCAAAGAAGTCGTCGATTTCGCTGGCGGTACCGACCGCCTGGTATTGGTCGGTATCCAACGGCGGGGGGTGGATCTCGCCCAGCGACTCGGGACCCTGATCGGGGCCGACGTACCGAGGGGCGAGCTCGACATCACCCTCTATCGGGACGACCTTCAGACCATCGGGCCGGCGCCGGTAGTGGGGAAGACCGATCTCCACATGGACGTCACGGATCGATGTGTGATGATCGTCGACGACGTGTTGTACACCGGACGCACCATACGGGCGGCCCTCTCGGTACTCGGCGATTTCGGGCGACCCTCCCGCATCGGCCTGTGCGTCCTCATCGACCGGGGCGATCGCGAGCTGCCAATCCAGGCCGACATCGTGGGAGAGACCGTGGACGCCAGGCATGATGACCGGGTGGACGTCCTGCTGGAGGAACGTGACGGCGAAGATGCCGTGGTGCTGGTTCGGAGGCCGGAGGAATGATTCGCGACTCCTCTGGCCCCGTCCCGTCCCTGGGGAAAGATCTCCTCGGGCTCGAACCTCTTTCCGCCGATCAAATCCAACTCATTCTCGACACCGCCGAACCGTTCAAAGAAGTCAGCGAGCGTGCCATCAAGAAGGTCCCCACGCTTCGCGGCAAGACCATCGTCAATCTGTTCTACGAAGCGTCGACCCGGACGCGCATCGCCTTCGAGTTCGCGGAGAAACGGTTGTCGGCAGACACCGTCAACATCGCCGCGGCCGGATCGTCGGTAGAGAAGGGCGAGAACCTGGTCGACACGGCGCGCAACCTCGAGGCGATGCGCATTGACATGGTGGTGATGCGACACCCCGCCTCGGGCGCTGCCGCGTTCCTGGCCGAGCGAATCCCGTCCAACGTGATCAATGCCGGTGACGGGTGGCACGAGCATCCCACCCAAGGGCTGCTCGATCTCCTGACGATTCGTGACAATAAGGGGCGGATCGACGGGCTCAAGGTCTGTATCTGCGGGGATATCCTGCACAGCCGTGTGGCGCGGAGCAACATCTGGGGCCTGCTCAAGCTCGGTGCGGAGGTGGGCGTGTGCGGTCCCCGGTCGCTCCTGCCGCGAGGCATCGAGGAGCTGGGCGTAGAGGTGCTGCCGCATCCCGAAGAGGCCATCGCCTGGGCCGACGTGCTGAACATCCTCCGGCTGCAGCTGGAGCGTATGGAGGGAGGATACATCCCCTCGCTGAGCGAGTACTACCGGGTCTTCGGGATTACCCAGGAGCGTCTGGAGCGCGCACCCAAGGAGATCTTGATCCTCCATCCGGGGCCGATGAACCGGGGTGTGGAGATCGACTCCCGGGTGGCGGACGGGCCCCATAGCGTGATCCTCCAGCAGGTGACCAACGGCATCGCCGTGCGCATGGCCGTGCTGTATCTCCTGGCCGGCGGCAAGCCGGAGCGGACCGACGCGGCCAAGACGGAGGACGTGTTGGCGGGAGGTACGGCATGAGGCCGGTTCTGATTCAGGGCGGACGGGTCATCGATCCCTCCCGGCAATTCGACGACGTGGCCGACGTGCTGGTCCGCGACGGCCGCATCGAGGCGGTGGAGGCGAACATCGCCGCCGACGACGTCGACACGATCGACGCGGCCGGCAAGGTGGTGGCACCAGGTTTGGTGGATGTGCACGTGCACTTCCGGGAGCCGGGCAAGGAGGAGGCGGAGACGGTAGCCACGGGTGCGCGGTCGGCGGCGGCCGGCGGGTTCACCTCGGTCTGCGTCATGCCCAACACCGATCCCGTGACGGACAACCAGGCGGCGGTGGGATTCATCGTCAAGCAGGCCAATGCGGCCAACAGCGCTCGGGTGTATCCCTATGGGACGATATCCATCGGCCAGAAAGGTGAGCATCTCGCCCCGTTCGCCAAGCTGATCGAGGCGGGGGCCGTCGCCGTGAGCGACGACGGCCATCCGGTCCGGTCCAGCCACCTCATGCGCACCGCGCTGGAATACGCCCAGGCGTTTGGCATCCCCGTGGCGGACCACTGCGAGGAGCCGTCCCTGGCGCACGGCGCCATGCACGAGGGCCTGGTGGCCTCCCGCCTGGGTCTCCGGGCCATACCGGCCGCCGCGGAGGAAATCATGGTGGCCCGGGACGTGATCCTGTCAGAGCTCACGGGCGGTCACATCCACCTCTGTCACATGTCCACCCGGGGAAGTGTGGACATCATTCGGCGCGCCAAAGACCACGGGGTCACCGTCACGGCGGAGGTCACGCCCCACCACCTCACGCTGACGCACGACGAGTGCGAAGGGTTCAACACCAACGCCAAAATGAATCCGCCGCTTCGGGAAGAGGCCGACGTGGCGGCGCTGCGTGAGGCGCTGAAGGATGGCACGCTGGACATGATTGCCACCGACCACGCCCCCCACCACTACGAAGCCAAAGAGCGTGACTTCGACGAGGCGCCGTTCGGCATCGTCGGACTCGAGACGGCTCTTGGACTCGGGATCAAGGAGCTGGTGAACGGCGGCGTCTTGAGCCTTTCGGAGCTAGTGCAGCGGATGAGCACGGAGCCGGCTCAGGTATTCCACCTCGACGCCGGAACGTTGCAGGTTGGAAAGCCGGCCGACGTGGTGATCTTCGACCCGACCGCGGCCTGGACAGTCGATCCTACCCAGTTTTATTCAAAGAGTCGCAATACGCCCTACGCCGGCCACACGCTCACGGGCAGGGTCGAGCGCACCGTTGTCGGGGGGCGGACGGTTTTCGAGCGGAAGTAGGAGCAGCCATGTCCGATGCCGCTCGCCGCATGGCCGATTGCTGCCGGCGATTGGCCGATCTCGGACTCATCGCGGGAGCGGATGGGAACGTCTCGGTGCGGGTCGCCGGCGACCGGGTGCTGGTGACACCGAGTGGGCTCATCAAGGCGAATCTCTGCCCTGAGGACATGGTGGAGGTAGATTTAGCGGGTGGGGTGGTTCAGGGCCGGCACCGCCCTTCCGGCGAGCTCGACCTCCATCTACAGATCCTGCGCGCCCGGGACGACGTGACGGCGGTGATCCACGCCCATCCTCCCGTGGCGACGGGCATCAGCGTGGCCGGGCAGGAATTCGATTGGGATGTGCTCCCTGAGATGGTATTTTTGGTAGGTCGGGTGCCCGTCGTGCCGTATAGTCCTCCTGGGACGCCGGCGTTGGGCGAGCAGATCGGCCCGTTTGTACGGGAGCACGACGCGTTGATCTTAGCCAACCACGGTGCGGTGTCGATGGGAGTGTCACTGGACGAGGCCCAGATCCGTATGGAGACGTTGGAGCACAGCGCCAAGATCGTATTCACCGCCCGGTTGCTGGGCCGGGTGAATCCCCTGCCAAGGGACGAGGTACGGCGGTTGGAGAATCTGCGACGAGGTCGGGACACTTCGGAGGAGTCTTAGATGCCGAGACGTTCAGCCAAATCCTCGCAGGATGTCCAAAAGCTTCTGGACGAACGCCAGGCGGTCGCCAGATGGCTCGAGCGGCTGTCGCTCGCAGATGACGACGCTGCCGACGACGTGCGGTCCAAGGTGCGGGCCGATTACGAGACGCGCCTCAACGCCGTGAGTGAGGAGCTCCAGGGCTTTTCCGATGACTTGCGGGATTCCCTCACGCGCGAGACGGAAAAACGAGATGATCTCACCGAGAAGGAGCGGAGTGCCGACACCCGGCTTGCGGAAGCGAAGTTGCGCCATGCCGTGGGGGAGTACGACGACACCCGGTGGAACGAGATCCACTCGGAGATCCTGGGCGAGCTGGTCAAGGTGCGTGAGGAACTGAAGGTCGTCGGGGAGGAGGTCGCCCGGCTCGAGGACGTCCTGTCGGCCATCCACAGGAAGCCGGAGATCGACGAGCCCGTCGAGGTTCTGTCGGAGGAGGAACGGGTGTCTCTCGCCGAGCTCGACCCGGAGGCCGACGCCGAGTTCGAGGCTCTTGAGGCAGAGACCGAGCTGGGGCCCGAAGGCGAGGGGGACGAGAAGCCCAAGCGGGCCACCGGTCAGACCGACGCCTTTGACGAGCTGGCCTTTCTCAAGAAGGTGGCGCCGGATGGTTCCGGGCTGCGGAGGCGGTCCGGGGCGACCTTCAAGCCCATCGACCCGGCCGACCTCCCAGAGCCGCCCCCCGGCCCAGCCCCGGACGCTACGGCGACGGCCCCCAAGGAGACGCTCCAGATCGGCCCCAAAGAGGACGACACGGCGAAGAAAACCTTGAAGTGTCAGGAATGTGGGGCGATGAACCGCCCGACGGAGTGGTACTGCGAGAGCTGCGGCGCGGAACTCGCAGCCGTATAGTTGCTAGCTCTTCGACTGAATCAGTTTGCGGAGCCTCGCCTTGGTGCGGGCAGCCTTGTTTGGATGGACCAAACGCTTGCGGGCAGCGCGGTCCAGCAGCTGCTCGGCCGCCTTATAGGCCTCTTGGGCTTCGGCACCCGTTCCGGCAGCACGAACTTGCTTGACCACGGTGCGTAGGGTGGACCGTTGGTCTCTGTTTTGGAGCCGGCGCCCGGCGCCCTGTCGCATCCGTTTCTTGGCAGACTTTGTGGTCGGCACAGACAATTTCCTCGAACTTCAGATCCAAACCGTAGAAAAAACGGAGGCGAAAGGTATTCCGCAAGTGCTGACGAGTCAAGGCGGTAGGGCATTGCCATGGGCCAGCTAGTCCAGTTTCTCCTCGTCCTCCCGGTGCTGGTCGTGTCCATGGTGGCGCATGAATACGCCCACGGCTACGCGGCCCTGCGACAGGGCGACCACACGGCCAAATCCCTGGGGCGGCTGACCTTCAATCCCCTGAAGCACATCGATCCCTGGATGAGCGTGCTCCTCCCGGCCCTGCTGTGGTTTGGATCGGGGGGGCGGTTCCTGTTCGGCGGCGCAAAGCCGGTTCCGGTGAATCCCCGGAATTACCGGCATTACCGGCGAGGCGACATCATCGTGTCGTTGGCCGGGATCGTGACCAACCTGATCCTGGTGATCGTGTTCGGCGCGTTGGCCATCGGGATCGGCATCGTGGCCAACGCCACCGGCGACGGTGGGGTCTTCGCCGTGTTGCAGGGCCTCACGTTCTGGGGAATCTGGTTCAACCTGCTGCTCGCCAACTTCAATCTGATCCCGATTCCGCCCCTCGATGGGTCCCACGTCTTCTATCATCTCCTCCCGCCGGAAATCGGGTTAAAATATCGGGAGCTGTCCCGCCACGGCATCCTGATTCTCATGGCGATGATCTTCTTCTTTCCGAGAGCCCTGTATCTCTTGCTGGCGCCGGCGTTCTTCGCCCTCGATCTGGCGATGGCGGTGATCAGACCGTTCGCCGTCGCGTCCTTTGGGTTCTGACATGGACGTGCGCGTCACCGATACGGTCAACGACAAGCCATTCGTCGTCGAGCTGGAATCGTTCTCGGGTCCCCTCGACCTGCTGCTCCATCTCATTCGCGAGCAGGAGATCGACATCGCGGACATCCCCATCGCGGCGATCGCGGACCAGTTCCTCTCGGTCATCGAGGAGCTGGGGCTGAATCAGGCGGCCGAGTACCTCGAGATGGCGGCGCGACTCCTGAGGATCAAGATTCAGATGTTGCTGCCGCGGCCCCTCGAAGACGACGAGTGGGAGGACCCGAGGGCCGAGTTGGTGCGGCGACTGCTCGAGTACGAACAGGTCCGGGAGGTGGCCGATTGGATGGCGGGTCAGGCCTCCGCCCGGGCCGAGCAATTTCCCAGAGGATGGGCTCCACCACCGCCCGAGCCACTCCCGCCCGAGGTCGTGATCGATCTTGCAGAGGTGGTTCGCGCGGTCGAGGAGATCATCGAGGGGATGCCCCAGCCTGTGATCCACCGGGTAGTGCCGCGGCCCCTCGACGTGGAGGGCGCCACCGCCCGGATTCGGAAGCTGCTGGTGGGACGGCAACGGCTTGATTTTCGGGAGCTAGTCGGCGAGCGTCCCCATGTGTCCGTGGTCATTTCCGTGCTGATTGCGCTGCTCGAGCTGGCGCGACTCGGCGAAGCGCGCCTCAGTCAGGCAAAGCCATTCGAGGAGTTCAAGGTCATCGGTGAACCATCTCACGAAGCTGGTTGAAGCCGCGCTGTTCTCCGCCGCGCACCCCCTGTCGATCGCCGATCTGAGGGCGCTCGATCCGGGGGTCAGGCCAGCGGAGCTGCAGGAGGCGGTGGACCTGCTGCGGGTGCACTACGAGACCCACGAACACGCGTTTGAACTGGTCGAGGTCGGCGACGGCTTTCAGTTGCTGACCCGGCGCGAGTACGCCGAGGCCATCATCAGCGCCCGCCTGGTGAGCAGGCCCCGCAAGCTCTCCGCCGCCGCGATGGAGACGTTGGCCATCATCGCCTATCGCCAGCCCGTGGGACGCGCCGAGATCGAGGAGATCCGGGGCGTCGCGGCGGACGGCGTGCTGAAGGCATTGGTCGAGCGGGGGTTCATCGACGTGACCGGTCGGGGCGAGGGATTGGGACGCCCCTTGTTATATGGAACCACGCCGCGGTTGCTCGAGATGTTGGGGCTCACGGATGTCTCCGAGCTGCCGCGATTGGATCAGCTCTCGGTGGCGTTGCGCCCGCTGGCACCCGAGCTGCCACCGGAGCCGGAAGGGACGCTGCCGCCGCTGCCGGAAGAGGAACTGGCCTTGGAACCGGATATACCCGAAACCGCCCCTGCCGAGGAGGAACTCCAGGAGTCGTGACCCGGATGCGGCTCCAGCGGGCCCTGGCACGGGCCGGGGTTGCGTCACGCCGCGGGGCGGAGGCACTGATCTCCGCCGGCCGGGTGCGGGTCAACGGAACGGTGGCCGGAGTGGGCCAGACGGTAGCGCCGGCGACGGATGCGATCACGGTGGACGGCCGGCGGGTGCGGCCGGTGGAAACCGCCTGGATCGCCTTGAACAAGCCGCCGGGGTATGTGGTCACCAAGCGTGACACGGCGGGTCGCTCCACGGTGTTCGAGTTGGTCCCCGACCTCCCGGGCCTGACCTACGTCGGACGGCTGGACGTGGCGACGTCGGGCCTGCTGCTCCTCACGACCGACGGCGAGGCGGCGCACCGGCTGACGCATCCCCGCTATGCGGTGGAGCGGGCGTATCGCGTCATCGTGCACGGCCGGCCGACCGATCACATCCGCCGCGCCTTGCAGCAACCGATTGTGGTGGACGGTCGCCGTGTGAGCATCGTGCGGTATCGGGTGCGCCGGATGGGGCGAGGCGCGAGCGACGTGATGCTGGTGTTGACCGAGGGGCGGAACCGGATCGTCCGCCGTACGTGCGAGCAGTTGGGGTTGGTCGTCGACCGTCTCACGCGGCTGAGTCACGGACCGGTGAAGCTCGGCCGGCTGGCGCCGGGCAAGTGGCGATATTTGAGTGCCAGCGAAATTCGATCGATTGACACAGGTTCCTTGACCAAGAATTCATAAAACGATGGATCTCGAACATAAGACAGTACTCATTCTCGGAGGCAGTGGCCTAGTGGGCAGTGCCATTGCACGCCGGCTGCTGGATTTTTCCCCCAAGAAGATCGTCTTGGTGTCGCTCTACGAGGACGAAGTGCGCCGGGTGGCTGAGGCCCTCGACGAACAGCGTGGTGAGACTGCGGTCGAGTACACATGGGGGAATGTCTTTCTTCCGTCGGCGGTCGCGCGACTGTCCCGGCAGGAGTTGCTCCACGACGCAAAGGCTCGGCGGTTGGTGCTGGACGACATCCTGCAGGGCATGAGTGAGGAGATTCTCGAGCGGAGTTTTTTGTACCAACTGTTTCGACAGTACCGACCGGAAGCCGTTGTGGACTGCATCAACACCGCAACGGCTTTCGCGTATCAGGACGTGTTTACCAGTTCGCGCAATCTTCTGGGGCACTTCGAGGATGGCGACCTCACCCAGGCAATCGTGGAGCAGCACGTCCTCACCCTCACAATGCCGCAGCTCATCCGCCACGTCCAGATCGCCGTGGAAGCAACGCGATCGGTGGGCACCCAGGCCTATGTGAAGATCGGCACGAGCGGCACAGGGGGGATGGGGCTCAACATTCCCTACACCCACTCCGAGGAGAAACCGTCGCGCACGCTGTTGACCAAATCAGCGGTGGCCGGCGCGCACTCGCTCCTCCTGTTCCTCATGGCGAGAACGCCGGGGGGCCCCTCCGTCATCGAGATCAAGCCCACGGCGGCGATTGCGTGGCGCCGGATTGCCTTCGGGCCGGTTCCCCGGTGGGGACGTGCGATCGCGCGGTTCGACTGCGCCGAGCCGTTGCCGCTGAGCGAGGCGTTTGCCGATGGGGCGAGCGGCTGGACAGATCTGCAGCGGCCGGTGGAGTCGGCGTACATCGACGTGGGCGAAAACGGGGTCTTCGCCAAGGATGAGTTCGAGACGGTCAGCGCCCTTGGCCAGATGGAGTTCATCACTCCGGAAGAAGTGGCCGAGTACACCGTTCTGGAGCTCACGGGGCAGTCGAGCGGCCGGAACATCATCGCGGCGCTGGACGCCTCCACGGCGGGACCCACGTACAACGCTGGGGTGCTGCGCGCCGCCGCGCTCGAGCGGCTGCAACAGCTCGAGGCCGAACACGGCGTTCGCTCGGTGGCCTTCGAAATGCTGGGGCCGCCCCGGCTCACGAAAAAGTTGTACGAGGCGTACATATGGTCGCGGCTCCGGCCCACGGTACGTGCACTGGCTGAGAGTGATGCCGACGAGCTGGCGCGAGAGGCGGAGGGGCTGATTGCCGGCGACCAAGATCTCAGGTCACTCATCATTTCCGTTGGGCTTCCCATCCTCGTGCAGGGGGAGAAGGTTTATAGGGGCTCGGAGGTGATGGTCCCGCCGGATTGCCGGGAGCTCGACCGGGTGGCCGCCCGAGGTTGGGTCGATCTTCGCCCGAAGCGGTGTCGTTGCTGGGTCGAGCGGGCGCAGCGCATGGTAGAGCAGGCAGAGGCGCGGGAGCGGTCGGCCGGCGGATCCGGCAGTGACGTGGATTGGTCGGCTGTCGATTCGGACGAGGCAATCGCACCGGCCCGGTTTGCCAAGTGGGTCTTCCGTTACGAGGACGGCGGAGAGCGGATCAAACGCTGATTAGCGTGGTACACACGAGAAGTTCCACCGTGGTGGGAGGACAGTCGGTGGCGATTCAACGGAGAGGAAACCGGTAGTGACATCACGTGCCCTGAAACCGAGCGACGCAACACTGACGAGTTCCGTCGTGCAAGAGGTGGCCAAGCGTGTGGTGGGCCAGGAGGCGATGCTCGAGCGGTTGTTGATTGGCCTGTTGACCGGTGGACACATCCTCCTAGAGGGCGTGCCCGGGTTGGCAAAGACCCTGGCGGTGTCGTCGCTGGCGGAGACGATACGCGTGTCGTTCCAGCGCATTCAGTTCACGCCCGATCTCCTTCCGGCGGACATTATCGGCACCATGGTGTTCGACCAGAAGACCGCCGAGTTCTACGCCAAGCGCGGACCTCTGTTCGCCAACATCGTCCTCGCCGACGAGGTGAACCGGGCACCGCCGAAGGTCCAAGCCGCGCTGCTCGAAGCCATGCAGGAGAAGCAGGTCACCATCGGCGGAGAGACTCACGGGTTGGAGGAGCCGTTCCTGGTCCTCGCGACGCAGAATCCCATCGAGCACGAGGGAACCTACCCGCTCCCGGAAGCGCAACTGGACCGGTTCATGCTCAAGGTCCACGTGGGATATCCCACCCGTGAAGAGGAGAAGGAAATCCTCTGGCGCATGGCGGGGGGGCAGCTCATCCCGCTTGCCGCCGTGGCCGGTCCCGCCGATCTCATGGCGCTGCGCTCGTCGATCGCCGAGTTGTACATGGATCAGAAGATCGTCGACTACATCGTGGACGTTGTGCGCTCTACGCGCGAGCCTCAGTCCGCCGGCCTCCACGACCTCAAACCGCTCATCGCGTACGGTGCCAGCCCCCGGGCGTCGATCTATCTGGCCCAGGCCGCTCGTGCCCACGCGTTCCTCCGCGGACGGGCGTACGTCGTTCCCGAGGACGTCAAGGCAATGGCGCCGGACGTGCTGCGCCACCGTGTGCTGCTGACGTTCGAGGCCGAAGCGGAGGACGTGACGTCAGACGGGATCATCGCCAAGATCTTGGAGGCGGTGCACGTCCCATGAGCCGCACCTCCCCGATCATTGGGGCGGAGGTCTTGAGGCAGGTCAAGCAAATCGAGCTCCGCACACGCCGACTGGTCGGATCGCTGTTCTCTGGGGAATACCGCTCCGTATTTCGCGGGCAGGGCATCGAGTTCGCCGAAGTGCGGGCGTACCAGCACGGCGACGACTTCCGCGCCATCGATTGGAACGTCTCGGCCCGCATGGGCCATCCCTATGTCAAGCTCTTCGATGAGGAACGCGAGCTCACGCTGCTGCTGATCGTGGATCGGTCGGGGTCGGTGGAGTTCGGGAAGCCGGTCCAGAAGGCGGAGCGTGCGGTCGAGATTGCGGCCGTGCTCGCCCTGGCGGCCGTGCGCAACAACGACCGTGTGGGGGCGTTGGTGTTCTCGGACGACGTCGATCACATTGTTCCGGCCGCCAAGGGTCGGCGGCACGCGTTGCGCGTCATTCGTGACCTGCTGGCCTTCGAGCCGGTCAACCGGGGCACTAACCTGGCCCGGGCCTTGGCGTATGCCGCGAAGCTGCTGCGGCATCGTGGTATCGTCGTGGTGCTGTCGGATTTCCGAGCTACCGGGTGGGAGGAGCAGATGCGCCGTCTCTCCCGGAAGCACGAGGTGGTGGCGATATCCGTCGACGATCCTCGTGAGCGCCGGCTGCCCGACGCGGGCTGGATCGAGCTGGAGGACGCGGAAGACGGCACCCGTATGTTGGTCGATACCTCCGGCACTGGCACTCGCATCGGGGTGCAAGTGGCCGCCGAGGAAGTACGCCTGGCCCGGGCGCGGACCCTGGAGCGTGCGCAGGTCGATCACATCGTGGTCCACACTCACGAGCCCTACGCACCGACCCTGATCAAGGCGTTCGAGATGCGCGCAAAGCGGTTCAACCGATGAGCGCGATGGTCGGCACGCTCATTCTGATGCAGGCGTGGGCCGTCACGCCGGCGCAGCCGATGGTCGGCGATACCGTCACGATCGAGCGGGACGTGGCAGTCGCTGATCCCGCAGCGCGATTGCGTCTGGTACCGATCGAGTCATCCGAGTTGATCGAACCGTTGACCACTCCCGAGGCGGCCGGTGGCACAGGCGGATTCGTCGCCCGGTATGTCGTGGCGTTGTTCGAGTCGGGCGATCACGCCATAGCGATGCCCGATCTCGAGCTGGTCTATCCCGACGGTCGCGTGGAAACACGAGTGGGAGGAGCGGCGCTCGTCACGGTGGTGTCGGTGTTGCCGGCGGAGGACTCCCTGCCGCCGCCAAGGCCCTCCCGCGAGCCGATTCCCACAAACGCCTTGCGCGTCAACCCGGCCATATTCCTCGTAGCCGGAGTCTTGATGTTGTCGCTGGGGTGGGGCGTCGTGCGCAGGCGTAGTCAAGAGCGTCCGTCGTGGGCCGTTTCCAGCCAGGCGGGGGACGATGTCCCGGTGTTGCGCTGGATTGCTGCTGGTGAGCCACGCGCCGTTGCCACGGTCACCATGCACGGGATGCGGGAGCGGATCCGTCAGTATGTCCCCGAGGCGGAGCCGTCCCTCGATCTCGAGAACTGGTTGCGCACGGTCGAGGCGCAGCGACCCCTTTGGCCGTTGCGCGAGCTGTCCGAAATCATGCGGGCCCTGGAGCGCGCGAGCTACGCCCCCGCCATTCCCAGCGACGTGATTGCGCTGGCGGACGAAGCGCAGGTCCTCGGACAGGCAGTGGAATCCGCAGAAGCGGCCGCCGCCGATGCGGAGGACGACGAGGAGGAGTGATGTTTGCCCGTCCGCTGATCCTGCTGTTGTTGCTTGCCATCCCGGTGTGGTGGTGGCGTCGGCGGCGCACCAAGCGGCCCGCGGCCGAGTACAGCGACCTCCAACAGCTGTCGTCCGTGGCAACGGGACGCCGCTGGATCGGCGAGGTCCCCGCCGGACTCCGCAGCGTTGCGCTGGGGGCGTGGATCATCGCGGCGGCGGGCCCGCAAACGGCCGTCGAGCCCAATGAGATCACCCGCGAGGGCATCGCCATCACGCTGGCGGTGGACGTCTCGAGCAGCATGCTGGCCGAGGACTTCGCACCGTCCAACCGCCTCGACGTCGCCAAGGAGCAGTCGATCGCCTTCATTCGGGCGCGCCGCTTTGACCGGATCGGCTTGGTGGCGTTCGCCGGTGAGGCCCTCACCCGCGTTCCTGTCACGGTGGACTATGCGGTCTTGGAGCAGGCCGTGCTCGATCTGCGCGTCGGCGAACTCGACGACGGGACGGCGATCGGAACGGCGATCGCGACCGGGGCCAACAGGCTGCGGCGGGTGGAGGGGAAGAGCAAGGTGATGGTCCTGATGACCGACGGCGAGAACAACCGGGGCCGCATCGATCCGCGGACCGCGGCTCAAGCGGCGGAGCGGGTGGGCATTCGCATCTACACGATCGGCATCGGCACCCACGGGGAGGCGCGAACACCCATCGGGACGGGAGTCGGCGGCCGCTTGCGGTACCAGACCCTCCCAGTGCGGATCGACGAGGAGCTGTTGCAGGATGTTGCGGAGACGACGGGCGGCCGGTACTTCCGCGCAACGGACGCCGAGGCCCTGAGCCGCATCTTCCAGCAGATCGACCAGCTCGAGAAAACGCCGGTGGAGATCACGCGGTTCACGCAACACAATGAATCGTACCGTATTCCCTTGTTAGTCGGGTTGGCGGCCCTGGCGTTCGAGCTCATGATCGGCGCCACACTGGTGGTGAGGGTCCCATGATGACGTTCGACGCTCCCGTTGTGCTCTACGCCGCGCCGGTGGTGGCGTTGTTGGTCATGGGACTCGCCTTCTGGGCTCGATCGTCCCGGGTGCGGTGTGCGGCGGCGTGGTCGGACGACATTGGGGCGGTGGCGCGACAGACGGGACGCGGCGGTGTGGTCGCACTGGGCGTCACCGCCTTGTTGGTAGGGACGGCCCTCGCCGGGCCCCGGTTCGGAAGACGGGTCGTGACAACCGAGACCAAGGCGCTGACGATGGTATTGGCGGTGGACATCTCCCGTTCGATGTTGGCGGAAGATGCCGATCCCTCCCGCCTGGGTCGGGTGCAGCGTGAGGCCCGGCGTTTGATTCAAGACCTGCGCGGCGACCGCATTGGGTTGATTGCGTACGCCGGGCGCAGCTTCATCCTGTCTCCCCTCACGGTGGATGACGGCGCGCTGCAACTCTTGGTCGACGGCCTCGCGCCGGATCTCGCCAGTGCCGGCGGTACCGAGCTAGGCGTCGCCCTCGACCAGGGCCGCCAGCTTTTGCTCGCCGGACCCGGCGTGGCCGACCGCGTACTGGTGTTGTTCACGGACGGAGAGGCACACGACTCGGTGGGTCAGATCACGGCGGCCGCCGAGCGTTTGCGACGAGATGGCGTGCATCTGGTGGTGGTGGCGGAGGGAGGGGCCGCCCCCGTGGGCATCCCGCTGCGCGACCTCAACGGTGTGTTGACCGGTTATCAGGAAGATCTCGACGGCAACGTGGTGCAGACGCGGCGGCGGGATGATTTGCTCTCCGCCGTGGTGGATGCGGCGCGCGGTGCGCTGGTTCCTGCCGGCCTGGGAGACCAGGCGGGTGCGGTGCGCGACCTCGTCGACTCGTTCAAGCGAGCACCCCAGGCGACCACGACGGCGGCGCAAGATATTTCCAGAGCGTGGATGTTCCTCTTGGCGGCGGCGGTCATCCTCTTGCTCCAAACGTACACGCGGCGCACCGCGGCCCTCGCCGGCATCGTCTTCTTGCTTGCAGCCCCGGGGTCCGCCGTCGGTCAATCGCGTTTGAGCAGCGCCGACAACGCCTGGCGGGACAGCCTCTTTGCCGAGGCGGCCAACCTCTACGAAGCCCAAGTCCTGGCCCAACAGGGCGGGGACACGGCCTGGTTGAATCTCGGGACGGCGGCTCTCGTCATCGGAGACACGGCACGCGCCGGACCTGCACTGCAGCGCGCCGCCGAGTCACTCGATCCCGAACTGCGGTTCCGCGCCCTGTTCAATCTCGGCTTGATGGCGCTGCAATTGGCCGAGGCCGATGTGGCGAATCGCCAGGGTCACCTGGACGAGGCACGGCGGCGTTACCGCGAGGCGCTGCTCCTGCGGCCCAACCACCAAGACACCAAGTGGAACTACGAGCTGGCGATCGAGTCCGCACCGCCGCAGGGGGGTGATGGTCAACCGCCGCCGCCCACTCCGGGTGGCGAGCAAGGGGACCCCCAGCAGGATCCCCAGGGCGGACTCAGCCGGGAACAGGCGGAACAGATCCTCAACTCGATGTTGGCGGAGGAACAGCAGACGCTGGACAAGATCAATCGGCGGCGCGCCCAACCGCGGGAAGCGATGCGGAGGAAGAACTGGTGAAGCTCTTCTTGCTTCTGGCCGTGGCGGTGCAGCAGCCACAGGTGGACGCGACCATCAGCACGGCCGAAGCCGAGGTCGGAGACGAGGTCGTCGTGCGGATCACCGTGACGAGCGACGGCGGTGTCCCGACCGAGATCACGGTGCCGCCCTATACCGGTCTCGATCTCCTGGGCACCAGCCAATCGTCGGTGTTCACCTCGGTGCAGGGGCGTGGTCGCCGGGAGACGACATGGGAGTATCGGTTCCTGGCCGCGACCCCCGGTCGCGCCGTGGTTGGTCCGATCCGTGTTCGCGTGGGCGTCGACTTCGTCGACGCCGGGACGTTGTCTGTCAACGTGGAAGCGGTCGGCGGAGAAAGCGGCGGCGTGTTCGACGAACGGGTTGCCGCGATCGTCGACGCGGCTCCCGGACCGGGAACGGCCGAGGACGTGACGGTCGCCGTGGTCCCGTCCCGGGATACGATTGTGCTTGGCGAGCAACTGGATCTCGTGGTCGTGGCCTGGTTTCCGCGGGACATCCGCTCGCGGCTTCGCACGCGCCCGACGTTGATGCCGCCGGAGTTGCAGGGCGCGTGGACTTACCCCCGCACCGCGGCGCTTGGTGTGGCCGACACCCGCACCGTGGAAGGACGGCTCTACGATTTGTTCGTGCACCATCAGGTGGCGTTTCCCCTTACGGTCGGAGAGCTCCTCGTTGGCCCGGCGACGGTGTCCTACAGCCTCCCGCTCCGCACGTCGATTCTCAGTCGTGAAGTGCCCCAAGAAGTTCAGAGCGGCGATACGGCGGTCACCGTGCTTTCCCAGCCCCTCGAGGGAAGACCACAACCCTATACCGGAGCGGCCGCCCGCAACCTGGAGTTCACCGTGGTGGTCGACACCGGTGACTTCGGCGTGGGAAACGCCAGCACCGTGACTGCCGCGGTGAGCGGCCAGGGCAACGTGAGCCTGTGGCCGAGACCGGAGATTCGCTGGCCCGACGGTGTCAGGGTTTACGAGGGGAGAACGGACGTCGACATCACCCCGGAGGGGGGAGCGATCGGCGGCACGAAGACGTTTACGTATCTCGTGGCCCCTGAATCGACCGGGACGTACGTGGTGCCTCCCCCGACCTACGACTACTTCGCGCTTGACTCGGGCAGTTACCTCCAGGCCACCGCGCCGAGCATCAGGCTCGTGGCGCGAGCGGTGCGTGCCACCGGACCACGGGACGTTCCTCCGCCTCCCATAATGGCGCGGCGGGGTGTGGCAGCGCTGGACGGGCTCGCACGCCGGCTGCAACGGTGGATGCTCGTGCTCCTCGTGGTGCTGCCCCCGGTCTTGGCGGGGGCCGTTCGCCTCGTGGCGCGGTTCCGCCGCCGCCAGCCCGTGCAGCGGGAGCGTCCAGTCGATCCCACGCTGGAGGCGCTGGAAAAGGAGTTCCGCGCAAAACTCGAACGGCTGGTGCCCGGCATAGACGCCCGGGAGGGTGAGGGACTTCCGGCGGCATTGCGGGCCGCCGGCGTGGAGGCACCGGTGGCGATGCACGCCTCCCGCGTGCGCGACCGACTGCGACACGCGCTGTACGGTCCCGACGGGGCATCGGATCCGACGGAGCTGGCGGCGGAAGTTCACGAAGTGCTCCGCGCGCTGCCGGGTGGGGGGCAGGAGCGGGGGATCGTGCGGGTAGCTGGGGTGGTGGGAGCCCTCGTGTTGATGTGGGCGGGGTCGGCCGCCGCGCAATCCACGACAGCAGAGCAGCTCTATGAAGCGGGCGCATTTCGGGCCGCCGCCGACAGCTTCCACTTGCGAGCACTGGCGGAGCCGGCCGATCCGTCCCAGTGGTTCAACGCCGGCGCCGCCTTCTTCGGAGCGGGAGACGAGACGACCGCGCGCGTCATGTGGATCGAGGCGGCACGTCTCGCGCCGCGGGATCCGGCAGTCCGGGCGGCGCTCCAGTCGGTGCCGCCGGTGGACCGAGATGCCGGGCGGAAGACGTGGGTCGCCCCGGTGACGGTGCTGGAGCTGGCGCTCGTGGCCACCGTGTGCTGGCTTGCAGCCTGGTTGGTCTGTGCCTTTTCGGCGCGGACCAGGTGGGGCACCGCGTTGGCGGTGGTGGGAGTGCTGACGGCGGGCGTCGCGGCGTACCTGCAATACCGCTACACGGACCCGGTCGCTTTGGTGCTTGCGCCCGACACCTCGGCGCGGGAGGCGCCCTACGGCAGTGCCCAGGCCACCACGCGATTCGTCGAGGGTACCGCCGTCCGCGTCGAACGCCGAGAGGGCATGTGGCGTCTCGTCAGCCGGGACAGCTATCGAGGTTGGGTCCTCGCCAGCGAAATCAGCGAGCTGTAGATGGGGCGCATCGCCATTCTGCCCGACGCCGTCGCCGACCAAATCGCAGCAGGGGAAGTGGTCGAGCGTCCGGCATCGGTCGTGAAGGAGCTCATCGAGAACTCGCTGGATGCCGGAGCGACGACGATCGAGATCGAGCTGGAGGCCGGCGGGAAAACCTCGATCGTCGTGAGCGACGACGGTGTGGGCATGGACCGGGACGACGCGGTGCTGGCTATCGACCGGCATGCGACCAGCAAGATCACCGCGGCGTCGGACCTGATCGGCGTTGCCACGTTCGGCTTCCGGGGCGAAGCCCTGCCGGCGATCGCCTCGATCTCGAGATTCGAACTGGAGACGGCGGTGGCGCGTGAAGGAAACGGCGCGTCATCCGAAGCGACGCGCCTCGCGGTGGACGGCGGTCGTCTCAAGGACGTGCAGCCCACGGCACGGACCAGAGGGACCACCGTTCGGGTGAAGCGGTTGTTCTTCAACGCCCCCGCGAGACGCAAATTCCTTCGCACGCCGGCCACCGAGACCCGGGCGGCCGTCGCGGCCGTTTCCCTGCTCGCCCTCATGCGGCTGGATGTTGCGTTCAAGCTCTCGAGTGACGGCCGAACGTTGGTCGATGCGCCCAGGGTCTCAGCCTTGGCAGATCGCATCGAGTCGCTCTTCGGGCAGTCGGTCGCCGAGGGGCTGATCGCCGTCGACCATCACGCCGGGCCGGTCTCAGTGCGCGGGTTCATCCAGCGGCCGGCCGACGCCAAGCCTGCAGGACGGAAAGCGTTTCTCTTCGTCAACGGACGTCCGTTCCGCGATCCGTTTCTCGTGCGGGCGGCCGAGGGGGGGTACCGGGCGACCATCCATCCCGGATCCCGTCCCACGGTGTTCCTCTCGCTCGGCGTGCCCGGCGATGCGGTGGACGTTAATGTGCACCCCGCCAAGCTGGAGGTGCGGTTTCGCGACCGCCGGATGGTCGAGGCGGCGGTGGAGGAAGCAGTGCGCCACGCCCTCGGTGAAATGAGCGCCGCTGCCGTGGTGCGCCAAACGCCTGTTCCCGTCTCAGAAGCCAGCGTGGCGTACACGCCCGAAGAATCGGCGAGCAGCGCATCCGCTCGGATGCTGTTCGAACCGGCGCCCCGCGCAGAGGCTGCTGCATCGGCGGACACGTTCGGGGCGGACAGAGAGCATCTCCAGATCCTCAACACCTACATCGTGACGCCGACAGCGGACGGACTCGCTATCGTGGATCAACACTCGGCTCACGAGCGGGTGCTGTACGAGGAGACCATGAGCCAACTGCATGGAGACGGAGCACCGTCACAACGGTTGCTGCTTCCCATCACCGTCGATCTGGAGCCCGGCGAACTCGAAGCCGTCGAGGAACACCGGGCCTCCCTCAATGCCATTGGGTTCGAGGTCGAGGAGTTTGGGGGCCGGTCGGTGGTGCTCCACGCGGTACCGAACCCGCACCCGCGATTCGACGCCCGCCGGTGCTTCGAGGAGGTGGTTGCCGATTTCGCCCGCGGTCGGTTCGGTGGGTGGAACAACCAACTCGAACGCTTCACGGCCACATATGCCTGTCGCGCCGCGATCAAGGCGGGGCAAGCCCTCGAGTCCCGTGAGATCGGCACCCTCTTGCGCCGTCTCTTCGCGTGTCAGTTGCCGCCCCACGATGTGCATGGACGCCCGACGATCGTGCAGCTTCCGCGGGAGGAATTGGAGCGCCGCTTTGGGCGCAGCTAAACCTGTCGTTCTCGTTCTCGTAGGGCCGACCACCGTCGGCAAGACCGCCGTCGTGTGCGCGCTCGCCGAGCACTGGCCCGTCACCGTCATCTCCGCCGACTCGCGGCAAGTGTACCGCGGCCTCGATATCGGGACCGCCAAACCGACAGCCGACATTCTCGAACGGGTGCCACATGTCGGGCTGGACATCGTGAGTCCTGGAGACCGATACAGCGCGGGGCGCTTCGCACGGGACGCCACCCGCTGGCTGTCGGAGATCGGCTCGTCCCGCCGCCCGGTCGTCGCCGGTGGGACGGGGTTTTATGTTCGTGCACTTGCCGACGGCTTGTTCCGGGAGCCGCCCATTGACGCGGACGCCCGGGAGAAGTTTCGTGTGTGGGCTGCGGAAGCCGACGCCCTCGGTGCGTGGGCCGCGCGCCTCGATCCCGAGTACCGCGGCGGAGGACGCCAGCGGGCCTCTCGCACGGTTGAGGTTGCGCTACTGACCGGGAAGCCGTTGTCGACGTGGCAGCGAGAGGCCAAGGCGGGCGGAGCGATGAATCCCTGGTATGTGCGGCTCACGGCACCGAGACGGTTCCTGCACGCCAGGATCGAGAGGCGGGTCGATGCGATGCTGCGGGCGGGATGGGTGGCGGAGGTACAGGGAGTGCTCGATGCGGGGGTGGCCCCGGACGCCGCAGGGTTGGATGGCGTCGGATACCGCGAGGTGATCGCCCACCTTCAGGGTGCGATTGCCGAGGATGCGCTCGCCGATACCATTGCCACCAGCACGAGACAATACGCCAAGCGGCAAGAAACGTGGTTTCGTCACCAGCTGATAGGACACCCGGTGGTGACGTTGGACGCTACGGATCCTCCCAACGTTCTGGCACGGAGGATCGTCGAATTGTGGGAGGAGAGGGAAGGCTGATGCGCATCGGGATTACGTGCTATCCCACCTACGGTGGATCCGGAGCGGTGGCGACGGAGTTGGGCCTCGAATTGGCCAAGCGGGGGCACGAGATCCACGTGATCTCCTACGCATCACCGTTTCGCCTTCCGGGGTTTGCTGAGAACGTCTACTTCCACGCCGTCGACTTGAGCGGGACATACCCGCTCCTCGAGTACTTCCCGTATTCGCTGGCCCTGGCGGTCAAGCAGCACGAGGTGGCGCTGAGAGAGCAACTGGACGTGCTCCACGTGCACTATGCGGTGCCTCACGCCACGGCGGCCTTTCTCGCTCGGGAGATGATCAGGGAGGACCATCCCCTGAAGCTCATCACGACCCTGCACGGGACGGACATCACGCTCGTCGGTCAGGAGCAGTCGTTCTTTACGGTCACGAAGTTTGCCATCGAGAGATCGGACGCGGTCACCGCGGTGTCCAACTACCTGCGTCACGAGACCTACCGGGCGTTCGGCTGCGACGAGTGCAGCATCAAGATGATTCCAAATTTCATCGATCCGCAGACATACCACCCGGTGGAGGAGCGACCCCACCAGTTTGGGCCGCCGGGGACCAAGGTATTGGTCCACACGTCGAACTTCCGACCGCTGAAGCGCGTACCGGACGTCGTGCGGATCCTTCACCGCGTGCGCGAGGAGATCCCGGCGGTCCTCGTGCTGGTCGGCGACGGCCCCGAGCGCCCCGAGGCCGAGAGTCTCGTCGAGCAACTCGGGTTGCAGGACCATGTGCTGTTTCTCGGAAAGCTGAACGTGGTGGTGGACGTCCTGCAGGCGTGCGATTTGTTCCTCCTCCCGAGCACGTCGGAGTCCTTTGGATTGGGAGCACTCGAGGCGATGGCCTGCGGGCTACCGGTAGTGGCGAGTAATGTCGGTGGGTTGCCGGAGGTCGTGACCGACGGCGAGACGGGGGCCCTGCACGATCCCGACGATCTCGAGGGCATGGCCCGGAGTGCCATCTCGCTGCTCGCCGACGATGAGCGGCGGGCGGCGGTGCGGGACGCGTGCGTCGCCCGGGCCAAGGAATTTTCGGCCGAGCACGTCGTCTCCCAGTATGAGGAGCTCTACCAAGAAGTGGTTCAGGGATGAGTTGGTGGCAGGGGGTGCTGTTGGGGGTGGTGCAAGGTCTCACGGAGTTCCTGCCGATCTCGAGCTCGGGGCATCTGGTGGTCGCGGAAGCCGCGGTGGGACTCACCACCCCCGGCGTCGTGGTGGAAGTCGTGCTCCACGTCGCCACGCTCCTGGCGGTGGTCATTGTCTACTGGAAGGTGCTTGTGGGGCTGCTCCGCGGTGCGGTCCTCGGAGAACGGGCGGCGTGGCGCTACATCGCTCTGTTGGCGATCGGGACCGTGCCGGCGGCCATCGCCGGGTTCTTCTTGAAGGATCTTTTCGAGCGCACTTTCGACTCGTTGCTGATCGTGGGCTTGAACTTTCTGATTACCGGAGCCGTATTGTGGAGCACACGGGCGACCGCGGCGCGCGCCGAGCGCCCATTACCCACGACGAAGGGGGCAATTGGTATTGGCATGGCGCAGGCTCTAGCCATCTTGCCGGGCATCTCACGGTCGGGCACCACCGTGACGGCCGCACTCTGGTTGGGGGTAGACGGTGTCCGCGCTGCCGAGTTCTCGTTCCTGCTGGCGATCCCGGCAATCGCCGGAGCGGCCGTGTTGCAGATTCCGGACCTCGCGGCGGGAGCGGGCTCCGTCGGCGCGTTCCCCCTCGGCGCGGGCTTCGTGGCCGCGCTCTTCTCCGGCGTCTTTGCCATTCGCCTCTTGGTCGCCCTGCTCCGGAAGCAGGCGTTTCATCGCTTCGCGCCGTACTGCTGGGGGATTGGCGTGGTCACGATCGTGTTTGCCACGCTCAGCGCATGAAGTACGACGGGCTGGATCCGGCTGCGCTGTCGGAGCGCCTCGGGGCACCGAGTTGTCTCGCCCTGGAGAAGGTGACGAGCACGCTCGACATCATTCACGAGCTGGCCGGTGAGGGCGCCCCCTGTGGCACCCTGGTCCTAGCCGACGAACAGGTGCAGGGGCGTGGACGGCAGAGTCGCCGGTGGCACAGCCCGAAGGGGTCGGGGGTGTGGCTCGGCAGCCTCAAGCGTCCCTCGGTGCCGGTGCAAGGCGGCTTGCTGGCGATTCGGGCCGGGCTCTGCCTGATCCGGGCCCTCGGCGATCTGAACGTCTCGGCGCAGCTCAAGTGGCCCAACGACATCATGGTGCACGACCGCAAGCTGGCCGGCATCCTGTGCGAGGCCCGGTGGCGGGGGCAGGAGGTGTCGTGGATCGCCGTGGGCATCGGGATCAACGTCCACGGCCCACTCCCGGCGGAGATCGCTGATCACGCCATCGCCCTGGATGAAGTCCTCCCGGGTGTCGGGCGGCTCCCGGTGCTGGATGCGTTGATGCCGTGGCTTCGGGCATTGCCGGATCAGCCCTCATTGGACGATCACGAGTGCCTCGAGTTGGGACGCTGCGACTGGCTGGCCGGTCGCCGCGTCGTCAAACCGCTGCACGGCACTGCCCGGGGGATCGATCGTGACGGCGCGCTCTTGATCGAGACGGCTGAGGGCGTCGAACGGGTGCTCGGAGGGACGATTGTCACTGCGTGATCTGCCGGTCTGGTCTCGCGGGGTCAGCGCGCTGCTCGTGCTGATCGCCGGGTGGTACATCCCCCGTGCGGAGGGGCTGGCCACCACCGTGGGAAACTCCGCCTTCGAGCTCGGCGCAGGGGTCGTCGCCGTGTCGTTGCTCCTCGGCATGCGGCTTCCCTTCGACCTGTGGCCGCAACAACCTGAGCGTGAACGGTTTTCCCTCCCGGTCGCCTGGGTCGTCGCTGCGGGAATGGGCCTGTTGATTCTGGTGTCTCGGTCGAGCGGCGTCCCTGAGATTCTCGCCGAAACCGATCGAGGACTTCTGGTGATGGTCGTGGCCGGCGGCACGGTGTGGGCCGTGGGGTGGGGCCGGATTCGGCAACGGGCGTTCCTGCGCTGGTACGCCATCGCCGGAGCCGCTGCCGTGATTCCGTTGATCGTTCGGGTGGTTGCCATGGCGATCCAGGACCGGGGATTGCCGGCTGTGCACACCGCCACGTTTCTCCAGGTAGGTGGGTTCTTCCTGGTCGCCGGCGCCGCCGGGGCGCTGGTCACGCAGGAGCTTGCCTTTCGCCGGTTGCTCATCGGCCAGGCCGGGGACTCCGGCTTGGCCGTCGTCCTGATCGCCGCCGTCGTGTTCGGCGCGTGGCTCGCGGTGGTGCCCGACCCGCCGGGTGGCGTGCTGCAAGCAGGGATGTCCGGCGCCCTGCACGGTGTCGTGCTCGGGTCCCTCTACACGCTGTCTCGCTCGCTGCTGGTCCCTGCGGTGTATCATGGCGTTACGACAGCCGGGCTCCGGGCATTCGACACGGCGGCGGTGCCGGTGGAAGGAGCCACCGGGGTCGCCGACGTCGCCGTGGTGGGCATGGTGGTCACCGCCATCGTGGGTGCCATATTGGCCTACCAGGTCCTTCGCCAATCGGGTTTCTTAGGTCTTCTCACGCGACGACACCTGTCAGATGCTGCTAGCGATTGACGTCGGAAACTCGGAGATCACCTTGGGGCTGTTCACGGGTGATCGACCCGAGGTGCAATGGCGCATGACGACCGTCACGGCGCGCACGCCGGACGAGTGGGCGAGCACGCTCACGGCCTACTTGGTGCAGGCGGGCCACTCTCCCAACGAAGTGCGCGCGGCGATTTGCGCGTCTGTTGCGCCGGCGGTGACCCAGCCTCTGATGGAAGGTGTGGAGAAGGCCCTCGGGGTTGCGCCTCTGCTCGTTGGGCCCGAGTCGGAGTTGCCCATCACGTTGTCCGTCGACGAGCCGATGACGGTGGGCGCCGATCGCGTCGTGAACACGCTCGCTGCGTCCCAGTTGTACCAACGAGACACCATCGTGGTCGACTTCGGGACCGCTACCACATTCGACTGCATCACGGCGGACGGCCACTTTCTCGGGGGTGTCATTGCTCCCGGCATCCAGACGGCCGCCGACGATCTCACGCAGAAAACCGCCAAGCTCCCGGCCACCGAGCTGACGCCGCCGCCCCGGGTCATCGGCACCCGAACGGAGGACTGCGTTCGAGCGGGCGTTCTCCTGGGTAATGCCGACGCCACCGACGGGCTGGTGAGGCGCATCAAAGCAGAGTGGCCCAACGACTCGGTGCCCTTCGTCGTCGCGACGGGGGGGTTGGCGTCGCGCATGGCCGCGCTGTCCACGGAGATCGAGGAGATAGAGCCCAGCCTCACCCTCATCGGGCTGCGAATCGCCGCGGATCATCTCGGGCAGAAGTGGTGATCGCGAGCCGTTGAACTGTCGGCGGGACGAGGCTAATTTGCGGCGGCCTGGAGCACTGGAGACGGCGACATGACATCTGTGGGAGAGACAGCAGCAACCACGTCGGACTGGCGTGCGATCGTTCGTGCCGGGGTGCAGCTCGGGGCGGTCACCGCCGTCGGAGTCGCGGTCTTTGCGCTCTTGTCTCGTGGGATGGTAGGCACGACCGAAACAGTCGTTCAAGCAGTCCTGGTGTTGGCCGGGGGAGCCGTCTTTGCGTTCTTGCCGTCGATGCTGCTGCGACCCCGCGATATCGAGGGCATCGCGTGGGCGGCGATGATCGGGCTGCTCGGGGCACTGGTGTTCACGGTCATCGACACCGTGCTCTTTCGTCCCCTCAACTTGTATCACTGGACGTGGGATGCCATCGGCGGTGGAAGCGGCTTCTGGTACATTCCCGTCTGGTGGATGGGCTCGGCGTTTCTGGCCTGGCTGGGGGCATGGGTCGTGGCGGCGAGCTCGCGCACCGTCGAGCGCGGCATCGCGACCCTCGCGGGACAGACGGTGGGCATCGGAGTCGTGCTGGGCGGTGTTCTGATGGCGACCGGCGTTCTTCCCTTTCACAGTGCCGGATTTGCTCTTGCGTTTACGTTGGGATTGGTGGTGCACGTTGCTCTCGCTGGAGTGATGCACAAAGGGTGATCTTCGCGACTCGACGATTCATCAGGTCAGTTGGCTGGCTGCTCACACCGCTCGCGGCGTGGGCAGTTTCGTTTTTTGGGGCCTGGATCGGAGCGCGCATAGGCAGACTCGTCGAGTCACCGCGCTGGGCGCTGGCGTTCCTCGTCATCGGTGCGGCGGTCGGGGCGTTTGCGGGCGCAGGTGCATGGGTGTGGGGACTGCGACGGGCGTGGCACAGCGCACTGCGGGTCAAGCGCGAGCGACTGATGCGCGAGCGGTCCGAACGCCGAGACGGTCAAGACACCCCGTCATGAACCGAGAGGTGACCATTACATGAGTGGAGCGTTGACCCCCGGAGCCGTTTCCACAGAGCGAGACCACGCCAAATCCCTCGACGCGGCGGATACGCTGGCGTCCTACCGCTCCCGATTTGCGTTTCCCGCGGGAGCGGACGGATCGCCGGTGGTGTATCTGCTGGGGAACTCGCTGGGCCTCATGCCCGATTCGGCCCGTGCCGCCGTCGAAGACGAGATGCAACGGTGGGGGACGCTCGCCATCGACGGATGGTTCCGTGGATCGCCGTCGTGGTACGAGTATCAAGACGCGTTCAGGGAGGCGGCTGGGCGCGTGGTGGGGGCGCGCCCGCACGAAGTCATCATGATGAATACGCTGACGATGAACCTCCACGTTATGATGATCTCGTTCTACAGACCGGTCGGGACACGGACCAAGATCTTGATGGAAGCGAACGCGTTTCCGTCGGATCGCTACGCCGTGGCGTCGCAGGTCCGGATGCACGGCCTCGATCCAGCCACGACGGTCCTTGTGGCGCGACCGCGGGAAGGTGAGACGACGCTGCGGACCGAGGACGTGGAAGGGTTGCTGGCGGAGCGGGGCGAGGAAATCGCGTTGGTCATGATGGGTGGGGTCAACTATCTGTCCGGACAGTGGCTCGACCTGGAGCGCATCACGGTGGCGGGCCGAGCTCAGGGGTGCGTCGTGGGGTTCGATCTCGCTCACGCAGCCGGCAACGTGCCCCTTGCACTCCACGATTGGGACGTGGACTTCGCGGTGTGGTGTACCTACAAGTACCTCAACGGTGGCCCCGGTGCGATCGGGGGGTGTTTTATTCACGATCGGCACGCCGCCGACCACGATCTCCCACGCCTCACCGGGTGGTGGGGCAATGATCCCGCCGTCCGCTTCGAGATGCGCGAATCGTTCGAGCCCCACGTCGGGGCAGACGGGTGGCAGGTGAGCAACCCGTCGATGCTTTCCATGGCTCCCGTGAAGGCGTCGCTGGAACTGTTCGACGACGTGGGAATGGAGGCGTTGCGAGCCAAATCGGTGGACCTCACCGGGTATCTCGAAGCCCTGTTGCGGGGGTTGGAGTCGGACCAGTTCGACATCATCACCCCGGGCGATCCGGGAGCCCGAGGTTGCCAACTGTCGTTGCGGATTCACCAGGGGGCGCAGCAACTGTTCGCGGCACTCGGCGAGCGGGGCGTCGTGGTGGACTTCCGCGAGCCCGACGTCATCCGGGCGGCCCCGGCGCCGTTCTACAACTCCTTCGAAGACGTGTGGACGTTCGTGGACGAATTAAAGCGGGCCCTGGAACTCGACGGCTGAGATTCGGCGTGTCCGGCGAGATCCTCTACGACATTTCCCCACCGGTCACCTCCGACCTCGCGGTGTGGCCCGGTGACACGCCGCCGAGTCGGGAAGTCCTCCTCGACATGGCCAAGGGGGACAACCTCACCCTCTCGACCCTCCACGCCACCGTCCACTTGGGTGCCCATGTGGACGCGGCGAGCCACTACGGCGCCGATGCGCCATCCGTCGAGGCATTGCCACCCGAGCGATTCGTTGGGCCGTGTGAGGTGCTCCGTCTGTCCGTGGATCGTGGCGTCCGGATCGGATGGGAGGCGCTGCCAGAGACGCTCCGGGCCAACCGGGTGCTCCTCGCCACGGGCACGTTTCCGGATCCGACCCGGTTCAATGAGGATTTTGCGGCCTTGGCGCCCGAGCTCGTGGAGCAGCTCGCGGCCCGCGGGGTCGAGCTGGTGGGGATCGACACACCCAGCGTCGATCTCTTTGCGTCGCAGGGCCTCGAGGCGCACCGCGCGTGTCTGCAGCACGATGTGGCGATCCTGGAGGGTCTGGTGTTGGATCGGGTCCCGGCCGGCGTGTACGAGTTGATCGCGCTGCCGTTGAAGCTGGTGGGATTCGACGCCAGTCCCGTGCGGGCCGTTCTGCGGGGAGTATAGCTAGGCGCCCGCGCCTTGCTTCCGCCAGTAGCGGGCGAGACCGTACCACGAGAGGTCGGGGGGCGCGCCCTGCTCGTAGGCCTCCACCTCCTCCTCGCTCAGGGTCCCCCGGAGACCCTCCAACACCCAATCCCCGAACCTCGCCGCCCGCGCGGCGTCGTCACCCTCCTCCGACAGCGACTCCCGGACCCGTTGACTCCAGGCGGCCAGTCGCTCTTCGTGCTGGGCGGCGTGGGCTTCCAGGTCGGCGGCCGGTCCAAAGTGGGTGATGAAGATCCGCTCCGGCCGCCGCGCCAGTATGCGGTTTACGCTGTCGAGCATGACGGCGGGGTCGATGTCCGGGGGCGGCGTGGCGGGGAGCACCGCCGCGCCGGCTCGAATTCGCCCTCCCGTCGCGTCACCCACGAACGCCAGTCCCGACTCCCCGTCGAAATAGCTGACGTGATGGGATGCGTGTCCGGGGGTGTAGAGGATGTCGAGGCCCCGGCCGCCTTCGAGAAACCGGTCGCCCTCGTCCACCACGCACAGGTTGCCCTCCGGCACCGGAACCGTCCTTCCCCACAACTCGTCCATCCGGTCGCCAAACAGTCGAGTGGCGCTGGCCACGAGGCGTGAGGGATCCACCAAGTGGGGCGCACCCCGCTGGTGGACGAACACGCGGATGGCGGGGTTGCCCCGCACGAGGGCGCCGCACGCCCCTGCGTGATCGAGGTGGATGTGGGTTGCCAGGAGTGCCCGGATGTCCAACAGGCCGATGCCGGCCTCGTGCAATCGTGCCCGCAAGGTGGGGACCGTGGAGGCCGGGCCAGGGTCGATGATGGCCACACCGCTCTCCAGCTCCAAGACGGCTGCGGCGATAACCGACGGGCGTCCGCAGTGGTTGAGGTCGATGAGGTGGGTCTTGTCGGCGATTTGTTCCACGGTCAATCCGTTTCGGCCGGGTCCGACGTCAGGGTGTAGTAGGACGGCTCGTTGCCGGATCCTCGGTGAAAGCCGACGACCCTCCGTCCGCTGTTGAGATGGGATTGGAACGCCTTGCGTGTGGCGGCGCGCCACTCCCGGGCCTCGTCGGGAGCCTCGGTTTTGAGTCGTTGGATATCGTGGGGAATCTCGACACGGAGGATGGATTCCGGGTCGCCTTCAATCGCGCCGCCCAGCGCCCGCCCCGTTTCCAGCTCCCACCGCACCACGAGGCGGTCGCTTCCGATCACGCTGTCGGTCGTGCTGGACTCGTCGGAACCGTACATGTCGGGCACGTACTCCACGACGCGGGCCCCGAGCTTCCGAAGGTTGAGGTAGGCGTTCCGGGCCACCAGCGGATCGTAGGTCCAGTACATGGTGGATACACCGTGGGACGTCAGGGCCGTGCGCTGGAACGCCTTCAGATCGCCCCCGATGCCCCGGTCACGGTGCGTGTCCTTCACCGCGAGCATGTGGGACCAGTGGCACAGCTCGCCCTCCTTCCATCCCGTGATCCCGTACACGAATCCCAGCATCGTCCCGTCGCGATCGAACGCGCCGGCGACCACGCCCCCCATCTTCCGCGTGATCTGCAGAACGGCTGGTGGCACACAATCGCGGAACGCGGCACCCCAGGTGGCCCGCTGCAGGGCGACGCAGGCACGGAAATCATCGATGGTTTCGAGAAAACGGACGTTGGTTTCCACGGCAATGCTGTCGTTTCGAGTGGGGAAGATAGACGGGGACGCGATGCGGGACCACCTACTATTCGGCCAGTTGACGGCCGTTTCCCCAGTCTCCGATCATGCCTTCGCGGACGAATCCCTGCGTCGCCTCATCTCGCTCGCAGGCCATGCGCGGGGTGGTTAGCTGCCGAGAAATGATATAGAGGGGCACAAAAAGACTGACGCAGCGGTCGATTGGGCACCTCGACTTTCGACGAGGTCTCGCTGGAGGGGACGAAGCAGGTCCACGCATTACCCGGCACAACCGACCGCTATGCCAGTACGGTTAAAATACATGCAACGTGTTGTGAAGCAAGCGGCCGAGCGGTCGCAATTTGGCACACGCACGTACGGGCCCAGAAACTCGGAGAACGGACTATGCGAACGGTGGTAATCGCTGCGGCAATCGTCGCTCTGGCCCCTTTGGCCAGTGGGGCGAGTGCCCAAACAACCCGCATCAACGTGCGGGTCGTGTCCCACGACGCGAAGATCATTGGAGATGGGGTGGGGGGCGCGCGGGTGGTGGTGCGGGATCCTGCCACCGGGCGCGTGTTGGTGGAAGGGATCCAGCGGGGGGGCACGGGAAACACGGGGTCCATTGTCCGGGAGCCCCACGCCCGAGGGCAGTCGGTGTACGACAGTGAGGGGGCCGCGTTGTTCACCGCCGAGGTGGAGCTCGACGGCCCCACGGTCTTGGAATTCATCGGCGAAGGACCCCTGGGATACGAACACGCCATGCAGCAGGCGGTGAAGCGGATGCTCGTGGTGCCGGGCGAGCACGTGCTCGGGGACGGGGTGCTCCTCGAGCTGCACGGATTCATCGTGGAGTTGATAGAGCCGGAGCGCGTCGGGACGAGCGGGCGCGCGACGGTGACCGCCCGGGTCCGGATGTTGTGCGGCTGTCCCCACACGCCCGGCGGGCTGTGGGATGCCGACCGTATTCAGGTCACGGCCCGGCTGTACGACGGCTCCCGGGTGATTCGGGAGGCGGCCCTCAGGTACGCCGGCGAGCCGAACATCTTCGGCGGATCCATTTCCCTGGAGGGGGCACGACCCGGGTGGGAGCTCGTAGTGCTCGCCAACGACCCGGATCGCGTGAACTTCGGGATGAGCACCAAAAGGAGGGTCGGGAGCCGACCCTGAAGAAAACCGGAAAGTGTGCGCTCCGTCACACCCGGGGACGGCCGATGCTTGTACCGTCTCAGGCACCCGTTCTCGCTTCTCTTCACAGGGGGTTCGCTATGAGATCGGCACTTGCTTGGATTCCAGTGGTCATGATCGGTCTGGCCATGCCGGCCACCGCGTCGGCGCAGCTCACCGTCGAGGAGGCCTCCGTGGCCCTCGACGTCATCGACCGGATGCCCGTTGGGGCTGACTCCACTTTTGTCGCCAGCGTTGGACGCGTGTACTGCTGGATGCGCATCACAGGCGCCGAAGGGGACACGGCCGTCCACCACGTGTGGTTCTGGGGCGATCAGGAGATGGCGGACATCGAGCTTCGCCTGGGCGGCTCTCCGTGGCGTACCTGGAGCAACAAGGCCGTCATGACGGAGTGGACCGGTGATTGGCGAGTTGAGGTTCAGGATGCTGCGGGGAACGTGATCGACACCATCCGCTTCACGGTGCAGTAGGCTGGTCTAGAGCGGTAGGGCCCATCTCGTAGCGCGCCCCTTGTCCCGATAGCGCGCGTTGGTGAGCGGCAAGCCCCTGTTAGGATATGGAGCCGAGCCGGCGAACCGCAGCGCGCGGCAGGGACGAATGGCGTGGTACGTGCTCTAAGCCCTCCCGCTCCGGCCTCTCAAAGCTTCGGCAGCGTCACCCCGCGCTGCGCTTGGCACTTCCCCCTCTTGTCGGCGTAGGATACCCCACACTAGTCGTCTGCATCCGCCTCGCAAAAGCCGCGTTTGCGGCGTCCAGAGGCCGACCGACGGGGTCCCTCCGGGTCCTATACGGCCGGCCCGTAAAGATCCGTTGTATGGTGGGTTACGCTACTTTCATGAAGCTTGACCCTAATTGGGCCCTTGGGTAGCTTTGGCCGCAGTACGTGAAATTTTTCACGAGTGTACGGGGCAATGATCCAACAGTACATCCCGATCGTCCTCCTCCTCGGGTTAGTCGTCGCGACTGCCGTCGGCATGTTGGTGTTTTCGCATATCCTGTCGCCCCGCCGCCCGACTGAGCTCAAGGCCTCTCCCTACGAATCAGGCATGCCGCCGCTCGGTGGTACCCGAGAGCGGTTCAGCGTGAAGTTCTACCTCATCGCCATGCTGTTCATCGTCTTCGACATCGAGGTGGTGTTTCTGATTCCCTGGGGCGTGGCGTTCCGGAGACTCGGCCTCACCGCCTTCGTGGCCATGGCCATTTTCATCATCGTACTCGAAGTGGGACACGCCTACGCGTGGAAGAGAGGAGCCCTCGAATGGGACTAGACCAGCCGCAGGATGCAGCTCCTGGCGGTGAAGAGGTGGTCGTTTCGGCGGTCTCGCCGAACTGGGTGACCACCCGTCTGGATTTTCTCGTCAACTGGGCCCGCTCCAACAGCCTGTGGCCAATGCCGTTCGGGACGGCTTGTTGCGGCATCGAGTTCATGGCGACGGCCGCCAGCCGGTACGACATGGCACGCTTCGGCATGGAGCGCCTGAGTTTCACTCCCCGCCAGGCCGACGTCCTGCTGTGTGCCGGGCGTGTGCCGTTCAAGTTGGCACCGGTGCTGCGCCGCATCTACGATCAGATGCCCCAGCCCAAGTGGGTGATCTCCATGGGGGCGTGTGCCTCCACGGGAGGGATCTTCGACACCTACGCAATGGTGCAGGGCATCGACACGGTTGTTCCGGTGGACGTGTACGTTCCGGGCTGCCCACCGCGTCCGGAAGCGCTGCTCTACGGCGTCCTGATGTTGCACAAGAAGATTCGCGGGGAAACGCTGGCGGACTCGTCCCTGCGGCACGAGGAAGGGTTGGCTCACAAGGGGCTTCGGATGCCGCCGAACCTCCTGGATGAGCTATCGGAGCCGTTCGGCAACTCCGTCCACCAAACACGCTCCGGATAGCGACAGTGAATCCCTCGGTTCAGGCGCTCCGCGACAAATTCGAAGAAGCGATCGGCCGCGCGATGGAGTCCTGTGGGGACACCATCGTCTACGTGGAGGCCGATAGCCTCACGGACGTGATGGCGTTTCTGAAGGACTCGCCGGATCAGGATTACAACTACCTCGTCGATGTCACTGCGGTCGAATACAGAGATCCGGAGCGGCCCATTGAGATGGTCTACGAGCTCTTTTCGTTCCAGCGCGGCGCACAGCTGCGCGTGAAGGTGGAGCTCGACAAGGCTGAGGAGCTCGTCATCGACTCGCTGGTCCCGCTCTGGAACGGCGCGAACTGGGTGGAGCGTGAGGTGTTCGACATGTTCGGCGTCCGCTTCAACAACCACCCCGATCTGCGTCGTATCCTGATGTGGGAGACCTACGACGAAGGTCATCCACTCAGGAAGGATTTCCCGCTACGGGGGCGGTTCTCTCGAGCCGAGCAGGTACGGCAGGCGTTGAACGCCAATCCCGAGGCACACTACTCCATGGAAGAGATCTCCATCGTCGAGGCATACCGTGAAATCCCCGCCGACATGCGCGAGCGCCTCGCCCGCGGCGAGCGCGGTGAGATCAGCGAGCCGGAGAGTCCATAGGCATGGGCAAGAAACGCACAATCGAACTCGATGTTGCCACGCCTGGTGTCGACGTGCAGGGAGCCGCAGTCCGGTTTCCGTTGGGAGTCGCCGACCCCTCGGGTGTCGGACTCCTGACCGATAGCGAGGAGCCCGAACTCGGCGGCGACCACATGCTGGTGAACATCGGTCCCCAGCACCCGGCCACCCACGGCGTGCTGCGGCTGGTGGTGGAGCTGGACGGTGAGGTCGTGGTTCGGGTCATTCCCCACGTGGGATATCTCCACAGCGGATTCGAGAAGCTCGCCGAATACCGCTTCTACAATCAGATCGTTCCGCTCACGGATCGCATGGACTATCTCGCGCCGATGTCCAACAACGTCTGTCTGGCGTTGGCGGCGGAGAAGCTGATGGGCATCGCGATCACCGAGCGGTGCAAGGTGCTCCGGGTCATCGCGTGCGAACTGAGTCGGATCATCTCGCATCTCGTGTGGTTGGGGACGACGGCCATCGACATCGGGGCCTTCACCCCGTTCCTGTGGCTGTTTCAAGAGCGGGAGAAGGTGTACGACCTTCAGGAGATGTGGACCGGGGCGCGGCTCACGACGAGCCTGACCCGGGTTGGCGGCTTGATGGCAGACATTCCCGACGGCTTCGAGAAAGGGCTGCGGGATTTCTGCGACAACTTCCCCAAGACGCTGGACGAGGCCGATCGCATCCTCTCCCGGAACGGAATCTGGTGTGGGAGGACCCAGGACATCGGCGTGCTGACAGCCGAGGACGCCCTCAACTACTCGTCGTCGGGTCCCATGCTCCGGGCGAGCGGCGTGCCCTACGACGTGCGGAAGGATCGACCGTATCTCGATTACGAAACGTACGACTTCGAGATTCCTGTCGGTGAAAAGGGTGACGTGTACGACCGGTACCTGTGCCGGTTCGAAGAGATGCGCCAGTCTGTGCGGATTCTCGAGCAGGCGTTGGATCGACTGCCCGACGGTCCCATCAACGTCGACGATCCTCAGGTGTCCCTCCCGCCGAAATCGGCGGCCATGAGCGATATGGAGGCGATGATCTTCCATTTCAAGAACGTCATGGAGGGGATCAAGGCGCCGGTTGGTGAAGCGTACCTGCCCATCGAGAGTCCGAAGGGTGAGTTGGGCTATTACTTCGTGTCGGACGGAACCGCCAAGCCCGTCCGGTTCCGCGTTCGGCCGCCGACCTTCATCAACCTCAGCGCGCTGCCCAAGATGGCCGAGGGACATCTCCTCTCCGATCTCATTGCGATCAATGCGAGCGTGGACTTCGTATTGGGAGAAGTGGATCGGTAGCACGGGTGGATGGGCTGATACGACAGTGGGGTTTTCGGATCGGGTGGACTAATAGATGAAAGACGCTGCCGAATACACGCCGGTTTTTGTCGGCGACAACCGTAAGCGGCTGGACGAGATACTCGGGCGCTACCAAACCAAGCGGGCGGCCCTTTTGCCCGCGCTGTGGATGGTCCAGGAGCAGCACGGCTGGATCTCCGACGACGCCATGGCCGAAACGGCCGAGGTGCTGGGCCTCACTCCCTCCTATGTGAAAGGCGTCGTCACGTTCTACACCATGTATCATCAACACCCAGTGGGCAAAACCTTCGTCCAGGTATGCACCACGACGCCGTGCAACCTCTGCGGTGCCGAGGGGGTCGTGGAGGCGTTCCTCGAGCACACCGGATGCGGCGAGCTCGGGGCCACGTCGTCAGACGGCAAGTTCACGGTAATCGAGGTAGAGTGTCTCGGCGCGTGCGGATTCGCGACGCCGGTGATGATGAACGATGACTTTATCGATGGCGTGACACCCGAGCGGGTGCCCCCACACGAGAAAGAGACGGTTGTTCTCTCCGAGTACTTCGGCGACGCCGAAGCTCGTACCTACGACGGGTGGGTGAAACGCGGCGGCTACAAGGCGCTGAAGACCACCTTGGGGATGGAGCCCTCGGAGATCATCGAGATCGTCAAGGCCTCGGGGCTGCGCGGACGAGGCGGGGCCGGATTCCCTGCCGGGGTGAAGTGGTCGTTCATGCCCCGGGAGAAGACCAAGCCCCACTACCTCTGCTGCAATGCCGACGAGTCGGAGCCGGGCACGTTCAAGGATCGGGAGATCATGCGGTGGACGCCGCATGCCATGATCGAGGGATGTGCCATCGCCCAGTACGCCATCCAGGCCGAGATCACCTACATCTACATCCGGGGCGAGTTCACCGAGCCGATTCGTATCGTGCAGGCCGCGTTGGACGAGGCGTACGCCAAGGGTGTGTTGGGTGACAATGCGATGGGTAGCGGAAAGCGGTTGGACATGTACATCCACCGGGGAGCCGGTGCCTACATCTGCGGGGAAGAGACTGCCCTGATGAACTCCATCGAGGGACGGCGTGGCAACCCGAGGATCAGACCCCCGTTCCCGGCGGCGTATGGCGTGTTCGGCATGCCAACGACCATCAACAATGTCGAGACGCTCACGTCGGTCCTGCACATCATCAACCGGGGCGCTGATTGGTACAAGTCTCTCTCGCTCAACAACGAGAAGAGTACGGGCTCCAAATTGTTCAGCGTGTCCGGCCATGTCCAAAGGCCCGGCAATTACGAGGTCACCATGGGCTTTCCGCTGGGCGAGCTGATCAACGATCTCTGCGGAGGGATGCATCCGGGGCGGACGCTCAAGGCCTGCATCCCGGGTGGCTCGTCGGTCCCGATCCTCAACAAGGAGGAGACCGAGAGCTGCCTGCTGGACTACGAGGGCTGCGTGGAGAAAGGCACGATGCTCGGATCCGGCGGTGTGATCGTGTACGACGACACGGCGGACATCGTGTACCAGACCATGCGGCTGGCCCGGTTTTACGCCCATGAGTCGTGCGCCCAGTGCACCCAGTGCCGCGAGGGCACCGGATGGACTGTTCGCATTCTGGAGCGGATCCTGGCCGGCAAAGGACAACAGAAGGATCTCGATCTCCTCTTGGACCTGGCGGATCAAATGACCGGCAAGACGATCTGCGTGCTTGCCGATTCCTGTGGAGCGGTCGTAATCAGCGCGATCCAGAAGTTCCGCGGCGAGTTCGATGTGTACATCGCACGCAACAGCGAGCCTGCAACCGCCGTGGTGGGGTGAATCGATGCCGAATCCAGAGTTAGTCACACTGACCATCGAGGGCGTCGAGGTCACCGTGCCCAAGGGCACGACGGTGCTCGAGGCGGCGAAGCAAGCGGGCGTGTTGATCCCCCACTATTGCTATCACCCCGGGTTACCCGTGGCCGGCGTGTGTCGCATGTGTCTCGTCGAGATCGAGGGCGCCCCCAAGCTGCAAATCGGCTGTGCAACCGAGGTGGCCGAAGGGCAGGTGGTCAAGGTCTTCGGCGATGAGGCGCAAAAGGCGAGACAGTCCGTCCTCGAGTTTCTTCTGATCAACCACCCATTGGATTGTCCCATCTGCGACCAGGCCGGGGAGTGTGAGCTTCAGAACTACGTCTACCAGGAGGGACGGTCCAACACACGGTACTTGGAATACGCCAAGCGGTTCGATCCGGTGGAGGATTTCGGGCCGGATGTGCTCTTCGTGGCCAACCGCTGCATCCTCTGCACGCGCTGCGTCCGGTTCATGGAGCACGTGGCGGACGAGCCGGTGCTCAACGTGAGCGAGCGGGGCGACCGCGCCTTCATCGGCATTCATCCGAATGCCACGCTGGATCACGAGTGGGCGGGCAACGTGGTGGATCTGTGCCCGGTGGGCTCGCTGATCTCCAAGGACTTCCTGCACAAGGCCCGGGCGTGGGAACTCGACCGAACCCCCAGCGTGTGCGCCGGATGTTCCCAGGGCTGCAATATCAATATCGACACCCGCAGCGACGTGGTGGTCCGGGTCCGCCCGCGGCCCAATGCCGACGTCAATCGGTACTTCATCTGCGACACCGGGCGCAACCACTACCGCTGGATGAACCGCGGGGATCGCATCGAAGCCCCGCTATTCGGCAGGGAGAGCGAGTTGCAGGCGACGGATTGGGACCACGCTCTTGAGGAGATGGCCCGGTTGGTACGGGGCTCGAGCGGACGGGCGGTCGTGTTGGCGTCGTCGTGTGCGTCCAACGAGGCGTTGTTCCTTGCGAAGAGGCTCGTGTCGGAGATGGATGCGACGATGGCGTTCCGGGTGGAGCGGGTGGACGGGGAGGTGCCGCTCCATGGCGTCGACAACCTCGCGCTCCGGAGCGAGCGCGCCGCCAACGTGGCGGGTGCCACCGCGCTCGGATATAAGGACGACTTCGCTGCGGCGGTCCAGGCGATCGATGGTGCGTCGCTGGTAATCGTGCTAGACGACGATCTCGAAGGGGTGAGCCGCGAGACGCTCCATGGGGCCGCCAACCTCG
>JBDHAF010000016.1:0-38270 GCA_039588255.1 Gemmatimonadota bacterium | reverse complement strand
GCTCCGATCTGCTCTGCGGCCCGAAGGACGAACCACCTGAACCCCACCCCCTGGACCCTGCCAGAAACGATCCATCGGTACGCCCGAATGGCAGCTTCTTCTTTTTCCATCACTATTGACCGCCGTCCCCGCCTTCCGCCTTGCCATTTCCACTGCCACCGGCGACTCGGTCTATCGCCAGCGTGAGGCCGAGTCCCGCCACAACCAGGGCGAGGGCACCCACCACCTGCCAGGTGGTGGGATCAAAGAACTCCACCGGCCAGTCCGCCGGATCCAAACCCGAAACGTCAGCAGCGGAAAGCACCGCTCCATCAAGCACATCCCCCGCTTTTGGCAGGACGCCATGCCGAAATGGCCATAGGCCAACCACCGCACCAGCCAGCAGCCCAAGTAGCGCACCCAGCGTCGACTTTTCGTGGTGTTTCAGCAGCCAGCGGAGCAGGTTGCTCACGCCCGCGACGCCGATGGTCACGCCGATGGCCACCGGAATGACCACATCCACGGCCTGGAACGCCACGCCGACGTCGGCCGAGATCCCGGCCCCGGAATCGCCCAATAGGCCCAATTTGACCTGGTCGATTGCCCCCAGGATCACTTCGTATTGGCCCAGGAGCAACAGCAGATACCCTCCGCTGACCCCGGGAAGAATCATCGCCGAGGCCCCGGCCACTCCGGCCACCGTCAAGAGAATGTAGTTGGCCGACCCGTCGCCGGCGGGCTGCCCGAGAAATCCCGCCATCAGGACCATGACGAGGAAGCCCCCCGCCGCCCCTGCGAACACCGCCGGTCCGGCGGGGCGAGCCATCCGCCAGACCAGGGGAGCACCACCCAGCGTGAGCCCGATGAACAGACTGTACATCACCCAGCGGTGCTCGATTACCAGCCCCCGGACGGCCCCCGCCAGGAGGAGAATGGCCAGAAGCGCTGTGCCGACCACCGTACCCAGGACCAGCAGGGACCGACGTCTGAGCTTCAGGGTCGTGACGTCCGCGACCGCTTCGATGAAATCGGTATACACACCGGCGGCCAGGAGCATGGTGCCCCCGCTGATCCCGGGAACCAGGTTGGCGAGCCCCATCAGCACGCCACCTGCACCCCCACGAATGGCCAGTCCCGCGACCTTCACCGGTCGCCGTCCGCATCGAATCCGTGGTGGCCGAAAAGCGGGACGAACTGGGCCACCCCCAGGTTCTCCTCCTTCAGACCACCGGCGAGACGGGTGATCCGGAGCAACTCCTGGCCGGAGTCCCTCTGAAGGGGCATCACGAGACGGCCCCCATGGGCGAGTTGCTCGGTCAAAGGCTTGGGAACCGCGGGCCCGGCGGCGGACACGAGGATCGCGTCGTAGGGCCCGAGAGACCGCTTCCCCAGGGTCCCATCCCCCACCACGACGGTGGCATTGGAGTACCCGGCCGCTTCCAGGGCCCGCTTGGCCGCTGCCGCCAGGTCGGGGATGCGCTCGATGGAGATGACGTGGTCGGCCAGCCGGCTGAGGAGCGCCGTCTGGTAGCCCGACCCGGCCCCAACCTCCAGCACCCGCTCCTTTCCGGTGAGCTGGAGCGCCTGGAGGTACCGGGCGTGGGTGGATGGCTGGGAGATGGTCTGCCGGTTGCCGATGGGAAGCGAGGTGTCTTCGTAGGCCTTACCCCGCAGGGCCTCGGGAACGAAGAGGTGGCGGGGGACCTGCCCCACCGCGGCGAGAACCGCCATGTCCCGGATGCCCTTCCCCCGGAGTTGTTCCACCAGGCGAGCCCGGTATCCGCCGTAGCTGTCCCCTACGCGCCGAGATTCCACGAGCGGACCATCTCCAGGTGGTCGTACTGGGTGAGATCCAGATGGAGCGGCGTCACCGATATGTACCCTTCCTCCACCGCCCGGAAGTCTGACTCCCCGTCCCCGGACCAGCTGCTCTTCCCGGCGCCGATCCAGAACATGTCCCGGCCCCAGGGGTCGTGCATCTTGGTCAGCGAATCGGAGTAGACCCGGCGTCCCAGCTTCGTCACCCGGATTCCCTTGATCTCCGGACCGGGAATCGGCGGCAGGTTGACGTTGAGGAGTGTCTCGCGGGGAAACTCGCCGACGGCGCAGATATCCGAGGTGAGCTTGGCCACCCACTCCCGCTGGCCCTCGATCAGCTCGAACCGTCCCCCGGCAAACGACATCGCCACGCCTGGAATCCCCACGGACAGGCCCTCCATCGCCGCCGCCACCGTGCCCGAGTAGAGGACGTCTTCTCCCATGTTCGAGCCGTGGTTGATGCCCGAGAAGACGAAATCGGGCCGGTGGTCGAGGATCGTCTCGAGGGCGAGGAGAACACAGTCTGTGGGCGTGCCATCTACTTGGTAGCGGCCTTCCCCACGTTTCACCGGGCGGAGCGGCCGGGTCATCGTGAGGGCGTGACTCGCGGCGCTCTGCTCCCGATCCGGCGCCACCACCGTCACCTCTCCGATGTCACGACATGCCTCTTCCAGTATCTCCAGGCCCCGAGCGAAGATCCCGTCGTCGTTACTGATCAGGATCTTCAACGGCGGTCTTTCCATCGAGGATGTCGAGCATCTCCTGGAGTTGGGCGGTGAGATCGTCGACGGTTTCGTACTCCAGAGCCAGACGTGCCTGTGACTTGAGAGCCCCCGTTTTTCGGTACTGCTCGATGCGCTTCCGGGCGCCTTCGATGGTGAACTTTTCCGAGTACAACAGGTGCTTCACCAGCATGATCAACTCGATTTCCCGGCGCTGGTACACCCTGTTGCCCGAACGGTTCTTCGCCGGGTTGAGAAACCGGAACTGGCTCTCCCAATAGCGAAGCACGTGCGGCTTCAGGTCCGTGAGTTGACACACGTCCCCGATGGAGAAGAACTCCTGGAGCGGCCTCGGCGCCGTCATCGCCAACGCTCTGCCTTCAATTCTCGCTCCATCAAATCGCGAAGGGCTTCGTGGGAGGACTTTCCGTGGAACAGCACGTGCTCCACTTCACTGGCGATGGGCAACTCGACTCCCGTGATCTCCCCCAATTCCACGGCCACCCGGGCGGTGTTGATACCCTCGGCCACGGTCTGGCGCTCGGCGAGGATCTCGACCAAAGCCCTGCCCTTGGCGAGCTCGATTCCCAGCGTCCGATTCCGGCTCAGCGCTCCGGTGGCGGTGAGGATCAGGTCTCCCATCCCGGCCAACCCCGCGAAGGTATGGGGATCAGCACCCAGTTCCTCGCCGAGACGACTGGTTTCCGCAAGCCCCCGGGTAATCAGAGCCGCCCGGGGATTGCTCCCCAAATTGAGGCCATCCAACACCCCCGCTGCGATCGCCACCACGTTCTTCAGGGCACCGCCCAACTGGACGCCCAAGGCGTCGGGACTGGTGTAGACGCGGAAGTACTTGTTGGAGAAGACCCGCTGGGTCGTCTCTGCAGCAACGATGTTCGGCGACGCTGCCACCAGCGCGGTGGGCAAGCCCCGATATACCTCCTGGGCAAAGCTCGGACCCGATAACGCCACGACGCCACACTGGGGCATCAGCTCCTCCAGCACGTGGGTCATGGTGTAATGGGTCCCGGGCTCCAGCCCTTTGGAGACACTCACGACGGTGGGAGTCTGGTTGCCGACGGCGGCAGCGATCTTCTGGCCGATCTCCCGCACGACATGGGACGGCGGTGCCGACACCACGAGCTCCACTCCGCTGACCACATCCCCGATGTCCCCGAGAGCCTCAATTCCGTCCTCAAGCCTCGAGTCCGGCAGGAACACCGCGTTGACCCGGTCCTTCCGGATGGACTCCACGACCTCCGGCTCTCGTGCCCAGAGTTTCACATCGTGCCCGTTCCGGGCCAGCAGGTCCGCCAGGGTTGTGCCCCAGCTCCCTGCCCCGACCACACCGATACGCAGGCTCACGCTTCACGCCTCCCGTGGCCGAACCGCGACTCCGTCCCACCCCGAAGTCGGCGGATGTTGGAACGGTGATTGAACACGATGAAGACCGCCATCGCCACGCCCGAGTAAAACAGGGTCGTGCGCTCCGGCGTCAAGATCCAAACGGCTACGGGGAACACGACGGCGGCCGACATCGACGCCACCGAGACGATCCCCGTTGCAGACACCATCGCGGCCCACACCACAACGCTGACCAACGTGGCGCTCGGGGCGATCCCAAGCACCACACCGCCCGCGGTCGCCACGCCTTTTCCGCCCGAAAACTTCAGGTACACGGGGAACACGTGTCCCAGCACGGCGGTTAGCCCTACCACGATGGGAAGCCAATGTTGTGGACCCGCCCACGGTGCAAACACGTACGCCGGGACGAATCCCTTGGCCACATCGAACAGCCCCACCGGAATGGCGTACCGCCACCCCAAGACGCGGTACACGTTGGTTGCCCCGAGATTCTTACTGCCGTGTGCTCGGAGATCGACTCGTGCAACGTGTTTCGCCACGAGATAACTCGTGGGAATGGCACCTACGAGATATGCCAGAACCATGATCAGCGCGAGTGTCACTTGCGATCACGCTTGCGCGAAAGTTTCAGCCGGATCACCGTCCCCGAAAATCCCCATTCCTTGTAAAACCCGTTTACCAAATACCGCTGGTACGATTCCGCTACGGCCTCCGGTCGATTCGTGACGACGGCAAACGTCGGAGGTGCCGTGCCGATTTGCGATGCGTACAGCAGCCTCACTTCTTTGCCCACCGCTTGCGGTGGCTGCGTGCGCTGCACCAAACGCTCGAGCACGCGATTGACTTCCGCTGTCTCGATCCGCCGCGTACGCTCTTCCGCAACCGCCGTGATGAGATCGAGCAACTTGCGAACGCGGAGCCCCGTCACGGCCGATGTGTACATGAACGGGACGTGCTTGAAGAACGGCACGCGCTCGATCAGTTCCTTTCGTCCCCGTTCGGCGGTGTTCGCGTCCTTCTCGGTGACCAGGTCCCACTTGTTGACGGCCACGATGAGCCCGGCACCCCCCTCCCAAGTCCGTTGAGCCACCCGGAGATCCTGACCGTGGACCCCCACGGCGGAATCCACGACCAAGACACACACATGGGCCCGCTCGATGGCCCGTTCGGTCCGGACAGTTGAATAAAACTCTATATCATCCTTTACTTTCGGTCGTCTTCGTAACCCCGCAGTATCAATGAAGTTGAGGGTTCGTTCGTGGTACCGCAAGGGGGAGTCCACAGCGTCTCTGGTGGTCCCGGCCTCAGGCGCCACAATAGACCGGTCGGCCCCCAGCAGACGGTTCATGATGCTGGATTTTCCCACGTTCGGCCTGCCCACAACGGCGACGTTGATGGCCCCCTCCTCCTCCTCCTCGTCCGGTATCTCCTGGAGGAGGCAGGCCACGGCGTCCAGCAGGTCTCCGCTCCCCTTCCCCGTCGCGGCCGACACCGGCAGGGGATCCCCGATCCCCAGCTCGTGGAATACGTGGTACGAGTGGTCGTTCGGTATGGCGTCTGCCTTGTTGGCCGCGAGAATGACACGGTCCCTGTCCTTGCGGAGGAGATCCGCCACCTCTTGATCGGCCGGATGCACGCCGGCCTGGGTGTCGACCACTAGGACCACCACGTCCGCATCGTCGATGGCCAAGGTGACCTGTTCGCGAATGCCCCGGGTGATGGGATCGTCTTCCCCCACGATCCAGCCGCCCGTATCCACCAACCAGAAGGACCGATCCGCCCACTCTGCCGACGCGAAGTGCCGGTCGCGTGTCACACCCGGACGGTCGTGTACGATGGCCCGCCGGCCACCCACGATCCGATTGAAGAGGGTCGACTTGCCGACATTCGGTCGCCCGACCAAGGCGACGGTGGCCCGCCTCACGAACCGTCCTCCACCAAAACGTCGGCGAAGTCGTACGAGCACCGCACGTCGCCGGGGACGGCATTCACGAAGTCCGCCAGCGCCATGTCGTCGATGAACCGCTCGTCATCGTTCACCGCCTCCGCCGGAAGCAGGACGAGGTCCAAATCGCCCCTCGCCTGAAGGGCACGTTGAAGGACGGCGCCCGGCAGCAGTCCCGCGGTCGTGACCCGTGGGCCAAAGAGATCGTTCTCGACCACGAGAAGCTCGAACGAACCGCCGGTGTGCTTTTCGAGATGCGGAGTGATCATCGGCATCAACCGTCCCATGGCGGTGCCGGTCACCACCGCTATTCTTTTGTCGCGCAACGATGCGAGCCGTTCCGCCGCCCCGATGATCCGCTGCTCCAGGAAGCGCACGCTTCCCACACCATTCTCCACCTGGTCGAAATCGCCGTAGGCCGCAGCATCGGGGAGCGGCAGGTCGGCCACCAAGTACAGCTCATCGGACCCGTGTGCCCAGCGGTGGTCCCGCTCCGTGACGGCTCGTGCGGCGAACCGCTCCACCAACTCGACCGCGGCCCGACACTCGTCCCGCGTCGGCTCTCGCACCAGGTTGTGCTTGGAGAACTCCGTCAAGCCCACCGGGACCACCGAAACCGACAGCACGGGATCGCCCAGGGCATACAAGTCGTCGAGACTGCGCGCCAACACACTACCGTCGTTCACGCCAGGCTGAAGCACTATCTGCGTGTGGAACTGAATCCCCACCTCCGCAAACAGACTCATCTGTTCCATGATGGCGGGCGCCAGGGGATTGCGGAGCAGGCGGCGTCGCACCACCGGGTCCGTCGCGTGGACGGACACGTAGAGGGGTGACAGGCGATACTCGAGGATACGACCGACGTCGTGGGGCTTGAGATTCGTGAGGGTGGCGAAGTTGCCGTGGCGGAACGACAGGCGATAGTCGTCATCCCGGACATAAAGCGTGTCTCTCAGCCCGCCGGGCAGGCCGTCCACGAAGCAAAAGTCACAGCGGTTGCCGCAGCGGCGGATCCGAGGGGGCTCCAGCTCGATGCCCATGGGATGGCCCTCGGGTCGCTCGATGTCGAACACCACCTGTTCCCCGTCCGGGAGTCGGGCTTTCACCTCGAAGGCGTCATCCGCCGTCAGGAATTCCCAATCGAGAAAGTCCAACAACTCGCGCCCGTTGACGGTCAGAAGCTCCGTGCCAGGGGTGAGCCCCAGCTCGGCGCCAATGGAGTCGGGAGCGGCGGCGGCGACCTTGATCATCTCCGGTTTCTGTTATCAGGCGTCAGGTTCCAGCCCCCCGCCACCACCCTGCCACCAGGGATCAGGCGTCAGGACCCGTGCCGGCGTGAGGTGTTCCGGGGGGTGGAAGCTAACGGGCCACGGCCCTACACCGCCACACCGACGGCGGGCGTCGAGGCGAGGGTCGGAGTCAGGACTCCCGGATACCACCGCTGTCAGTTTGTGGTGCCCGCTCCGGCGGTGATGTGAAATTCGGCGCGCCGGTTCCGGGCAAACGCCTCTCTGGTCGTGCCCCGGTCGAGGGGTTGTGTTTCCCCCCGGCTCACCGCCTCGATGCGCGAGGCGGCGATGCCCTGGTCCACCAGGTACTGGCGCACGGCGTTGGCCCGGCGCGTCCCCAAGTTCATGTTGTACGCTTCCGTGCCGCGGGCATCGCAGTGACCCTCGATGCGAATCCGATACGCCGTATTGGCGCGGAGCACCTCGATCTTGCGGTCCAGGATCGGTCGGGCGTCGGTTCTGATGTTCGTTCGGTTGAAATCGAAGTTGATCATCACGGCCATCACGTCTCGCTGCCGCGCTTCTTCCGCCGCCTGCGCCTGGGCGGCCTCCGCCTGGGCCGCGCTATCCGGTTGAGCTTGGGCGGGCGGTGGGGTCTCTTCCGCCGGTTCGTCTCCACCGCCGCAGGCGTTCGCGGCCAACACTGCCGCCACCAGGACTGCTGCGTATGTCTTCGGGATCATGTTCTGGCCTTCGTTTGAGGGGCGTCACACCCTGTAACCAAACCAGGTGCGCCGCCGGAGTCGAGGGGCATCCAATGGTGCTACGGCATGGTGGAGACAGGGCAGGCCCTGAGGAGCCGGCCGCAGTGGCCGCAGCTCAGGTGACCGGGCGGATGCCAGGGTCCCGAGAAGTCGAAGTCCTGCTCGTGGCCGCAATCCGCGCAGATTCCATGAATCGATTCCGCTGTCTCCCGGGCTTGAATTCGTTTTATGAAGATGACGATACCCGCCAGCGCGAGACCGGGCACCAAGAGAAAGTGGGCAACCGGAATAAAAACGCTCACGACGGCGGCCGCCCAGGCAACCGCCACCCCCTTCACCGCCCTGCCCATGCGCTCTCCGCGGTCGAGGGCCACCACTGTCGCCGTAGCGGCCGTGGTGTTGCCGCCGTAACCGGAGATGACCAGCGATTCACTACGGGTTTGGGACATGAAGACCGTTGACTGGCGGGATCAAGGCAAAAAAAGACGCCGACGAGACGTCGGCGTCTGCATCGAGGAGCGGGCGACCGGACTCGAACCGGCGACGTCCAGCTTGGGAAGCTGACATTCTACCACTGAATTACGCCCGCGCGTGTTGCCCTGCAAGGACTTACGCCCCCGCCCCTAGGGCTTGAAAATGTAACGGTGGGTGAGGGGGGCACAAGATGGAAGGGGAGATGGGGTCGGGCAAGACGGATGCACGGTCGAATGACACCTTCCCAGCGGTCGCTGAGCCGCGTCGCGGAACTTACCGGCCGTCGTAGGAGTTCTCCAATATCCCCCTTCGTCTCTCATCGAGGTCGCGGACAGTGATCATACCAGGGCTCGCAAAATGCTCACCCTCCAACGGGTTTCTCGCGATCGCGGTCTCTTCGCTCGCTTTGACCGCGTCGGCCTGTTCCGGTGACGAGACCTTCGGCCCGGGTCAGCTCGAGGACAGGGCCGGCAGTTGCAGCATCCCAACAGACTGGCTCTTCCAAACCGGAGTGCCGCGAGACGGTATCCCCGCCCTCACGGATCCGGTGCTGGTGCCGGCGGACGATCCCAGCACCAATTACTTGCTCGACTCTCACCGGGTGATCGGGATCGAATTCGGCGGACAATACATCGCGATTCCGCACAACATCCTGTGGTGGCACGAGATTGTGAACTTCAATGCTCTCGATCTTGCAGTGACGTATTGTCCCCTCACCGGGTCCAGCATCGTCTTCGACCGCGCCTCGGTGCGCGGATTCGAGTTCGGGGTCTCGGGGCTGCTCTTCCAGAACAACCTGGTCATGTACGAACGCAGCTCGGTGGAGTCCAATGTGTCCTTTTGGCCGCAGATGATGCGGGGAGCCCGCTGCGGCCCCTTGGACGGTCAGGCGCTGGCAATGTATCCGGCCATCGAGATGCGATGGGACGGCTGGCGCGCGCTTCATCCGGACACACGGGTCATCAGCGGAGAGACCGAGTATGGCCCGAACTACCGGCGCTACCCGTACGGGGACTACGAACGCGTGACCAATCCTCAGACCCTCTATCCGAACCCGGAGTTCGACCAGCGGCGCCCCCCCAAGGAGCGGGTGCTGGGCATTCCGTTCGAAGACGGTGGAGGAATCGCATTCCCGTTCCTAGCCCTCGATTCGGGAGCCGCACGCAGAGTCGTTCGTGAGACTGCGGACGGTGAGCCCGTCGCCGTCTTCTGGGATCGTGATGCGGAGGCGGCAGTGGCCTTTTGGCCGTCCGTTGCCGGACAATCCCTGACGTTCGAAGTGCTCGACGGACGCTACCTCGATGTGGAAACCGGCAGTGAGTGGACGTTCGAGGGGGTCGCGGTGTCCGGGGCGATGGAAGGCGCGAAGCTCACGCCGGTTGCCGAAGCTTACGTCTCGTTCTGGTTTGCCTGGGCGACGTTCGTCAAAGGCACCCTCCTCTGGCTGCCCTAACTAGAACTCTTCACCTCGAGTTCACACCACCGATGCTCGACTCCGACCCGGATCGGGCACCCACTCAAAGATCGGCCAGTCATGGCGCACGATGGTCTCTACTTGTGCCCCATTTCCCTGCCCCGCTTGTCGCGCTTTCTCGGTCCGATTGATGCCCGAGGGCGCAATCACGCCCCATCGTCTCGCCCGAACGGATCGCGCGCCTCGATCGCGGCGAACTTCTTGAAGTCGGTATGATTGGTGTAGAGCACGCGGACACCATGCTGTCGCAGCAGCGCAACGAGATGAGCATCCGGGACGAGGTTTCCCCGATCACCATCAGTCCCCCCCTCACCGTCGTGACTCGATGACGTAGATGTCGCCACCGTCGGCATCACGCGAGTAAACGACGCCGTAACCGTCAGGCGCCATCCGCCCGCTTGTACGTGCCACGCACCGTACCCAAACGTAATCTGCTGCGGCTCACCAACGGCGCGGGGGAGCTGATCGGGTGTAGTGCGTGGCGCCAGACTCAGGAGCTGCAGTTCCATCGTGAAATGGCTGACCGATTCGATGAACGTGAGCTATCCGGCCAGGACACAATCTCAAACTTCGTCGAGCACATCACCTGTTGGCCTGCAAGAAGACGCTCCGGGAACGCTCCACGTCCGTGAGTGTCCGAAGGATTTGCAGTCGGTTAGCATTTTGGCCGGGGGATGGCTCAAAGCGTAAGGAAAATGGGAGCTTTGGCTCGGGGGCGTCAGCGTTGGGAAGCTGACATTCTACCACTGAATTGCGCCCGCAAACCACCACATTTCAACAACTTACGGCGTCGTGGCTCAGGACAAAAATGGCTTGAATCACGTAGCTCGCAAGGGTGCTGGGCGGGACTTGGCTGCCGGTTTCCTCCTCGTCGCTTTGTCCCCTTTCCGAGGGTGACCAGCGACACACCCAACGCGTCCGCCTAAGGAGTATCTTCTCCGTGGCAGTTTTCAAAACGGAAGCCTTTAGACGGCGGATCTCTAAGGAGGCTCCCTGATCAAGGCTTACTCCCAGCGGATTCCACGCATCGCCCTCACGCTCGCGCTGGCCGTGTATGGGGTGATCTCCCTGCGAAACCCAGGCGCATATAGGCTGCTCGACAATGTGGATTTGGCAATCCACGAGTCGGGACACTTGTTCTTCGGCTTTTTCGGAGAGTTCATTGCAGCCCTCGGCGGCACGCTGATGCAGCTGATCGTCCCCACGGCGTTTGTGGTGTATTTCGTCCGCCACGGGGACAAGCACGCGGCGTCCGTCACGCTGTGGTGGGTTGCGCAAAACTTCTGGAACATCTCTGTGTATGTGCGGGACGCCCAGACCCAGCTGCTGCCCCTGGTGGGCGGCGGCCAGCACGACTGGGCGTATATGTTGTGGCGACTGGGGCTACTCGCAAACGACCAGGAGATAGGCCGTGCGGTTCACGCCATTGGCGTGATCATCTTCGTCATCTCCGTGTGGTGGGGCATCGTCGCCGCTCGCGCCGGACCGAAACTCAAGGGGGTCTGAACCATGCAGGCCGAGACTGGCAAGCTCGTCGAGCTCACAGACTACCAGCAGGGTGCCGTCGTGAGCAAGACCATCCTCAAGCAACGGGCTGGATCGGTGACGGCCTTTGCTTTTGCCGAGGGCGAAGGGTTGAGCGAGCACACCGCTCCCTTCGATGCGCTGGTGTTCGTACTCGAGGGAGAGGTCGAGGTGGGCGTCGGAAACGACCGGCACCACCTCCAGGCCGGAGACTTCATCCGTTTACCCGCAGATGTGCCGCACAGCCTCGCCGGCGTGACTCGGTTCAAGATGCTCCTCACGATGATCCGCGATATGGAAAAGTCGTCGGAAGACTCTCCGTGACGGAGTCGTCTTCCACGGACCACCGCCTCGCGGACGGCGGCGTGCCTGCTACCTCCGAGGATCTATTCCGTCGTCTCGAGGCGCAAGCCGCTGCGTTTCACACGGTTCGACATCCACCCGTGTTTACCGTGGAAGAGGCGAAGGCGCTGCGCGGCGAAATCGCTGGGTGCCACACCAAGAACCTCTTCCTGCGCAACAAGAAGGGGACCATGTGGCTCGTGGTGTGCTTGGAGGATCGTGCCGTGGACCTCAAGGATCTCGCCGAGCGCCTCGGATCCGGCCGCCTCTCCTTCGGGAGCGCGGAGCGGTTGATGAAATACCTGGGCGTGATCCCCGGTGCCGTGAGTCCGTTCGCCGTGATCAACGACCAGACCGGCGCGGTGCGCGTCGCCCTTGACCGCGACGTGCTCGACCGAGAACCACTGAACTTCCATCCCCTCGACAACGCGATGACGACGTCCATCGATGCCGATGGGTTCACGCGGTTCCTGGAGGCTGAGGGACACCCACCGGAGCTCATTGATTTCGCATCCTAACTTGGTTGCCCTTCCACAGGGCCGTATATTCCCGCGTTCACCAAACGCCCTTTGATCGGATCGCACGCGTCCATTGCCTACGTCAATCGCCTTTCTCCTCGGCATCATCATCGGGGCGGCCTTGATCACCTTGCTAAAGCGCGGTGGCGCTGCCCCTTCGGGAAAACTCCCACCCGTCGGAGTCCCCGCAGGCCATGTGGGACAGTTCAAGAGGGCGGCAAGTAGCTGCTGGTGGTGCGGCGACTACGAATGCATCGATGCGCCGGATGATTCCAAGTTCAGCGTGGGTGACAAGCAGCGGATCTGTGGCCCTTCATCGAACCCTCGGTGGTCCGGGAGCTGTCCGTCCACGACAACCCTCGGCGACGGCTCGAGCTGGCAGTTCAAGGGAAATTGTGATTGCGATGGATGAGCTAAAACGGCGGAGACGGAACGGCGATCTAGTTGGACGTCACTTCCACGAGTTGTTGTAGCAACACCTCGAGCAGCTCCGCATTGATGGGGGCGCGCGCCCGCACTTGGTAATTCCCCACACGCGTTGTTCCCTCGGCGATGCCGTCCGCGGTGGTGGACATGCTGATTCGCCCCATGGGGATCCTACTCCGCAGCTCCCGGGGGATCGGGAAGATGGTGAGCGTGAGGCGTTCCCCGGACTCGAGGATCTGAACGACCCGCGATCCGGTCCGGCTCGGGGTGATCAACGCCCGCACGGATTCGATGGGGAGACCGCCCACGCCGACGACGGGCACCTCCGGCTGTGGGGATGAGACGCCTGCAGAATCTCCCGTGGCCGCAGCCTGCGTGGCGTCCGCCGCGTTGCGCGATACGACATCGATCTCCACCGAGTCCAGGATCGAATCAAACGGAGGGAGTTGCAGCAGCGCGACGCTGTCGGTGGGTTGGGCAGGGGCCGGCGGCGGGCGAAAAACCTGCGTGGCCGCGGCGCTCGTATCCACAGACGAATCGGCGGCTGGAGCGGCTTCGTCCCGGCTTCCTCCGCCATACGGGACGAGCCTCGTCAGGGCAACCCCAATGCCGATGGCGACGATCCCCAGCACCACGTTTCGCACTCCGTGGGATTTCTGTGACTGCGGTTTCTCGCTTGCCCGGCCACCCTGGCCCCGGTGCGACGCCGAGACCCGGCGATGGCCCGCTGAAGGACGCGGTTGGGACGCCGAGGCGCGGGCAGTTCCCAATGGCCTGGCCGGCGGCGGACGCGGCGTGGGAATCGTGGGGGTCCTTGGAGTCGTGGGAGTCGTGGGAGTCCCCTGATCACTGCTGAAGATGTTCTTCTTGGGCGGACCTTCCGAGAACCGATCCACCTCGAGGTCTTCGGGTCCGGGGTCAGATGGCGAGACACCATCATCCACCAGTCTCAACCCATCCGCCACGTGGTGGGGCCGGTCCGGCCTTCGCAGATCGATGGCCGGCACGTCCCCCAAATCCTCTGCCGCGGTCGGCGGCGGAGCATCCGCCACGGGAATCTCGGGACGCGCGATTTCCGGTGCATTCTCTTCCGGGCCGGGCGCAGATTCGGCGACTGCAGCCTCCTGAATATCGTACCCTTCCCCCGACTTCATGATGAGACTGTCCCCGTCCGACTCGGCTTTCTGCTCTTGGGCCTCCCGGTCGGCAGCCTCGACCTCGGACGCAATGTCTCCCGTGATCTTGCTCGTTCGCTGGACGGGACGCTCCTCGAGCATATCCGTCATGCCCTGAGCGATCTCGAACTCGTCGCTCTCCTTGGCGCCTTGGTCGCCGAGAATATCGGGCTGAGCAATGTCCGGCTGCACCACCTCGGCCCGCATGTCCACCGGCTCCAGGCTGTCGAAGGGCGTGGGAGCAGACTCGGGTTCGGGTTCGGCTTGCTCTGGCTCTTCGTCCAACTCGGCAATTTCAGACGCCCGAGCGGTGGCCTCGGGTTCCGTCGCACCTTCCTCCTCGCCCCACTCAGCCATCTCGAGCACCATCTCGAGCATCGGCCCCATCTCTTCGTCGGACTTGCCTTCCATCACTTCAAGGGCCTGCTGCACCTTGGGCAGCTCGAACACTTCCGCATAGTTCACGAGCACCTTACGCGCTTCGCCTACATGGCCCCCGTCGATGAGCAAGCGGGCATAGTGAATGTGGGTGTGTGTACCTTCGGGAAGGACCTTGAGGATTTTGCCGCATACGGCGATCACACTCTTGCCGGAGCCATGTTCCGCGTAGAGCCGACCGGCCTTGTCGTACATCGCCAACGCAGTCTTGGTGTCGTCCTCCTTGAGATAGAGATCTCCGACCCTGACGTAAAGCGGGAGCTCACGAAGAATGGCCTTGCTGCCTTCGAGATGATCGAGGATCTCCCGATAGACCGCGAGGGCCTTCGCCGTGTCGCCCCTTTTCTCGAGGGCGCGCGCCTCCTGTTTGCTCGTCTTAACGTTCACCGTTTCCGCTGCTCCGTTGTGCCCCAACCGGGCCGTCCGGTTCCAACCCTTCCTTAATAAAGGTGCTCAGCGGATCACGCAGTGGTGGACCTCACACCGCGGAGACGAAGACCCCGGCCTGCCGTGCCGTCTGATTCCGTTGGCACGCTGAAAGCGAATGGCGTTTGTGACTTACCTCACATTCTGCCCGGTAGCATTCTCAAGATAGCACTTTTCCACAAAAGACACCCCATGTGACGGACGTCGTTGGCCCAGGTTTTGCTGATCTCAGAAACGTCGTGGGCAACGAAAGAGAGATGGCAAGCGGTAATGCCGCCTACATGAGGTGATGCGAAAATGACCGTGCGATCCGAAATAGACGAGCTGATCTTGCTCGCGCAATCTGCGCCTTCAGACGCGACAGAAATCGTCGGCGCCGAAGGGGATCGATTTCGGATTGAGTGGTTGAAGAGTCCAGCAGGCGGTTTCCGACTCACCGAATTGACCCACGCTCGAACTCCCGTCCCGCGCTCTATCACGTGGATCCCTCCCACGCTCGATCGTCCAGCCACGTATCGCCAGAGCCTGCCCTTCGCGTCGGGGCTCGTTTCCACCATCGTCGAGCAAGGCGACTTCATGTGGGTCCAATGGTCCTTGCCCGATGTAGATCCCACGGAGGTCGTGGCCTCGGCGTTGACGGCGATCGCCGCATCACCTGAAGACGAGCAACATCGGCAGCGGGTAGCAGCCTTCCAGGGCATGCAACCCGATACCGTCACCAGACAGCGGCTGGACGAACGACTCGCCGCACTGATCACATCGGCGCGCGGATCCGGTTGGATGGTACACAGTGATGAATCCACCGAGCTGCCGTTCTCGATGCGCAAAGTCGTGTTGACCCGCGACGGCCGCCGCCGGGAGTTGGCCCGAGGCGAGATCTTCGGGCTCCCGACAATCACGCTACACTGAATCGCACAATTGCAGGCTGCAACGCACCGTTGCACAGTCCCGGTGCGGTCACCCGACTGGCACCTGCGCTATCTGTCGATTGACAGATAGTCGATTGACGGATAGGTTGTGTTGACCATAGACTCGGAGCCCTCGTGGAACGGGAAATCGTTTCCTATCTGCCGCTCAACCCCCGCGACTATCTCATCCTCTTCGCGCTCACCGGCGGTGAGCGCCACGGCTACGGCCTCATCAAGGACGTGGAAGGCCAAACCGGAGGCGACGTCTCCCTCGATCCGGCCAATCTCTATCGATCCGTGAAGCGTCTCATCAAAGAGGGATTCGTGAAGGAGTCAGAACGGCGGCGTGCCCCCGAATCCAGCGACCAGCGTCGCCGGTACTATGCCATCACGAAGCTCGGCCGGCGCGTGGTGAAGGCCGAAGCCACGCGACTCGACCGGCTCGCCGCCCTCGCCCGATCTCAGAACCTGATCTCCAAGAAAGAGCGCCCGGCGTGACGGGCCGAGGTGCGTCCCGCGGCATCACCGTGTGGGAGGCCCTTTTCCGAGGCACCATGTGGGTGTTGCCGCGGGGATTTCGCTCGGCGTTTGGCCAGGATGTCGTCGAGTCGTTTCGCGATCTCTGTCGCCGAGAGCACGAGCGTGGCGGCGTGCGGGCGGTGGTGGCGTTGTGGCGGCGTTCCACGGTGCAGCTCGTTCTCTGCGGCGCCCGGGAGCGACTCGCAGGGATCCAAGAGAGGCTCTTCCGGCCGGCTGGCAAGCCACCAAGGCGACGGCAACCCGGCGCACGGGATGCCATCGAAGGTGTGGTGCAGGGTATTCGACTTGCAGTTCGATCTTATGTGCGGAATCCCGGGTTCGCGCTGACGGCCGTGGCGATTATTGGATTGGGAATCGGGGCAACGACGACGATTTTCAGCGTCGTCGATACAGTCCTCCTCAAACAGCTGCCGTATCCGCAACCGCGACAACTCGTTTATTTCGACCACGCTTCCCATCCCGCACCGTTGTACCGCGACTGGCGCGATCGCACCGAGGCATTCGACGCCATGGCGGCCGCGTGGGACCGGGACATAGATCTCACGGGCGACGGGGAGCCGGAGCGGTTGGACGGCGCCATCGTAACCAGAGCATTCTTCGACCTCTTCGGCGCGGAGCCCTTTCTCGGTCGGCTATTCGTGAACGACGACTTCACCGGCGAACCGCGGGTCACGGTGCTAAGTCACGGATTGTGGCAGCGACGGTTTGGTGGTGACCCGTCCGTCATTGGGCGCACCGTCGTGTTGGACCGGTCTCCCCTGGTGGTGGTTGGGATCCTCGATCCGGCGTTTTCGCCGCCTCCGAACGTGGTCCGGTCGGGCACGGATGTGTGGGTGCCGCTGGACATCATGACCCCCGCCATTCAGCACCGCGGGTTGTTCATCCTGAACGTGGCGGCACGACTCGCACCTGCGGTCACCGTCGATGCGGCGCAAGCCGAACTGAATGTGCTGGGAGAAAACCTCGCCGAGGAGTATCCCGATCGCTACCGCCGGGGGGACGGGACGCCACGCCCAATGGACATCGTGCCGCTCCGGGATGCTATGGTGGGAGAGGTTGGAGGCACCCTGTTCATGTTGCTCGGAGCGGTGGGCCTCATGCTGGTCATCGCGTGCGCCAACGTGGCAAACCTCTTCCTGGCCCGGGGGACCGACCGAGAGCGGGAGATGGCGCTGCGGGCGGCCCTGGGCGCCGGCCGCACTCGACTGATGACACAGCTCCTCACCGAGAGCCTCGTCACGGCGTTGACGGGGGGCGCGCTCGGCGTGGCCATCGCATACGCCGGTGTCCGAGCGTTCACCCTGCTCAATCCCGGCAACATCCCGTTCGTGGACCAGATCGCTGTCGATCCGCGAGTCCTATCCTTCGCATTCATGGTCTCGGCGACGACCGGCATCGTTTTCGGGCTCTTCCCAGCGTGGCAGGCCGCCCGTGCCGATGTCAACGACGCCCTCAAGGACGCCTCGGCGGGAGCCGTGGGGGGACGCAAACGGGCCCGGACCCGGAGTGCCCTCGTCGTGGCCGAGATCGCCCTCGCCCTGGTGTTGCTCGTTGGCGCCGGCCTGTTGTTCAACAGCTTCGTCCGGCGACTGCAGGTGGACCCGGGATTCGATCCCGAACGACTTATGATGGTCCCGTTGGTTCTTCAGTCGGGGACCTATGACGAAGCGCGAAGGGCGCAATTCGCCCGCAATGTCATGGAACGCGTCAAAGGAATCCCCGGTGTTCGAGAGGCGAGCCACGGCGTGACCGTCCCCCTGATGTATTACGGCAGAACCCGGTGTTGTTGGAGAGAGCGGGGATTCCGGTCGGATGACCTGGGAGAAGAGAACGAAGAACTGGCCGTCCTCGTCCACCCGGTCTCGACCAACTACTTCAATACGCTCGGCGCAAACGTTCGAGGTCGCGAGCTACAGCCGGAAGACGATCACATGACGCCGGCACCGGCCGTGCTAGCCGAAACGCTGGCCGATCAGATGTTCCCCGACGTCGACGCCCTTGGACGCTCGTTTACACTCGACGACATGGAATTCGTGACCGTCGGGGTCGTGCCGGGGCTCAGGCACTGGGGGCTGGACCAGGAGGTCGAGGTCGAGATGTTCGTGCCGTACGATACCTTTGGAGTGGGATTCCGACGTTTCAACCTCGTTGTCCGCACCGCGGCAGACCCAGCGACCGTGGCCCAGGCGCTCCGCCAGGCCATCTGGGCGGTGGAGCCGGATCTCCCCGTGGACGAGGTGATCACCATGCGCCTGCGGATCGCCACCTCCATGACCGGGCCGCGATTCTACTCCGCCCTGCTCCTCTCCTTTGCGGCCGTCGCCCTCATGTTGGCCGCCGGCGGCATCTACGGCTCGATGTTGTACAGCGTGGGCCAGCGCCACCGCGAGCTGGGCATTCGCATTGCCCTCGGGGCCCGCGGCAACGACGTGGTGAAGATGGTGGTGGGACAGGCAGCGGTCCTCGCTCTGGTCGGAATCGGTCTCGGAATGGTCGGTGCCTTGGCCGTCGCGCGCAGCCTCGAGAGCTTCGTCTTTGGGATCACGACCACCGACATCCCCACCTTTGCCGCCGTGGCGGCGCTGCTCGCCGTGGTGGCGGTGGCGGCGTCCTACATCCCAGCCCGCCGGGCGGCCCGGGCGGACCCCATGGAGGCACTCCGGAGCGAGTAACCGTCAGGTCGCTGGATCACCTGCGTCTGTCGCGACGGGGAGGGTGAAGAAGAAGGTGGCTCCCCCCTCTTGATTCTGCTTCCCCCCGATCTGCCCCCCGTGCGCCTCCACGATGGACCGGCTGATCGTGAGCCCCATGCCCATGCCGCCCGGCTTGGTCGTAAAGAAGGCATCGAGGAGGTGATCGATCTCGTCCTGTTCGAGCCCAACACCCGAGTCTCGAACCGCGATCTCGACGGTGTCCGAGCCGTCCGAGGCCGTGCTCACCAGGAGCCGGCGGTCTTCTTTTCTGTTCTCGCTCATCGCGTCGAAGCCGTTGAGAATCAGATTGAGCAGCACCTGCTGTAGCTGGATGCGGTCGCCGTGGACGGCTGGAAGCTCAGGAGCCAGCTCATGGATAATCGCCATCTTGCGTTCGATTGCCTCGCTATGCAGCAGGAGCAACACTTCGCGAACCAGCTCATTGACGTCCAACACCACGGGGTCCCGTTCGCCTCGCCGGAGGAGCTTACGAAGTCCATGAATCACTCCCCCAGCTCTTTTTCCGTCGCTGGCGATGTCCCGCAACGCCTCGCTCACGTCCTCGATCCCCGCGGGATTGTTCGCCAGTAACCGCACGGCGGCCTGGGCGTTCGTGACCATGGCCGAAAGGGGTTGGTTGAGCTCGTGCGCCAACGACGCAGCAAGCTCGCCCATCGTGGCGAAGCGTGTCACGTGTGCCAGATCTTCGCGATGCCGGCGCACCTCCTCTTCGCTCTTCATCTGCAGAGTAAGATCACGAACGGTACCGGAGACCAGGATGCCCTCATCCGTTTCGAGGGGGGTGAGGCTGATTTCCACCGGGAACTCGCTGCCGTCCTTCCGGAGACCCGCCAGTGCAAATCCATGCCCCATGGGACGAGCTTTCGGGCAAGAAAAATATTCCGTCCGCCTCTCCATATGACGTTGCCGGAAGCGGCTGGGAACGAGCAATTCAAGGTCTCGATCGATCAACTCCTCCCGGCTGTACCCGAAAAGGTGCTCGGTCCGCTCGTTCACCAACACGATCCTGCCGTCGCGCTGGATGAGAATGACGGCGTCGGGTGCCGACTCGATCATCTGGCGGAACCACAGCTGGCTTCGAGCGACCGCTTCCTCCGCCCGCGTGCGCTCCGCTACCTCGGCCAGCAGCGCGACATTGCTCTCCCGGAGGGCTCGGGTGCGGGCTTGAACGCGGACCTCCAGGTCCTCATGACTCTCGCGGAGAGCCTCCTCGGCCTGCTTCCGCTTGGTGATGTCCCGGACGATGGCGAGCACTTCATCGTCGGCACAGGGGGCCATCCGGTATTCGTAGTAGTGCTGTTCTCCCTCCTCGGGAAGCGTGTATTCGTGCTCTTGCACAGCCCCGGTCCGCAGTGCGTGGTCGAGATCCTCCATGATCTGGTCGGCAAGTTCGAGGGGCATCACATCGTGAACCTTCTTCGCGATGAAGTCCTCCGGAGGTATGTACGGCTCAAACCCCACGGCCGGTACGAATTCCATGATCGTTCCATCCTGCCGGATACGAAACATCATGTCCGGCACTGCCGCCAACAGCGCACGGTGCTTGGAGTCCCACGCTCGCAGTTGCTCTTCGATCAGCTTGGACTGGGTTACGTCTTGCACGACGAGGCTGATACCCTGCACCACTCCGTCCTCGGACTTGAGGGGAGAGCAGCTACACAGCCAGTCCCGTGGCGCGTCCGGGAATGCTGGCGTCGTAGCACGAACTTCAATGTTTTCGGCTGCCTTCCCTGTTTCGATGACCTGACGCAAGACCGGCACCAGCGTCTGGGCCATGTCGGGGATCATCTCGCGACCGAGAAGGTCCTCCACCGCACAGCCATGGATCTCCGCCAGTCGCTCATTGACCCGCACGTAACAGAGCTGCTTATCCAGCGAGCACAGCCCGACTGGAGCCGTCGCATAAAGGTGATCTAGCTCGGCCTGCAGATCGAAAGTTGCTTCACTAGACATGTACGGCCTTTCAAACTTGACCTCACAGTGCACCCGCAAGAGTAACGCAAATTAGCCCGTTCCTCCATATCGGCCATGGGCACCCATTATTGGGTCCGGCACGCCCCACGGGATCCCATCGCGATACTCATTAACCATGTTAAGGGGCCCTCATCCGGTGCGAGTTGCGCCGCCGCCCCCGGTCGTGGAGATTGATCGCGATGGACTCACCCCCCTTCAATTCCTGGTAGCGCTGTATGCTCGACGCCGGACTGGAGATTCATCGCTGGCTCTGGGGAAGCGTTTTCACCCTCCCCATCCTGCTGGTCGCCCTCTTCCGGCTCATCGAACGGCACTGGCGCTTGGGTAAACAGGGCGCCGCGGCGTACGCGACCGGATTGGTGTACCTGGTCCTGGTCGCATTGGCGGTCCCCTTCCTGCCGATGCTGCTCGAAGGCACCCCACTGGCCCGTCGTGTCCCTCTGGGCCCACTGCCGTACAATTCGCGTTTCGTCGCTGCCGTGTTGGTTTTTGCCGTCTTTTGGGTGGAGCCCGAGATCGCCCAGTTCAAGATGCTGAAAGGCGCGGCGAAGCTCATAGCTTTGATGCTCGCCCTGGAGGTGCTTGCTCCCAACATGGACCTTCCAGCATCCGAGTCGGTGAGACCAAACACCATCGCGTTGAGAGCCGTTGTGATGCTGCTGACGGTGTGGAGTCTTTTCACGATGGCGATGTACGTGGGCTACCGGGCTTCCATGAAACCCCGGCAATCGCTGGGGTTCAATATCGCGGCGATTGGGATGATTGGCATGATCGCCGCGTCGACGCTGCCACCGCGCCTGTCCCTGGCGATAATTGGGTTACTGGTTGCCTGCTATCCCTTGCTCGTGGCCGTGGGGGAACACGCGCCGCCCGCACTTGCGGAACAAACGCCGCCGCAACTCTACCAAGCAGGGCTCGCTCGACTCGCCGAGGTGTGGCGGAGCTGGACGTCGTAGACCAAACGCGGCGGCTTGCGCCCGCGTCGTCACCGCGGCCTATTACCAGATCGTACGTTGGCTGACGGTATTCCCACCGCGACATGAGGCCCCCACCATGAAGTCGATTCCCACAGGTCGGGCTCCCCTTCGATCGTCCCTGCCTTTCAGACTCACGGGCCTCTGGGTGGGCGCGGTCGCGACGCTACTCGCTGCATGCTCTCCCTATCCCCCACCGCCCGCCACGCGGGTCGATGAGGTTGTCGACACAATACACGGCGTTGCGGTTCCCGATCCCTATCGGTGGCTGGAGAACCGGGATGCCCCGGATACGAGAGCCTGGATCGACGAGCAAAATGCCTACGCCGAGCAGGTCGTGGGTCAGAGCTCCTTGCGCACGCATGTGGAAGACCGGCTCCGGGAATTGATGGATACCCCCAGCAGGCCGTCGCCCCGCCGGGAAGGCGACTACCAATACTTCTCACTTCGCCGGGTAGGACAGGACCTGCCGGTCATCTATCGCCGCCCATTGCCGGAGGACGAGGAAGAGCGGCGGCAATTGATCGACCCCTCCGGCGAGTACGAGGTGGTTCTCGATCCACACGGGGCGAGTCCCGAAAACACCACCCGCTATTCGATCGTGGCGTTCTCCCGGGACGGGGAACTGATGATCTACAACGAACGGGATGGCGGCCAAGACGAGTTGAAGATTCGGGTGCGCGATTTGGAGCGGGCCGTGGATCTCCCCGACAGCCTTCCCCTCTCCCTGTATGGGAGCATCTCCTTCACCGACGATCAAAACGGGTTCTACTACGTCCGGCGCTCACGGGAAATCGGACCCCGGGTGATGCACCACGTCCTCGGCACCGACATCGCCAATGACGAAATGATCTTCGGCGAGGGTTACGGGCCTGAGACGTTCATCAACGTCAGCCAAGCCGCCAACGGCCGGTACCTCATCTTCCGCGTGCAACACGGCTGGGCGCGAACGGAGGTGCACTACCTGGACCGGCGGCGCGGCGGGCCGCCCACGGCTCTGGCCTTTCACACGGATGCCCGTTTCTACACCCGGTTCGTCGATGGCGAGCTGTACATGCGGACCGATTTCGGCGCGGACAAGAACCGACTGCTGGCCGTAGACTTGGCCAACCCGGCGCAGGAAAATTGGCGCGAGGTGATTCCCGAAGGTGAAGACCTGATAGAGAACTTTGCGCTCATCGACGACAGGTTCTACGTCACGTACCTCCACGACGTGAGCAATCAGATCAAGATCTTTGAGAAAGACGGGACGCCAGCCGGGGAAATAGCGGTTCCCGAATACCGCACCGCCTCGATCCGCGGTGGCGAGGACGGCGAAGCGTTCCTGACGGTCTCCGGCTATACGACGCCGCGAACCGTGTTCCGACTCGATCTGGAGACGGGTGAGCGCACCGTGTGGGACCGTCAAGAGATCGACTGGAATGCCGAAGGCCTCGTGGTCGAACAGGTGTGGCGCACGTCGAAGGACGGCACTCGCGCGCCGATGTACGTGGTTCATCGCGAGGACATCGAGTTGAACGGGCAGAATCCCACGTGGCTCAGCGGGTACGGCGGGTTCTATTCGGCCCGCAAGCCGGGGTTCAGCACGACGGCTGCCCTCTGGCTCGAAATGGGCGGCGTCTATGCCGTGGCAACGCTACGCGGTGGAAGCGAGTATGGGGAGTCGTGGCACCGGGACGGCATGCTCGAAAACAAGCAGCACGTGTTCGACGATTTCATCTCGGCCGCGGAGTGGCTCATCGACAACGGGTACACCAACCCCGACAAGCTGGCTATCCAGGGTGGAAGCAACGGCGGGTTGCTCGTGGGAGCGGCCCTCACACAGCGCCCGGACCTCTATCGGGCCGTCCTGTGTGCCTTCCCCGATGTCGACATCTTGAGATTTCCCTGGTACACCACAAACAACAACGCCCCGGCGCTCCTCGAGTACGGCAACTCGGAAATCGAGGAGCAGTTCGAAGCCATTCGCCAGTACTCTCCCTATCAGAACGTTCGCGAGCGGACGTCCTACCCGGCGGTGATGTTCACAACCGGAGACCTGGACACCAGAGTACCGCCGTTGGCGGCCCGCAAGATGGCCGCCCGCCTTCAGGCGTCAACCACCTCCGGGTATCCGGTCATCCTCCGGTACCACCACAAGGCAGGACACGCTGCCGGGAGAGGCTTGTCGTTCAGCAGGCGCGTTGTCGACTCCGCGATGCAGATCACGTTCGTGCTCCAGCAACTCGGAGTGGACGTACGGCTCGACTGAGTCGAATAGCTTGATGTTCGTTGTGGACGGACGCCCCCGGGCCACGTAGCCCGGGCGCTCGTCCGCACCGCACCACTCGGGTCTCCCGGAATCTCTGCACTCTGAGGCCGTGTGACCCCCGTCACACGTCCCGCCGCCCAACCATCACCGCTGCCCATTCCGGAAACGGTCATCATGCGGTCCGTCGTATCCGTATTCCATTGAATGCAGAGGTGTTTTCATGAAGTGCATAGTCAGAACAGCAAGGCGCGCACTAGCAGCCGCGCCGTGGCTTGGCATGGCCGCGGGCGTTTCCGCTTGCGATGACTCCCAGATCGTCGGACCAGAGGTCTTCGGTGAAGTGGTGGAGTTCGCCCAAGAGATTCCAGTCGCTCAACTGGAGACCGTGTTAGGAACGAGTGCCGTCCGTCTCGAGATCGTACTCGGTGAAGAAGGTCTCGTGGCCCGCGAGGTCGAAGCGAAAGCTCCGGACGCGCTGGGTGAGCCCGAGAAAATTCAAAGTCGCGTCGCAAACCTCTCCGTCTCCGACGGTGGAAGCGTCTTGACCTTCGAGCTCGGTGATGTCGCCGTGGGATTCGACTCGGAAACCAGTCTACGCAACAGCGAAGGGCACGAGATGGGCTTCGAGAATTTTGTCGCCCACATCAATGAGGCTCTCGCCTCCGACGTCCCCATATCCGTTCGGGCCAAGCGCCTGCCTCCGGATGCTCCCCAACATCCGGACGACGCCGCGTTCACGGCCATGGAGCTGCGCCTCCAGAACGACGCCATCGAGCGGGGCATCGAGCTCAACGTCGACGGCGACAATTTCGAGACGAACGACGCTCCCCCGCCCGACGGCTGGATCCGGGTTCTCGGCCTGGCAATTGAGGTCCGCGCCAGCGAGGGGTTGACGAAAATCCAACACCAGCGTGACGACCTGCAGCATGCGGACTTCGAAGGCATGGTGGCCTCCGTCAATCTCGATCGACACGAATTCGTCCTCGCCAATCACACCGTGGTCAAGTTGATCGATATCTCGAAGATCAAGTTTGAAGACGGCGATCGGCACAGGCTTCCTTCTCTGGCGGCTGTCGACGAAGCGCTTCGAGCTGGCAAGAAGGTCTTCACCGCCGGCGAGGGTGTCGTTGAGCGCGAGGATCCACTGACCATCATCGCGTCGCACGTCGTATTCGAGGTGGAGATCCCGGTCGAGGATTTCTGGGGCTTGGTGGAGTCGGTGAGCCTCGACGCCAACTCGGCGACGCTCGCGAGCGGGATCGTGGTGCGTATCGACGTCCACACCAAGATCCGATTCGAAGAGGGCGATCGCATGCGGTTGCCGTCATTGGAAGCCGTGGCCGAAGCGCTGGAAGCCGGCGAGCAAGTGTTCGCCGCCGGTGAGGGTGAGGTGGTGCTCGGGGCCGATGGCACCCTGACCATCCTGGCGTTTCACGTGGTCTTCGAGCGGGAGCTGGCCGTCGAGAATTTCGCCGGTCCCGTCGCGTCCGTGGACCTGAACGCACACACGGCCACGCTCGGGGGCGGCACGGTCGTGCGGATCGACGATCGCACCAAGATCAAATACGAGGACGGCGCCGAACGGCTGCTGCCATCGCTGGCCGCGGTCGCCGAGGCTCTGGAGTTGGGCCAGGCCGTGTTCGCCGCCGGCGAAGGGGAAGTGGAGACAGCCAGTGATGGATTGGTTGGCATCTTGGCGTTCCATGTGATCTTCGAGTTAGAGATGCCCATCGAGGAATTCGCCGGCCCCGTAGAGTCGGTGAATCTCGACAACCACACCGCCACCCTGGAAAACGGGGTCGTCGTCCGCGTCGACGACGCCACAAAGATCCGCCATGAGGAGGGCGATGCGCACACCTTGGCGTCGCTGACGGCGGTCGCAGAGGCGTTGACCGCCGGCGACGCGGTGTTCGCCGCCGGATACGGGGAAATCGTGGCCGAGTCGGACGGCTCGGTGACGATCCTTGCACTCCATGTGGTGTTCGAGCTGGACATTCCCATCGAGGAGTTCGAGGGACAGGTCGAGACGGTGAATCTCGGCGCGGGTAGCTTCGCGCTCGCCGGTGGCATCGTAGTCCGTATCACCGATCACACCGACATCAACCTCGACGGCCATCTCAAGACATTGGGCGGGGTGGCGGAGGCCCTGGCGGCCGACAATGTCGTCATCGCCATTGGTAAAGGCCGAGTCGAAGCGGAAGGCGACGCATTCGTCATTAGCGCATCGCACGTCAAGTTCCTGATCAGAGAAACGACTTGATCGCTTGGGTGGAGCCCGCCGGACGGAAGGCGGGCTCACCATCCTCCCCACATCTCACAGCCGATCTCCGACCGTTGAACCGCCGGCAGCCGCCGCTGGTCGCTCCCTTGCTTGATCGGGATCGATTTGGCTCATTCCTTTAAGGTGTCCCTCGGCAGACTCTATCGGTGAGCCATGTTTTCCACCTGCATCTTCTGCAATCGTCCTCTCGGCACCAATGAGCTCGTCGAAACCTTCCCCGTCGGTAGACGGTTGGCGTTCGACGGCAGCAAGGGGCGGTTGTGGGTCGTGTGCCGGAGGTGCGAACGGTGGAATCTCACGCCGATGGAGGAGCGTTGGGAAGCTATCGAGGAATGCGAGCGACTCTTCTCCAACACCCGGCTCCGTATGTCCACCGACAACATCGGGCTGGCCAAACTCCAGGAGGGATTGGAGCTGGTCCGCCTCGGTGCACCTCAGCGACCCGAGTTTGCAGCGTGGCGGTACGGCGATCAGTTCGGTAAACGCCGCAAGCGGGCAATTGTCATCGGTACTTCAATCGGGGTGGGCATTGCGGCCGTGACCGCGGGAATGGCCGCCGCGGGTGTTGGTGTGGTGTACCTGGGTCAGATTCCGAACATTCTCCGGGCTCGCACCGTCGCGCGCATCCAGACGGACGACGGTCGCCAATTGAAGGTGCGCCGGTCGGAGCTCGACAAGCTCAAGTTTCAGGACGGCGCTGAAGACGGTGGTTGGACGCTGAGCGTCAAGCACACGAAGGGCCAGGAGGTTTTCCACGGCACCGAAGCTGTCCGCATCACCGGCCTTCTCATGCCCAAGGTGAACAGCTCCGGAGGAACCAAGAAGGTCGTGCAACAGGCCGTGGGGCAGATAGAGGATCTCGGAGATCCGGAGCGCTACGTCTCATCGGCTATTCGGAGCGCCATCAATCAACCGGTGCCGCCGAAGAAGCAAGGGGCGGTGATGAAGCTCCCTGCACCCACCAAGCTGGCCATCGAGATGGCGTTACACGAAGAGCAGGAGCGGCGTGCCCTGGCCGGCGAGCTCCTCGAGTTGGAGGCCGCCTGGCGGCAAGCTGAAGAGATCGCCAACATCGCCGACAACTTGCTGGTGCCGGAGGAAACGGAGCAGTTCATCGCACAGCACCGTGAGCCCGCCGAACCCACTTAGGGGCTCAGGCCGACGACTTGGTGTCCGCAGCGCAACCCTGTAGATAGGAGAGATACGCCGTCGCGAGTTCGGCGACCAAGTCGTCGTCGGAGACTCGAACGGGGGTTACCCCGGCCGCCCCGAACACCAGATGTTCCCGAAGCGTCCAAACCACCATGGACAACCCGATCCGGATCGCGAATTCCGGCCTCGGGTGGGCAATCTCGTCGCCCCTGTCCACGAGCAACGCCTCCACACTGTCCCAGATCAACCGACTGATGCGTTTCGAACGGTCCCAAACCTCCGGCCGGCCCGCGACCTGCCATCCCGCCGTCAGCGCCATAAAGGCGCTCCGCTCGAGCCGGAGCATGCAGGCCAGTCCCGCCACGATCCCGTGTACCACCTCGGCAAGGGGCTGTCCCTCCCACAGATCCTCTGCGGTCAACCCGAGGACGGCCGTCTCAACCCGTCGGACCATCCGTTCCTGGAGCACGTGCAACAGGGCGTCCTTGTCTGAGAAACGAGCGTAAAACGCCCCCACCGACGTGCCGGCCCGCTTCACTACCCCTGCGACCGTGGCCTTGTCGAATTGCCCGGCGGCGATGAGATCCTCGGCGGCGACAAGAATCCGGCCAAGCGTATCCTTGCTGCGAGCCTGGGTTGGCTCCTTAAGCCATTGCTGTACAACAGTTTGCTGGTCAATCACCAATATAACGAAGCAGTATTATGATTCTGTAATATAAGAACAGCCATTCTGTTGTCAATTGATATGGTACATTTCACCCCCGATGGTAACCGGCTCCGGGGATGCCCGAGCAACGATTACCTTTGCTGGCCGGAGTTTCACGCTGGGAATCCACGCCGATCCTCCCCTTCCCCACCTGAAGGGTTTGGCGGGACCGGTGGCCGTTTTCGTAAGTGTTAGGATTGACGGTGCTGCTGTAGAACCTGGGATTCGCCCCCGCGGCGACGGGGGGATAGCCCAATAGATCAGAGGAGGAGCCGATGTCGGAGGCCGGGAGGATCGAGGACCAGTTGCGGCGGGCGTTCGAGGGGGAGGCGTGGCACGGCCCGTCGCTCCGGGAGTTGCTGGCCGACGTGAACGCGGACCAGGCCGCCGCCAGGCCTATTGCCGGGGCCCACACGATCTGGGAAATCGTGCTTCACATCGGAGCGTGGGAGGGGGTGGCCCTCAAACGGCTTCAGGAAGATTTCGAGTCCCTACCCGACGACGAGAATTTTCCGATCGTGACGGACGCCAGTGCCGCCGCCTGGAACGACGTCGTGACCCGATTCGAGGAGCAGAACAGGCAATTGCGCCGGGCGATAGCCGATTTCGACGAGAACCGCTTGGATGAAGTCGTGGGCAACACCGACACCAGCTACTACGGGATACTGCATGGCGTCATCCAACACGGTCTCTACCACGGCGGGCAGATCGCGCTGCTCAGGAAGGCGCTCGCGGTCTAGACGAAGTAATCGGACGGGTTGATGCCGAAGCGCATGCCGTCCGTCACCTTGATGATCGACCGCTTGAAATTGTCGGAGTCGTCTTTGCTGGCAAGGTCGACCACGTTGCCGGGATCGAGGCGGGCGCCTTCGGGCGAGCATACGATCCGCACTATCGGTCGGTGGAGTTGTGACGGGTCGGGATTGGCGGTGTGAACTACCCCGATCTCGTAGGTGTCTAAGATCACGCACGTGCCCACGGGATAGATCCCCAACAAGTTGATTAGTGCCTTGACCAGCGTTGGGTCATACCCCAAGCTTTGATCCTCCCACATCTCCCGCAACACCTCGTCAGGTGAAACAGGGACCCCCTGGACATAGGGACGGGTTGGGGGGACGTCGTAGCCGTTGGCGACCGCCACGATCTTCGAGAACACCGAGAGCTGCCGCTCCTCCAGCGGTTTCGGGAATCCGCTGAGATCCGTCTTCAGGTGGTGCTCGTAGGACACGATCATGGCGCGGTACGGGATCTCCCCGTGGCCCCGGAGCCCAAAGAGAGCCAGCACCCCCTGCCACGGATGGGTCTGCAACACCGCCACCTGCTCTTCGGTGAGGGGCACTTCGCTGCTGAGGATCTCGACGGGCACCCGGCTCTTGCCGAAGTCGTGCATCAGAGCGGCCATTCCCAGGTCGTACAGCTGGAGCTTCGAGAGCCCGATACGCCTTCCGATCGAGACGCTGAAGATGCACACGTTTACCGAGTGAGTGAAAATCTGTTCGTCGTACCCGCGGATCGTCGTGAGACCCACCAACGAGAGCTCGTTGCGCAACACCTGGTCGACGATGTTCTGGACGGCGCGCTTTACCCGCTTTGCGCTCGCGGTGCGGCCCATCCGCACACCGTTGATCAACTCCTTCGTCACGGCGACGGATCGCTCGTAGGCGCGTTTGGCAACTTCCTTGGCTTCATCTGAATCACCGAACAGTTCTTCATGCTCCGGAGGCGGCTTGAGCAAGATGTTGGCGACGCCGCCCTCCGCCATCTTTTGCCAGAGACCGGAAAGATCGGGCACGGCATCTCGAGGCACGTATGCCAGCAACTGGGAGAGGAAGATCTGCCACTCCCGCCGCGTGACGCCCTCTTCCACCTCCACGGCCCCCACTCCACACTTCCGCAACGTCGTGAGGACGTGGCTGAACGTGGCGTAGTTGTCCAGGCTGAGGCGCAAGCGCACCGAATTGACGTAGAGGAACTCGTTGGACACCCTGAGCTCCAGGGCCGATTCGATATCGTACAGCCGTTTCCCGACGTCGGTGATGCTGTCCAGCGCACGCTGTACCTGGTCGTTCTCCACCGGATAGAGCTTGAGACTCCGGAGTCCTCCGTAGAACGCCACCAGGAACTCGCGACCCACTTCCCGCAGGATCCCCTCGGAACTCTCCATGGCCTGGACCAGGGATTCACGCTTCTGCGTTTCCGGGCCCTTCGGATCAGACATTGGGAATCTCCCTCAGCGCGTTGCTGATGGCGTTCTTGATCAGAGGATCCTTCGCTCCGGCCGATGCTTCCAGTGCGGCCCGGGCTTCGGGTGTCCCGATCTTGCCCAAGGCCAGAGCGGCGCAAGCCCGAGTCTCGGGATCGTCTTTCCGTCTGAACATCCCCCGGCCATGGAGCATCTCGTACAGCGGACTGACCCCGTCGTTCCCTACAAACATGCCGTAGGCCTCGAAGTACGGTTTCTTCTCCGAGAGATCGGCGCCACGCAAGAGCTTTCCGTTGATTGCGGCTTCGACCTTGGACAGAATGCCCGGGTATTTGTGCTGCACACAGAACTGCACCGCGGCGATGCGGACCTCACGTTCCTCATCTTCCACCGCAGGTTCCAACTGCTTCATCGCCGTGGCGGAACCAATGGCACCAAGCGCCTTCACCGCCTCGTGGCGCACTTCGCTATCCGCATGGAGCAGCAGTTTCCCGAACTCCGATCCGAGGCGCTCGACCTTCAGCGTCGACAGGAGCTGAAGCGTCTGAAGGAGTGCAACAACATCTTTCGTTCTGAGGGAGGCAACAGCCTGCGCCGGGTGCTCCGCCGCGATGCCCCGGGCAACCTGACGGAGCACTTCTTGGACGCGCTGATTGACGAGCTTGGGTAGCCAATTCAAGATCGTGTCCAGCACTTGAGGCCCGAGCTCGGAGAAGAGCTCGCTGACCTCATCCTGGGTGGGTTGCACCGCCGCGTCGTCGAGGGATTGGATCAACTGACCGAGCGCCGTTGGATTGGAGATCTTTACCGGAATCGTCGCCATCGTCTGGCGCTGCTCCGCCAGCAGCTCTCCGGGAACCTCCTGCATCTGTCTGAGCTTGCGGACGACGAGCGCCACGGACTGAAGATCACCGATGGCCAGAAGATGGGGCACGAAGCTGTCGACGATCGCCAGAACTTCTCCCCGGATGGTAGAGGTCTCCTGAAGCTCGAATACCTCGAACAGGACCGACAGCACGTTCTTTCGGAGATTCTGCTGGTATTCGCGGTCGATTTCTCCCTTGAGGTAGTCGATCTCCTTATCGTCAAGGAAGTACAACGTGGAGTCGAAATCCTCGACCTTCACCACACCGGCAGGACTCTCCTCCGAAGGACCCGTCTCCTGGGCGATCCGACTCCTCGCTTCGTCGTCTGATGGGCGATCCTCACTGGGGCCCGAAGCAATCGTGTCCGGATGAATGGGCGGCACGTCGTCATATCCGAGCTCAACGAACCGATAACGAACGTGCTGGAAATCCTGCTCCCACAGAAGGGTGAGGAGGTCATCAGGATCGTCCGGTGACAGCGTGCGGGCCTCCTTGATGACGTGGAGGAACGCGAGAATCTCCCGATCCTCGACCCCGGGCGTGAGCGTTACGGCCCGTACGCCGTCCTTGTACAGCGTCCATGGAATGCTGTCGGATTTGTCATCCTGCGACAGCACCTTCTTTTCCTCCCATTCCAGATCCGTTTCTGTAACGACGAAATGCACCTCGTCCATCTGGGCCCACACCAACGTCAGGGCGGCCCGCATGCTGTCGAGCGCCTGGAGATAGATCTCGTTGTTGGGATTGTACAGTAGGATCGCACTGAACGCCTTGACGAGTATCTGCACGAGATTCTCGACGACAGCGGCTTCGTCGGCACCACCTGGCTGGATGGGCTGCGTCACGACCCGATCACCGTCTTAGCATCCGCGTTTACACTCCATTGCTCCCACGGCCCTCCACGCGTCCGCCATGGCGTTCTCGGCTATTGACGGAGAAGCGTTCGCGTGCGGCGGGAAAGGTTCGCGCGCTGCACGGCGGTGTCGCGTCAAATCTGGCGGCCGGTGACCGGGGCCGGCCGCGGCGGGGTCTCCACAGCCGGCCCACGAAAACCCTCCGTGTAGCCCCACCGGCCGGTTGACCGGCACTAAGGTACTGCGACATAGACAGTTACGCCACAGGGACGGGGGTTCCCCGGGCGCAACAATTTCCGGTGGGTGGAGACGTCCGCCGATGGCTCAGATGCTGTCCGCCGCCGCCACCGGCCCTTCGCCCTGCTCCGCGACCGCCGGCTCATTTTGCGCTGGGAGTGTGACCTGGGTCGGCGCCGGCGTGGCCTGGGCCACGCACCCCCAGGCGGCCGAATGGCTGGCATACCCCACCCGGGGGAGGACCTGTCCGGCGCCGAGTGCCACCCCCCACCCCAACACCCCGATGGACACCACGTGCGCCACGGCCAGCCGGTTGTTCCACGAGAACGCGCCGCCCCACACCGCCGCCAGGATCACGACGCCCACCGCGGCCAGATACGCGCCGAGCTGGAAGCCACATGCGTGGGAATAGGGCCACTGGGCCACCCCCACGACCAGGAGGAGGCCGAGGGCAATCCGGGACCACGTCCCGAGGCGCGCATTCTCCGGGGACGTCCCCGTACTGGACAGCAGTGCCGAGGGTCGCGATGTACCCGGTTTGGAGGCTTGGGCGGACGGCCGAGAAGACCTCCGGGCAGGTTTGGGGGACTGGGCGGCCTGACTCCCCGACGAGTCCCCGAAATAGAGATCCTCGAGGAGGCCGTCGACGATCGCCGCGTCCTTGCGGCGATTCGGGTCCCGGGGCGGACCTTTTCCTGGACTCATGACCGCTGCTCCAGTCGCGTGACACGCTCTCGGTGTGCTTTTCAATGTCAGCGATCGACGGAGATCGGACCGTGAGTGGAATCACATTCGGGGTCGCTACCCCTTCACAACGCCGATGGGCTTGAGCCTGGCCACCTTCCGGGCCAACCCCATTTGGTGCACCACATCGACCACGCGGTCCACGTCCTTGTACGCGTGGGGCGCTTCCTCCGCCAGCTCGCTGTTGGAGCGGCAGCGGACCACGATCCCCTTCTCCGTAAGGTCCCGCCGTACCTCGTGTCCCTCTTGCAGGCGCTTCGCCGCCCTGCGGCTCATGCGACGCCCCGCGCCGTGACACGTGCTGCCGAAGCTCTGCGTCATCGCCCCGCCGGCACCGACGAGGACGAACGACGCTGTCCCCATGCTGCCCGGAATGAATACGGGTTGGCCGACGTCCCGGTACATCGCGGGAGTTTCGGGATGCCCGGGGGGAAACGCCCGGGTGGCACCTTTGCGATGCACACACAGTGACTCGCCATCGTAATCCTCGACTTTGGCAATGTTGTGGGCGACGTCATACACCAATCGCAAACGGGCGTCGTCACCCAACACACGGGTGAACACCCTGCGTACGGCATGGGTGATCACTTGGCGGTTCGACCATGCAAAATTCGCCGCTGCGCACATTGCCCCGAAGTACGCCCGCCCCTCGGGCGAGTCGAACGGCGCACAAGCCAGCTCCCGGTCCGGCAGCCGAATCCCGTACTTGGACATGACGCTGTCCATGTCTCGCACGTAGTCCGTGCACACCTGGTGTCCGAGACCACGCGAGCCTGTGTGAATGAGCACGGTGATACAGCCGGACTCCAAGCCGAGTGCCTCGGCCGCCCGAGCGTCGAACACCCGCTCCACCGTTTGTACCTCCACGAAGTGATTGCCGGATCCGATCGTGCCCAATTGTTTGCTGCCGCGCTGCCGGGCACGTTGGGAAACCCGCCCGGGGTCCGCCTGGGGCAAGCTGCCGTCGGCCTCCGTCGTGACGATGTCTTCGGGGAGTGCCAGGTCGCGTTCGAGTAGATACCGGCAACCGTCCACGAAGACCCGGTCCAGCTCGGCGTCGGTGAGGTGTAGTTCCCCACCCCGCCCCGTTCCAGACGGAACGCTGCGGCTCAAGTCGTGGACGAGACTCTCCAGCCTTCCCCGAAGGTCCCCGACGGTCAACTCCGACACCAGAAGGCGGACACCGCAGTTGATGTCGTATCCCACACCACCCGGCGAGATGACCCCGTCGGACGTGCGAAAGGCCGCGACACCCCCAACGGGGAAGCCATACCCCTGGTGCACGTCGGGCATGGCAAGCGCACACCGACTAATGCCGGGAAGGGTGGCGACGTTGGCAAGCTGCTCGACGGAGCGATCCCCTTGGATCTGGGTCCACAGCTCCTCGTCGGCGAAGACCCGAGCCGGAACCCGCATGTCCTCCCGTGCGGACGCCGGCACTTCGTACACAAAAGGCTCGGGGCGTGTTACCGGGTACGCCGTGTCACCACTCATACGTCGAGAACCACCTCCGCAACTAGTCCTCCGCTTTCCTGCCGCACCGAGAGGCGGTGATGCGTGACGGCCTTGACCAGAGCCGGCGCCTCGGCCACAGGAATGCCCCGTACTCGGGCCGCAACCTTGGTGTCGCCGGCGGTCTCCACATCGACCTCCACCGCCACCCATCGTTCGGTCTCAGCATAGAAGATCAACTCGTTGAGCCAATCGACGAGGAGGGCCTCACGGTCGGTCGATTCAACGTCCATTCCACGCCACGAACCATCCAACGGTGCTGGCTGTCCCCCGAGCTGCAACTCGGCGAGGCCACGCGTGGCTTCACCGATGATGGCGGCAAACGAAGGAGCGCGGATGCGGAGGCCTATTTCCGACGTGTGGTCGAAGAACTCGTGGGATGATGCAGACACGGTCGCGCACTCGCGGAAGGGAATCCCTGTTGCCGAATGCTAACAGACTCTGAAGCGGCGTACTAGCTCTGTGCTCGTGGATTCGAGCACTGGCCACTAGCCGACCTCGACATCCCGGCCTACGTTAGCGATTCCCTCCATGGAGTCATAGAGTCTGACCCTTCTCCTCGATCGTCTCAGGACCGCACTCGGTCGGGGCTACGATCTCGAGCAGGAATTCGGCAAGAGCGCGTGGGCCACCGCTTACCTCGCAACCGATCGCAGCAACCGTAAGGTGGAGATCAAGGTGCTGCATCCTGAGGTGGCAGAGAGGCTCGACAGCGAATTGTTTCTCGAGGGTATGTCCCATGCCACCAAGCTGGGACATTCACACCTGATCCCTCCTCTCGACGCCGGCATCGCAGACGGCTTACCGTATTACGTAACCCCCCACATCGTGGGAGTCACCGTCCGGGACAAGCTCGACGTGCATGGGCCCGCTCCACTCCGGGAAATCAACCGGATACTGGGACACATCGCCCAAGGACTGGTCCACATGCACGAGACCGGCATCCCTCACCTCGCCATCACACCGGACCAGGTCCTGCTCCAGGCGCGCGAGGCCAAGTTGACGGATGCCGGAGTCGGTCATGCCATTCGTGGCGCGATGGACGGGATACCAGATTTGGGCACGGTGTACATGGCGCCGGAGTGTACATCGGGCACGTCGATCGGAGATCACAGGAGTGACATTTACCAGGTTGGCGTGCTCGGTTACGAGCTGCTGACGGGGCGCACGCCGGCTGCGACCGCAATAGTGCCCGGCAAGCCGGGTGCCGCAAAGGCCCAGACCCCCACAGACCCCACCGACCAACGCGCGGACACCCCTCCTGCCCTCTCGCAGCTGATTGCAAGGTGCCTGGCCGGCAATCCCGCCGATCGATGGCAGAGCATGGCCGACGTGGCATCCAAGCTCAGCACGTCTTCGGGTTACAGACTCGAGACCACCGACGCGATCGAGGCCATCGGGCCGTACCGCATCCTTGGCGTCTTGGGTAAGGGTGGCATGGGAATGATCTACCTGGCCGAGCAAACCGAACCGGTCAAGCGGCAGGTGGCGCTCAAGGTGATCAAGCTCGGCATGGACACGAAAGAGGTGCTCGCCCGCTTTTATGCCGAGCGCCAGGCGTTGGCGGTCATGGACCATCCCCACATCGCCAAGGTCTTTGACGGCGGCACCACGAACACCGGCCGACCGTACTTCGTGATGGAGCTCGTATCCGGGGTGCCGCTCACGGAGTACTGCGATCGGAAGGAGTTGTCCCTTCGTCAGCGTTTGGAGTTGTTCATCCCGGTTTGTGAGGCGGTGCAGCACGCCCATCAAAAAGGGATTATCCATCGAGATCTCAAACCATCGAACGTCCTCGTCACTGTGCAGGACGGTCGGCCGGTTCCCAAGGTGATCGACTTCGGACTCGCGAAGGCACTGGGATACCAACTCACCGACCGGACATTGGAAACCCAGAAAGACCAGATCCTTGGCACGCCGGCGTACATGAGTCCCGAGCAGACAGGGGGCAGCGGGTTGGATGTGGACACGCGCACCGACATTTACTCGCTGGGCGTGATGCTGTACGAGGTGCTGGCCGGCGCATTGCCCGTCGACCCAGACGCCCTGGCATCGACCGGTTCCGACCTGCGGCACGCCATCAAGTACTCGGATCCGCCGAAACCGAGTTCGCGGCTGCAGGGGTTGGGGGCATCCCAACACGCAATCGCAGCACATCGCAACACGGACCCGGCGACCCTCCACCGTCAACTCCGTGGCGACTTGGATTGGATCACGCTGGCGGCGATCGAGAAGGACCGCACCCGGCGGTACGAGACAGCCAATGGCCTGACCCGCGACCTTCAGCGCCACCTGCAGCACGAGCCGGTGCAGGCCCGTCCACCCAGCACGGCCTATCGGGTCGGCAAGTTCGCTCGGCGCCACAAGGCGGGAGTGGTGACCTCCCTGGTCGCGGTGCTGGGCCTCGTCGCAGGGTTGGCGGCCACCACCACGCTGTGGATCCGCGCCACCAATGCGGAGCGAGTCGCCACCACCGAGGCGGAGACGGCGCAGCAGGTCTCTCAATTCATGGAAGGGCTGTTCGAGGTTTCCGATCCGGGACAATCGCGCGGCAACACCGTCACGGCGCGGGAAATCTTGGACCGCGGGGCCGAAAATATCAGCTCGGAACTCGCGGACCAACCGGTGGTTCAAACCAGACTCATGTCGACCGTGGGCCGGGTCTACCGGAGCCTCGGGCTGTACGACGAGGCCGCATCAATGTTCGAACAGTCCCTCGCCATCCGGGTCGAGACCCTCGGCGACGACCACCCCGACATTGCCCCGAACCTCAACTCTCTCGCGGGGCTTCATGTGCGACAAGGAAGGTCCGCCGAGGCCGAACCCCTTCTCCAGCGGGCGTTGACCATCCAGGAGAAATGGCTGGCACCCACGGCCCCACAGCTCGGCACCACCTTGAGCTTGTTGGCGGAGGTCGCCAGCAGGCTACAGAAACATCCGGAAGCCGAATCGTACGCCATCCGCGCCCTGGCCGTTCGAGAGGCGTCGCTGGGTCCCGATCATCCTGAGGTGGGTAGAAGCAAGAAGGTTCTCGCAAACTTGTACTCCCGGCAGGGAAAGTACAGCGCCGCCGAGCCCCTCTACCGCCAGGCGTTGGAGATCGAAGAACAGTCACTGGGTGCGGACCACCCGGATCTGGCCCTCACGCTCATCGGCCTCTCGCGAATCTACTTCTTCCAGTCCAAATATGCCGAACAGGAGCGCGTCTTACAGCGCGCGGTGGCCATTCAGGAGAAAACCCTCGGGCCGGACCATCCCGATTTCGGGTACACACTGAACGGTCTGGCGATTGCGTATAAGGAACAGGGGAAATACGCCGAGGCGGAGGTCTATTACGGTCGCGCCCTCGGCATCTGGGAGCGGGCCCATGGAACCGAAAGTCCGGTCATTCTGCCGGCGCTGTGGAACCTCGCAGAGCTCTATGTGCTCCAGGGGGCGTACGCCGACGCAGAGGAAAGGCTCCAGCGGTCGCTGGCCGTCGCGGAGCAGGTGTACGGCTCCGATGACTTCAACGCAGCCATAAGCCTGGAACGGATCGGTTTCCTGTACGTCCAGCAAGCAAAGTACGCGGAGGCGATCCCCGGACTCCAGCGGGCGGCGGCAGTCTATGAAGCAATCGGCAGTCCGTCCTACGAACGGCTTGCAGCTACACTGTCCCTTCTCGCCGAGGCGTACACCCAGCTCGAGCGGTACGCCGATGCGGAGGCGGCGCACCAGCAACACATCGCGGTCGTC
>JBDHAF010000015.1:0-40003 GCA_039588255.1 Gemmatimonadota bacterium | reverse complement strand
TCACCTGAGCTCGGCGGGGAGCTTCGACTCCTCCCACTGTTCCAGCCGAATATCCAGATCCGGCGGCTGGAACGACAGAATCTTCCCAGTCGGTGAGACGACAATCCTGACGTTGGACACGCCCGGCAGGATACTCGAACCGAACGTGAACACCCACGCCCGTGGCTGTCCAGGTAGATTCGAGACACCTTCGAACTCGAAGCGGATGCTGCGATTGCCCAGAGGCGGATTCGACCCCAACATGGTTCCGACTCGTGCCCGGGCTCCCACATACGACATCCCGGCGAGGACGCCCGCCACAAGGGCCAAGAAGAACAGCAGCTTGAAAAGTCCCTTCACCGCGCACCCGGATGCTCGTGGAAAAAAAGCTGACTCCGCAATATGCACCCGACTGGGGGAGCACGCGAGCACCTGGCCGTTGCGCGTTGGAACTCAAAGTCGTCACATTGACGCACAATCACAGCGCACCGAGGAACTGTGCCCCCTGACCGTGAGATACACGCCGTAACCGGCGCCTTCGGCTACTCCGGCCGTTACATCGCCCAGCGGTTGTTGAGCGCCGGGCACCAGGTCGTCACGCTCACCAACACGCGGAATCGCGACAACCTCTTTGAGGGCCGCGTCCCCGCGCTGCCCCTCCATTTCCACGACCCGTCTAAGATCGCGAGAGCCTTACAGGGCGTGACCGTGCTTTACAACACCTACTGGGTCCGGTTCAACTATCGATTATTCTCGCACGAACAGGCGGTTGTGAACACGAAGAACCTTTTCGCGGCCGCACGGGATGCCGGTGTGCACCGCATCGTCCATGTGAGCATTACCAATCCGTCCGTTGACTCGCCGTTGGAGTATTTCCGCGGCAAGGCGGAGCTCGAAGAAGCGCTCGAGGCGACGGGTCTTTCGCACGCCATCCTCCGACCCACGGTTCTCTTCGGCAAAGAGGACATCCTCATCAACAACATCGCCTGGATGCTTCGCCGGTTTCCCGTCTTCGGCGTGTTCGGAGATGGCCGCTACCGACTGCAACCGATCTACGTGGACGACCTCGCCGCACTCGCAGTCGAATACGGTGGGCGGTCCGACGACGCGACCATCGACGCCATCGGCCCTGAGACGTTTACCTACCGCGAGTTGGTCGCCACCATCGGCCGGCTCATTGGACGTGAACGCCCGGTCGTGTCCATCCCACCGTGGCTGGCCTACTATGCCGGTTCGGCGCTGGGAGTACTGCTCGGCGACGTCATCATCACCCGCGATGAGATCCGGGGACTGATGGACGACCTGCTATACGTGGACAGCGAGCCCACCGGCACCACTCCCCTGACCACCTGGGTGGAGCAGCATCGGGACACGCTCGGCGCGAAGTACACCAGCGAATTGGCCCGGCGGCGGCGGTAGCCCTAACTTGGGCGAGCCATGACCAACCAGCGCCGCACCATCATCGGGACGACAGTCGCGGTGATCTTCGCCCTGCTCTCCATCCCGTCACCGGCCCCCCCGCCTCCACCGCCCACCGACGAGGAACCCTTCCGTTGGAATCAGGACGAACGGTGGCTCGCCTTAGAGCGGTTGTTCCGGGAAGCCGCGGCGCAGGGATGCGAAGGCCTCCGCGAATCCATTGACGCGCGTCTCCAGCACGGCGACGGGCTGCTTGCAGATATCGTTGCGCAGCGCGTCGGCCCGGATGCAGCGATACTCGACAGCATAGAGGACAACACGTTCCAACTCGGCCCCATGATAGGCGTGTGCCTCGAGCGACTCCCCGAATATGTGCAGCTCGTGACCCGCACCCGGTCGGTGGTAAAACGGCTGTCCGAGGGTTGGGACATGGACGCCGCGAAGGATCGGATGTACCGGCTGCTGTGGGGCGGCCGAACGGCGGTGGAGGAGGTCATGCTCCAGGGTCCTGCCGATGCAATGCCCTATTTGGTCATGGGAGACGACGAGCCCTCCGCCACGCCGTCCACACGATTCCTCGACGTGACAATTCACAGCGGCGACCTGCTTGTTTCCCGGGGCGGGGCGCCCACGTCGGCCATCATCGCCGTGGGAAGCGATTACCCCGGCCACTTTTCACACGTGGGATTGGTCCACATCGACGAACGAACCAGTCTCCCGACCGTCATCGAGTCGAACGAGCATGGCGTTCACGTTTCCACCCTCGACGACTACCTGAGCGACGTGAAGCTCCGGGTGATGATCCTCCGTCTCCGGGCGGACCTTCCGGCCATCGCAGCAGATCCCATGCTGCCGCACCGTGCGGCGGTCTCCGCGCTGCAACGTGCACAAGAGCATCACATACCCTACGACTTCGAGATCGACCACCGGGACGACTCCAAGATGTACTGCTCGGAGGTGCCTGCGTGGGCATACCGGGACGTGAGCGTCACGCTGTGGATGGAGATCTCACGCATCTCCGCGCCCGGCACACGCACGTGGCTCACCGATCTGGGCGTGAGACACTTCGATCTCCAGGAGCCATCGGACCTGGAATACGATCCCCAGCTGCGGGTCGTGGCGGAGTGGCGCGATCCCGAAACCCTCTACATGGATCACGTCGACAATGTCGTAACCGAAGCGCTCCTTGACGGCGCGTCACGGGGAGATCGTCTACACTACACGTGGTATCACCTGCCCTTCGTGCGCGTCCTCAAGGGCTACAGCGCGATTCTCAATCTGGTGGGCACCACTGGCCCGGTCCCGGAAGGTCTCAGCGCCACGGGGGCGGCCCTGGTCCTCACGTTGAACCGGCGCCACGGCGCTATTAGGAAACGCGTTTTGGAACTGGCCGAGGAGTTCCGCGACCGTGAGGGCTACATGCCTCCGGAATGGCAGCTCCTGCGCTTTGCGAAGCAGGGCCGAGACGAGCGGTGACCTTCTGAAGCCCGGAAATACGCCGTATGTTAGGGCCCCCATGACTAGGAACCGTCGTCCTTCTTCGGTGTTGCACTGGAGAAGGAGCGAACACCGCATGAATCCCCTCGCTGCTGTTTTCATCCTCACAATCGTTCCGCAGATCCTCGGCGGCCAACCCGCCCCGCCGGCGCCACAATCGACGTGCACCATGGCACCCGTCCACCTCGAGCTTCTCCGCGAGGCCGCACTCGGCTGGCGCCAAACCGAAGACCGGGTGATCGGATCTTCCACCGGCACGCTCCCGTGGATCGTCCTGTTCGACACGACGTGTACGTGGCACGTGGCACCGTCGGATACTGGACTCGACGCACCGGGGGTTGAGGTGGGACTCGTCTTCCGCGGCAATCCCGTGGATGTGCGGGCTGCACCCCACGGCGGAATGGTGCGACTCCCCACCGGCGATTCGCTGCCGCCGCAGCCCCTGGCCTACACGACGCTCATCCACGGCGGCGAGACACCCCTGGTGGTCTTCGCCCTCCCCGACGTATGGGAGCAGCATCCGGGGTTCGCCACGGACGAGGCTCGGGTGGAGATCCCGACGTTCTGGAAAGGCGTGCTGGCCCACGAGCTGGTCCACACGCGACAGTTGGCACCGGTGGCCCGGCGCATCGAAGAACTGCAGGATCGTTTCAATCTCCCCGAGAGCATGGACGACGACATTATCCAGACGCGCTTTGGGGAAGATCCGGAATTCCGCGCGGCCACGTTGCAGGAGATCCAGCTCTGGCATCGCGCAGCGTCGGAGCCCGGTAGGAGTGCGCAACGGGACCTCGCCCGCCAGGCCTTATCCAAGGCGAACGAACGTCGCGCGCACTTCTTTCGAGACGACGACGAGGTCTACAACGAGGTGGAAGACTTGTTCCTGGCGTTGGAGGGCGCAGCAAGTTGGGCGGGCTTCCTCCAGATGAACGCCGACCGGCTTCGCAGCGAGGACGCAACGCAGATTCTCTCCGAGTACGACCCGATGATTACGGCGTGGGTGCAGGCGTACGGCCTGTTGATCTATGTCGTCCTCGACCGGTTCGTCCCCAACTGGGCGCAACGGAGTTTCGGCCGCCTACCCGCTTCACCGTTTCAATTGTTGCAGAACGCACTCTGAGAGCGTTGCCACAAGCGTCGTACCGTAGTACCTAATTCAGTGCCCGGATGCAGCGTCCGGTCCATGCCAGATCGACTACAACGGAGGCACCCATGGACCTGCCGCGCCGCTTTATTCTTCTTTTCTTCATGGTCTGCTGCTCCCCGACCGTCACCGCCGCGCAAGATCCTCTCGAAACCCCGCTGGGACAGGAACTGTTGACGCTCCTGACCAACGAGATCTCGGGGCAGATGGCGTTCAACAACCTGGTCAAGCTGGCCGGCGCGCCGTGGGTGCGTGACCCGGCGGAATTCACTAGCACGTTCTACGAGACACAGCAGCTCTACGACCTGGTCCAGAGCTACGGCATCGAGACGGTGCGCCTCGAGAAGTACGATCGAGACGGGACCTTCACCTATCCGAGAACTAGAGGGCCATGATGCCGGATCAACTGTTTCCATACGCACACATCGTCGCAGGGGTTCTGGTGCTCCTCGTTGGCTTCATCTTTCACTGGGTCGGCCAGCTCGTGTCGCTCGTCAACTGGGATTTCGCCACCCGCATCGGGTTGCAGGACAAGGGGGCCCCACCGGAGTTCCTCGTGTACGAACGAGGCACGGCCGTCGCCGACGTGGCCATCGGGTGGGTGTACGGCGTGGCGGGTGTGGGGCTGTTGCTGGGGACACCGTGGGGCTTCAAGCTGGCTTGGATCCCCGGCGTGGTTCTGGTCTACCACGGCATCAGCGCGTGGTTCTGGTACGGAAACCAGAAGAAACTCGGAAGACAGATGATGAGCGATGCCGTGCGGATACCTTGGTGCGTCGCCAATGTCATAACGGGTGGGCTGGCCATCGCTGTCGCGTGGAATGCGACTTGATCGCGTGATGTAGGGGAGCATCACAATGAGCGAGCTGCCGGCGTTGTCTCAGATCAGTCTCTATGTGTTGCTCGTGCTGATCGGAGTGCTGACGTTCATCATCTGGTGGGCGCAGATGGGCGTGCTCAACGGCAAGCCGTTCCGGAATCCTGATGGATCCGTGGACGACTGGCACGAGCAGAAGATCTTCTATGGGATCTCCTTCGCGGACGTGTTCGTCGCCTGTCCGGCGGCCTTCACCGGGATCATCCTCCTTATACCGGCACCCAAGTGGGGACTCTACGTCTTGGCGATTGTCAGCTTCTGGTTGCTCTGGGCCAACACCATGACCACGGCTGCCAGCCTGCGCTTCGAGAAGCCCAAGATCACTCTCATGTGGTTCCTCGTGTTTCCCTTTGGAGCGATTGTCGGTCTGCTGTACATCATCTGGACCTTCGTGCACTTCAACATCATCTACGCACTCTGAGTTGGGCGTGAAGCCGTCGATAGCTCGTCTCGCCTTCTCGCTGTCACTGGTTCCGGCGGTGGTCTCAGCCCAGGACGCCCCCGCGGCGTGTGACAGCATCGCGCGGCTTGTGGCGGAGATCCCCCTCCTCTCCACCACTCGACAAGACACCGTGATCGTGGACCACCGCTTGGAGCGTACCACGTTGGGTTGCCAGCTCCGCGCTACGGGTTCAAGATCGGCGTTCGAGGGGCGCGACAGTCCGGACGAGCGGCTGCGCGCTGCCCTCGCTTCTCGCGGGTGGTCCGAGGACTATCGGTACGGGGCGGACGGCCCCGACGGCACCGCCTTCGCGTTTGTCACGGGCTCGGTGCTGTGCCTGTTCCGGGCGGCGTGGGACGGCGGTGACGATTCGGATCCCACCTACGTTCCTCACGACCGGTACGAGCTGGTCGTGGGATGCATCGAGCGGCTCCCCGGTAACCGACGTTAGATCAGGCCGCGGGGTCCATCACCTTGCCTATGAAGAGAATCGTCCCCGAGAGCCGCTCCCGAATGACCAGGATGAACGGGCGATTCACTCTGAACGAATTGTCCGACACCACCCCGATTCCGACCGACGTCACCGCCGCGGCCTCCGTCCCTTCCTCATTGACGTCCAGGAACGTCTTGTGTTCGACCCGGTCGATGTACGCGTCGTTGACCCCACTGAACATGTTGGTGAAGTCAGCCTCACGGGGAGCGAACGCGATCTCCATCCCCAAGGACTTCAGGACCTCGTTCAACGTGAGCTTGTACTCCAACGTGAACTTCGGCAAGTAGACCGCACGATCGACATCCTCCAGGGACCCCACCGCCGTGTGCCATTCCCCCTCGGCGAGTCGGTCCACAACAGCATTGATGTCTTCCGGCGTGTGCGGAAGCACCACCGTCATGCGGAACGCCTGCCCACCATACGGGAGATCCAACACCCTGTACCCGTCCCCGTGGGACGTCGCCACCGTCAGCGGCCCGCCGTGGTGCATCATGTCCACCGTCGTTTGCGAGCCGTCGGCGAGCGTGAACTGCGCGGATGCGGTCGCCGCCGGATCGAACTGATAGGTCCAGTCGCCCTTGAAGTAGATCGCATTGATCAGGTACGCGATCATGTTCCACGGGATCGGATTCGGGGCGATTTCCGTGATCCTGCCGTTCGTCTTGTCGCTCACCCATCCGTTGATGGTCGAGGAGGCCGACGGATCGCTGAAGTCCAGGGCTGTCACCTCGGCATCGAAGAACTGGGTGCTGCGGTCCACGAACTCCTGCCGCAGGGCGATGCCGTTCCGGTACCAGATGGAGTTCGCCAGCAGAAACTCCACTGCTGGATCGAGACGCTGTAGAAGATCGATCAGGTCACGGTACGATTGGTTCACCTCCTCGAGCGTCAACCCCTGCAACTCGAGCGCCTGCTGCATCGCCTCCCGGGTGCTTCCCGCAGCCCCGTTGTACGTCATTCCCAAGGCCATCGCCACCGAGAGGGGTGAGACGAAGATGTTTTCGTCACCTTCCTGGGCGCTGATCTCCCGGAACAGCTTCCACGCGAAGGCGTTGTCCGCCGAGATCAACTGCTTCTCGGCAACCGTGAGTTGCCGTGGGAGGTTCTCGATGGGAGCGGCGCCGCCCGGTCCAGCCGCGTCGCCGCAACTCGAAACGAGGAGAGCCCAGCACACCGAAGACAACATCAACGAAAGTCGTTTCATGACAGATCTCCTTCCTACCCCTTCAACGAGTGGAACCCCTGGAGTTCTGTCGGGAGGGGACGGGGCCGGACCCCTCCCACAGGGAATCGGTGCACGCCGTTGACTATGTAGATATCTATTCGTATAGTTATCTATCGCTCAGATCTCCGCCGACGCTTGGGGGCCACCATGAGCCGCATCCAGCTGACCTACTCAACCTCCGCCGTCCTCCACGCCCTGGGCGACGGTCCCCGCTACGGCTTCGACATCATCAACGCCACCGGCCTCCCCAGCGGCACCATCTACCCCATGCTCCGCCGCCTGCAGCGGAACGGTGTAGTCACTTCACGCTGGGAGGATGCCGCCGACGCCCACCGGCGCCAGCGGCCGCAGCGGAAGTACTACAACCTCACCACCAAGGGCGAGACCGCCCTGGCGGACGCGTTGCAGCGGTTTCCAGCCCTCGCCAGCGCGGCCCTTCCCGCCGGCGTTCCCGACCCCCGATGACGCCGGCTGGTCGTCCGTCACCAGTCCTGGCCGCCTGTGTGGCGCTCATACGCGTGGTGGGTCGCACCCTGCCTGCCGCGGAACGCGCCGATTGGGTCATGGAATGGTCGGCCGAGATGCGGGGGGAGTGGCTGGACCTGGAAGAGCGCGGTCGGCTCACCGCCCTCAAGCGCGCGGCCCTGGTGCGCCGCTGTCTCGGCGCCCTCGTGGACGCGGCACACTTTTGGATCGAGGCACTGCTCATGACACTGTTCGACTTCCGCACCGCCCTCCGTGCACCGCTCCGGGATCTGCGCACGACCACCGTCGTGGTGCTGACGCTCACGTTGAGCATCGGCGCCAACACCGCCTTGTTCAGCGTGATCTACCACGTGCTGCTCCGGCCGCTGGCGTATCCGGACGCGGATCGCCTTGTCATGATCTGGGACCAACCGGCGGACGCCCCGGATATTACGTCCATCATCAGCCCGCGAGACTTCGTGGATTGGCACGAGCAGAACTCGAGCTTCGAGTACTTCGCCGCGTTCAACCTCTGGGCCGTGACCTTCGACTTCCAGGGAGAGCTGCAGCGCGTCCCCGGCATCGTTGCCACCGGCGAGTACCTCCGGGCGCTCCAGGTGCAGCCGATCCTGGGACGGGTGTTCACCCCCGCGGACAACCGATCCGGCGCCGAAGCTGTCGTGGTCATCAGCCACGGATTGTGGCAACGGCAGTTCGGCGCTGACTCAAGCATCGTGGGTCGAGCCGTCCCCACGGCCGGAGGCACCGTCACCGTCATTGGTGTGATGCCCCCGGGGTTTCGGGATCCCGGCGGATACTTCTTTTCGACGCCTGACGTGTGGGGAACCTTCCGGCGCGACTTCCTCCGCGAACGCCGACGCAGCCACTGGATGCGAACCGTGGCCCGGATCAAACCGGGTGTGTCCCACGAACAGGCCCAGGCGGACATGACGGCCATCGCCGACCGCCTCGCCGAGGCGTATCCGGAATCGAACGCGGACGAGACGGCGAAGGTGGTCCCGTTGCACGACCAAATCGTGGGCGACGTGCGTCAGGAATTGTGGATCCTCACCGGGGCGGTGGCCCTCGTGCTGCTGATTGCCTGTGCCAACGTGGCCAACCTCATGCTCTCCCGCGCGGTGAGTCGCAACCAGGAGTTCGCCATTCGCACCGCCCTCGGGGCGGAGCGCACGCGCATCGTCGGACAACTCCTGGCGGAGAACGTGGTCCTGGCGTTGATCGGCGGTGCCGGAGGCGTCGCCCTGGCCCACTGGGGCGCGCGGGTCCTCATCGGATTGGCGCCCGACCTTCCGCGGGCGGAGACCGTGGCCCTCAGTGCACCGGTTCTCGTGTTCGCATTGCTCGTGACGATTGCCACAGGCGTCGTATTCGGACTGGCGCCGGCGCTTCAGGCAGGAGGCGTGGACCTGCATGCGGCCCTCAAGGGTGGGGGACGGGGCTCCGAGGGGCACGACCGCCGCCAGCTGCGAGCGACGCTCATCGTGGGTGAGGTGGCATTCTCACTCCTGTTGCTCATCGGCGCCGGTCTGCTCACGAAGAGTTTTCTGGAGCTGCGTGGCACGGACCCAGGCTTCGATGAGACCAACGTGCTCACGCTGCGATTGAATCTCCCACGGTCGGAAAACGCGCCGGAGGCCTTACGCACGATCGTGGAACGAGTGGAGACCTTGCCCGACATCGAGTACGCAGGGGCAGTGAGCTCGCTTCCCATCCACGGCCTCAACAACGTGGGGCTCGCCTGGGGCATCCAGGGCCTGGAAACGCCACCGACCGAGTCCCTGAGTTCGTTCTACCGGGAGATCACCCCCGACTATTTCCCGGCCATGCGGATCACCACGTTGGCCGGCCGGACGATTTCCGACGCCGACCGGGACGGCGCTCCGCCCGTGGCCGTCGTCAGCGACGAGTTCGTGCGACGCTACATGAACGGTGAGGACCCCATCGGTAAACGGGTCTCCTCGTCATTCCGCGCACCCTTCACCGCGGAGATCGTGGGCGTGGTGCGCGGCGTGCAGTACCACAATCTCGAGACGCCCCCCGAGCCCGAGGTCTACGTATCCCATGCCCAGTTCCATGTCCTCGGCGTCATGTTCCTCGCGGTGCGGACGGCGGGCGATCCCGTCGCATCGGCGCCGGCCATCCGTGGCACCCTGCGCGAGCTGTATCCCAACATGGTGGTGGATGAGGTCACGACGATGGAGCAACTCGTGGCGTCGTCTGTGGCCCGCCCGCGGTTCAATATGCTGTTGATTGGCGTTTTCTCCCTGACCGCACTCGTGTTGGCCGCCGTCGGGCTGTACGCGGTCCTCGCGTATTCCGTCACACGCAGGGTGCACGAAGTGGGGATTCGCATGGCCCTCGGGGCGAGCGGAGGCAGCGTGCAACGGATGATCGTGCTCGACGGCATGAAGCTCGTCGTCATCGGCGGGGTGCTGGGTCTCGGCGCAGCGTTCGCCTTGACCCGCGTGCTGCAGAGCTTGCTGTTCAACGTGACGGTAACGGACCCGGCGACCTTCGTCACAGTACCGGTGGTCATCATGGCGGTGTCGGTGCTGGCGTCGTATCTCCCGGCGCGGCGGGCGGCGTCGCTCGATCCCAACGCGGCGCTGCGGCAGGAGTAGGCGGCAGCCACGTCCGCCAGCCCATGGCGCTGCTACGCTTTGGGTGCCAACAGCGGGCTGACCTGAACTGAGTGGGGTGAAGGACCGTCAGCCCGCGCCGAGAACCCAATCCAGCGCCAAGTCGCGGCGGGACATGTCCGGCCGACCGGCCGCCATGGATATCGGTGTTATAGCGAACACGCAGCGTGCACCCCGCAGTCCCGTGCACAAATCCTAAGGTGTCAATCATGGATGAAGACTCGGCCGCTACCCGATCACCAGCGTCGTCACCACCCCGGCGGCCAGCGTGAGCACCATCAGCTGGACCGTTACCGCAAACGCAAAGGGCCCGGCCCGACCCAGGGCCCGGATCCGGGCGATGGTTCGGTTTCGCCTCTCTGCATCCGTCATCCGTCGTTCCAACGTCCTAATCCGGTCCGACACGGCGGTGCGGATCAGGCTGTCGTCGACGAAGCGATTATAAAGGAAGACGAAGACCCCGTAGGCCACGCAGCCCAACCCGCTCACCACGGCGGCGAGTCCCATCCCGGTGCCGAATGGCATCACACCGCCGCTCCCGACGAACACCACCTGCGCGGCTGCGACCGCCGCCACCGGCATTAGGTAAAACCCCCAACTCCACACCGACCGGTAGTGGCGCTTCGCAACCCGAAAGCCGACCCCGTAGACTACCATGCCGGCGGCCAGAATCCCGCCCCACATCACACCCGTGAGCAGTCTCCTCGAGTACCACGAGCTGCTGAACGTCCGCGTGAAGGAAATCGGGGACACGGCGCTGGCGGGTGACACGCCGGGAGGCGTGCGGGCGGCGTTCGAGGAGTATTACCGCCTGCTGGCCGAGCACGTGGTGGGCGAGGGAGAGCGCGCCCGGGTGCTGGTCCGAACGCTGCAGATGGCTCCCAGCCTCCAGCAGTCGACCAAGGCGGCGACGGTCGAAGCCCTGGCGGTTTACGGCGAGTGTCTGTCGCGGGGCGCCGCCGCGGGAGAGGTGCGGCCGGAGCTGGACGTCCCCGCCGCGGTGCAGCTCCTCGCCGGTGCGTGGAGCATCGCCCTTCTCTCGTGGGCGTTCGGCAAAGGCGGCGATCCGGGACAGGCAATGCGGCAGCAGCTGGCCCTCATCTTTGAGGGCTCCTGCCACGGTCGGCTGCTGGGGACTCGTGATGGGAGATTCTCTCGCCCAGCCCCTACTCGTACCGCAACGCCTCCACCGCCGGCACGCGTGATGCGCGGCGTGCGGGCATGTAGCTCGCCACCAACGCCACCAGCACAAAGAACAGGGCAACAGCGGAATACGTCACGGGATCGGTGGCCCCGACCTCAAACAGCAGATTACCGAGGACGCGTGTCAGACCCACCGAGCCCACGAGACCGATGCCAACACCTGTCGCGGCGAGCACGAATCCCTGTCGCAAAACCATCCGGCTGACCTGCCCCGACTGAGCACCCAACGCGATCCGAACGCCCAGCTCAGTTGTCCGCTGGCTCACCGTGTAGGAGATCACCCCGTAGATCCCCACCACGCCGAGTAGCAGGGCCACTCCGGCCGCCATGCTCAGCAGAAACATCGTGAACGAACGCCGTGAGATAGACGCGGCGAAGATGTCGTCCATGGTCTGAAAATCAGCGGCGGGCAGGTTGGGGTCCATTTGTGAGATTTCACGGCGCACCGCAGGTACCAGCGACATTGGTGGGACCGACGCCTTGACGACCAGACTCATGTTCGGCGCACCGCCTCCCACGGAATCCAACATCGGAAGATAGATGGTCTCCATCGGATCTTCGTCCAGCCCGGCACCACGTGTCGGGCCCACCACGCCCACGGTGGTTGCCAGGGCGGCCGACGGCCCGATCCTCTTGCCCAGTCCGCCCTGCTCCGGCCAATAGCGGTCTGCGATGTTGCTGCTGATGATAGCCGTCCCTCGTCGCTGCTCGTGGTCCACGCGGTCGAAGTAGCGACCCCTCACGAGGGGAATGTTCATCACTTCGAAGTACCCTGGCGTCACCCGCCGCACGTAGAACGCCGGTGGAAATCCACCATCAGGAACGGGAAACTCCTCTATCTGCGTCGCCAGGTATGCTCCCTGACCCGTGAGAGGAATCATCACCGTCGCACCCGCGCGCTCCACACCGGGCAGTGCCTCGATGTTGTCTACCAGTCGCTGGTAGAAGTTTGCCATGTTTTCCGCGTTTTCGTACGTCGCCACCGGAAGTGACAAACGCATGGTCAAGATGCGCTCGGTGGAGAACCCAGGATCAACCTCCGTCAAGCGCCAGTAACTCCGCACCATGAGACCTGAACCGACGAGGAGAACCAGAGCAAGCGCAACCTGAGACACGACGAGAACAGATCGCACGAGGTGCCGATCACGACTCACGGTGGCGGAGCGTCCGCCCTCCTTGAGCGTCGCCACCATATTCGGATTGCCGTACTTGAACGCCGGCAGCGACCCGAACAGCAGGCTCGCCAACAGCGATATCCCGGCGATAAACGCCAACACGGTAGCGTCGATGCTGATCTCGTTCAGCCGCGGCACACTTTCTGGGCCCATCGCCACGAGCATCTTCAAGCCGCCAAATGCCAGTACGAGTCCCACGGCGCCCCCCATCAGTGCAATCGCGGTGGACTCGCAGAGGATATAGCGAATCACCGCCAGCCGACCCGCCCCCAGCGCCGCGCGAAGGGCGACTTCCCGCTGACTTCCTTCGGCGCGCACGAGGAAAAGGTTGGCCACGTTGGTACAGGCGATGAGGAGCACGAACCCGACGGTGCCCATAATGATCCAGAGGGCCCGGCTGGACGAACCGACGATCTCGCTCTTGTACGTTCTCACCACCGCATCACCTGAGAGCACGTTGCCGAACCAGTTGGGCCCATATCCTGCCTCGGAAAGGCGGGCAATCAACGATTCCATGTCCGCCTTTGCCTGGTCGATGCTTACACCTTCGTGCAGCCGTCCGATGACCGGTAACCCGTGGCCACCGAACTGTTGCGTCGCCGGATCGATGCGTAGTGGGAACCAGACGTCTGTTTCAGCCGATGGAAAGTGGAAACTCGGAGGCATCACGCCGATGACCTCCCGGGACACCCCGTCCATCTGCAACACCCGCCCGATGATCCCGGGATCGGCGGCGAACCGCCGGTGCCACAGGCCGTCACTGATGATCGCCACAGGTGCCGCGTTGGGCAGATCGTCGTCGTTGGTGAAGAACCGCCCCCGCGCGGGACTGGTACCCAGGGTGGGGAGCAGTGTCCACGTGACGCCGGCAAAATTGATCCGTTCGGGACGGTCCTCTCCCGTCAGGGCGAGGAGTCCGGTGGTCCAAGCACCAAAGCCGCTGAAGCTCCGGTTCTTCTCGAGAAAGTGAAAGTACCCCGCCGGCGACATCGGCAACTCTGGTACGTCGACAGGACTGGCGTCGATCCAAAACGTGACCAACTCATCCGAATCAGGGTACGCCAACGGATTCAGAACCACCGAGTTGACGACACTGAAAATCGCCGTGTTGGCTCCGATGGCGAGGGCCAGGGTCAATACCGAGATGAAGGTAAAGACACGGGATCGCGAAAGTTTGCGCGCCGCATGGCGCAGGTCTGTGGCGAGATTCATCATTTCTCCATTACCACTGCCGCTGGCCGGAGGGGGACGCCAGGACAGACGCTGATACAGGGGTTGGTCTTCGAATAAGGAAGTGGGGTGCTCTCGACGGTACGCGATCGGGTCGCGCTTCTCGGCCCGGCGCTCGGCGGCGGCCGATCGCACGAGGTCGCCGGCTTGGTACACCCACAGGCGGGCAACGCCCAACCACCCGCGGCGCTTGCGCACCTCTCTGGTTTTGGCGGTCAATAGCTCCACCAGCTCGTCGCCGTAGCGGTCGCGGAATGCCGCAGGAAAGAGACGCAGCGTCCAGCGCAGCAAGCGGGTCATGAGCTTCGCGGGTCCAGCAGCTCGGCGTCGCGAGCCCACGCCACCATGCCGTGGAACACTTGTGCCTCGGCGGCGGCCCGGCGCCGCCCCGCCGGTGTCAGGCGGTAGTAGCGGCGCTGCCGGTGCACCTTGGGCTTTGGTTTACCCTCGACGATAAGCCCAGCATTCACCAGCTGCCGGAACGAGCGGTAGAGCGTGCCGGCTCCGATGCCGAACGCTCCGCCGGTGCGTTCTTCGATCTCCTGCATGATGGCGTAGCCGTGGCGCTCCCCCTGGCTCAAGGCCAGGAGGACCTGAAACATCAGGGGGGTGAGCGTGGAGCCCTCGTCGGTGCTTGGACGTCTACCCATGAAACGTTTCCCTTTTGCACATGTGATTAATGCACACGTAGGTACTACGCCCGGCGGTTCATAGGGTTTCATGAGGAAAGGTTCATTCTCGAAGAGTCTCGGACCGCGCCAGCTTCCGCCCACGCAGTCCGGGGCGCAGATTCCTTGCTGGATCGTCGGGGCCAAACCCCACCGATCCCCGTCGCGATGTTGAATTGCAGCCATTCGACTCCGGGAAAACGATGCTTCGGGACCTTCGTCACGCCTTCCGCTCGCTACTCCACAACACAGGCTCTTCCGCCGCCGCGAAAGCGACGCTGGCCGTGGGGATAGGTGGAGGCACTCCGGACCGAGTGACAGCAGCGCCAAGTAAGGAGATCGTGCCATGGGAATAGCGGTCGGGCAAAGAGCGTCACGGAGCATGGTGCTCACCACCGAGCACGTCGAGGCATTCGCGCAGCTCACGGGTGACTACAACCCCCTCCACTTCGACGAGGAGTTTGCGAGGGGAACCAAGTTCGGCGCCCTGGTCGTCCAGGGCGGACTGACCACCGGGTTACTGCATGCGCTGGTGGCCATGGACTTGCCGGGGCCCGGTACCGTTTTTCTCAGCCAGAACTGGAAGTTCACGGCGCCGGTGTACATTAACGATGAGATCACGGCCGAGGCCGAGGTGCTCAGCGTCCACGAGATCAAGCCGGTGACTCAACTGCGCATCGTGGTGCGCCGTCAGACGGGCGAGGTAGTGTTGGAGGGAGAGGCGTGGTGCTACCGATTTCAACCCGGTGCTGAGCATGCCAGCTGATCTGGACAAGCAGGACAACTTCGAGCGGTTCGAGGAGAAGTACTCCCGGCAACGGTCGTCCGCCGTGCGCGAAGTGGAGCGAATCGTGTTGGGGCATGAGGTGGGCCTGGACGGCTACACCACGGTGGAGCAGGCGCACACTCTCTGCGACCTGTTCCCGCTCTCCGAGAGCGATCGGCTCTTGGATGTTGGCGCTGGGCGGGGGTGGCCGGGATTCCACGTGGGGGAGTGTCGCTCGTGCAACCTGGTGTCCACCGACGTCCCGGTGGGTGCGTTGACTCAGGCAAGAACGGCCGCCGCAGCGCGTGCCATCAGGGGCCGTTGTCAATTCGTTGTGGCCGATGGTCGTGCGTTGCCGTTTCCCCCTGCTTACTTCAACGGCATCGTCCACGCCGACGTATTCTGCTGAATTGCCGACAAGCTCTCCGTGTTGAGAGAATGCCATCGCGTGCTCGAGGCCGGCGGGCTTATGGCGGGATACGCTATCCACACGGCGAGCGGCCTCAGTCCCGCGGAGGAGTTGCGGGCCGTCGATCTCGGCCCCCCGGATGTGCTCGGGTTTGCGAGTCCGGATGAGTTGACGGGAACGGCGGGCTTCTCGCTAACCACGCAGCAGGACGTGACCGACGTCTTTCGCGCCACCTGCGAAGCGACCTTGGAAACCCGGGAGCAGTTGCAAACCGAGCTTCGTGAGGAAGAGGGCGACGAAGTCTATGAGGACGAGCAGGCGAAGCTGCGCTCGATGCTCACGGGGATCGCCGAAGACCTGCTCCGGCGCTCCCTGATCGTCGCCGTCAAGCCCTGACTCACTCTTTCCGCATCGCCTGCAGCGGATCGACCCGCGTCGCCCGCCACGCCGGAACGAAGCACGCCACGGCCGCGATCGCGATCAAGGTGAGCGGGACCAGCGCATACGTGAGGGGATCGACACTCTCGATCTCATACACCATGCCCGACATCATGCGACTCAGCCCCACCGACCCGACCAAGCCGAGCAGCAGACCTGCGGCCGTGACGGCAAGGCCCTGACGCACCACGAAACGCACCACATTGGTTTGCAGGGCGCCGAGTGCCATGCGGACGGCGATCTCGTGAATCCGGTTGGCAACGGAGTAGGACAGGACCCCGTACACCCCGAGGGCCGCCAGCAGTAGTCCGGTCACGGCAAACGCCGTCATCAGCATCGTGGCGAAGCGCCGCTCAGCCGTGGAAGCCCTGACGCGTCCCTCCATAGTGCGGACGTTGTAGATGGGTTGGTTCACATCGATTTCGGCTACGCGGGCCTGGACCTGAGACACCAGTGACGTCGGCTCCAGTTCAGTCTTAATGGCCACCGCCATGGCGCGATACGGCAGTTGAGCATATGGCGCGTAGAACTGGGGCCGGCTGTCCTCATACACGCGGTAGAGACGCGCGTGGCGAGCGACGCCTACCACCGTCCAGTCGTGACCCAAGAAACCGATCGTTCGCCCCACTGCGCCGCCGTCGGGCCAATATGCGGCCGCCGTCTCATCGATCACGGCAACCCGCGGCGCATCGCTGCGGTCCTCCGCGGTGAAGCTCCGCCCCGCAACGATCTTGATGCCCATGACGGAGAAGTAGCCGGGCGTCACCGGCATGTAGTCGTACATCACCGCGTCATCTTCGTCGGTGAGCACGTCGGGCCGTCCATCCGTTTGGTTCGTGTACTCCGCGCTCACCGGCAACGTCCCAGTCGCCGCAACGCCCTCGACGCCGGGCATCACGCCGACGCGTTCGATCAGTTCCTCGAAGAACGCGGTCCGGGTGGCATCTTGGTCATAGCGCGAGTTCGGCAATTCCACGTCGAACGTGAGAAGGCCGGCCGGCTCGAAGCCGGGATCCGTCTGGGCCATCTGCGTCAGGCTTCGCACCAGCAGTCCGGCGCCGGTCAACAGCACAAGGGACAGCGCTACTTCGGCGGTCACGAGAACATTGCGCGTTCGCATCGCTCGCCCGAGCCCAAGGGCTCCCTGGCCGCCTTCCCTGAGTGCGATGGTTAGCGTGGGACTCGAGCTCTGAAAGGCCGGGGCCACGCCACACAGAACCGCGGTGGCGAGCACCACGACGCCGGCGAAGGCGAAAATGCCGCCATCCACCGTGATGCTCTCCTGGCGCGGCAACGCCTCTGGTGCCAGGGCCAGCAAAGCGTCCAAACCAAAGGCGGCGACGGCAAACCCGAGGGCCCCGCCGAGCGCGGCGAGCACACCCGCTTCCACAAACGCCATCCACATGATACGCCCGCGGGACGCGCCGAGTGCGGTGCGCACGGCGATCTCCCGGGTGCGCAACTGGGACCGGGCCAGCATGAGCGTGGCGATGTTGGCCGTGGCGATGAGCAACAGGAAACCGACGGCTCCTAATAAGAGGAATAGCGCTGGACGGAGATGGCCCACGAGATCGTCGTGGACGGCGACCGTCGTGAACGTGAAGCCGTTGTTGCCGAACCAGTCTTCGTCCTGTTGTTGCCCGAGGGATAGCAACTCGGCCCGCGCCTGATCGAAGGTCACCCCGTCCTTGATCCGGGCCAGCACCGCCAACCCGTGCTGGTTTCGCGACGCGGCGGCCAGGTCGACCTGATAGGGCAGCCAGAGGTCTGCGCTGCGCGGAGAGCTGAGACTCGATTCGATGGCGAAGGTGAAGTCCCGCGGCAACACGCCGGCGACCGTGGCAGATTGATCGCCGAGCGCGATGGTCGTGCCGATGACGCCAGGATCACCACCGAACCTGCGGAGCCAGAACCCATGGCTCAACACCACCACACACGGCGCGCCAGGCACGTCGTCTCCAACGACGAACGTCCTTCCCAATGCGGCGCTCACGCCCAGCAGGCGGAAGAAGTTTGCCGACGCGGTGCCTGTACGGACTTGCTCCGGGGCGCCGTCTCCCGTGAGTTGCACCGACCCCTTCTTGAGTGCCGCAAACCCTTCGAACAGGGTCGCCTGTTGCCGCAGGTCGTCCACTTGCGGCGCGCTCACCGAGCCTCGAGGAATCCCGACCCACTCGAAGCGGTCCCAGATGTAGACGAGTTGCTCTGGCGCGAGGTATGGCAGTGGCCGCAGCAGGACCCCGTTCACCACGCTGAAGATGGCGGTGTTCGCCCCGATCCCGATGGCCAACGTGAGGACGGCGATCAGGGAAAAGCCGGGTGACCGTCGGAGCATGCGAACGCCGTACGCCACGTCCCTCACAAGGGATGTGACGGGAATGCGGCGCCGTGGGGGCAACGCCGAACGTTGGGGCGTGGGAGACCGTCTCGTCCGCACCCATCGGGACACCGTCTGCAGCCGCAGGCGACAGCCGCTCACCGCCAGATCGCGCACGGTACGGAGCCACAGCGTCACGAGTGCACGCGCGCCGTTCTCTCGTGCGGCCTCGTGCAGCAAATCCCGGAACACCTGAACGATGTGGGGTTCGTACTCCACCCGGAACGACCGGGGGTACAGCAGTCGCACCAACGCGATGTACACCCGGTCTGAGCTCATACGGGCTTCGTCTTGCTCACGAGTTTCTTCGCCCGCGCCAAGCCAACCAGCTCGGCCAACCGATTCGCCTCGGCCTTTACCACATCCCGACCCATCTTCGTGAGCTTGTAGTAGCGGCGTCGCTGGTCGTCCATCTCTGCGTCGGGGCGATCGTTGGATTCCCGCATCAAACCCTGATTGACCAAACGCTGAATGGCTTCGTACAGCGTGCCGGGACCGATCTTGACTTTCCCGCGGCTCGCGGCCTCCACGTCCTTCATGATCTGATAGCCGTGCCGCTCTTCGTCCACCAGCGCCAGCAGGATGTGAAATACCCGCGGCGTCAGCGGGATCAGCGTGTGCGCATCAACAGGACGTGCCAACGGTGCCTCCTGGAAAAGCTAGCTCGCAAAGCAACGGCAGGTCAGCGGCCACGACAGCAGTCACACTCGCAACTGTGTTGATGCCCAGTGTGGTCATCTTCGAAGAAAACTTCAGACTCGACCACCACCACCTTGGATGGGCCCCTGTTGTTTGTGAAGTGGCTCAAGAGTATGGGGCTCACCAGGGCCAACAGCAGTGACAGCGTGGTGAGGATTCTGGCGATAGTGCGGCACATGGGACTGATTTCCGGCTTATTTTAGTGACGACTCGCTCGGAAATCATTATATCGGTATCCGATATATTTGGCAAGGGGCGCTCCAAGGCTTTTCGGTGACCTTGCATCCTGCCCCCTTCCACGCCAATCTGCGGCTTCGTGGTTTGATCGCTACTCCAGAACCAAAGGACCACCGATGGCAGCCTACATCATCGTCAACGTGACCATCAACGATCCCAGCCGGTACGACGAGTACAAGCAACTCGCAGCCGTCACCGTCGAGGCCTACGGGGGACGGTACATCGTCCGCGGCGGCGCCACCGCAACGCTCGAGGGCGAATGGCGGCCCGGACGGGTAGTGGTACTGGAATTCCCGGACAGCGATCGGGCCAAGGCGTGGTGGTCTTCATCGGAGTACGCCCCGGCCAAGGAAATTCGCCAGGCGATCGCGACGACGGACATGATCGTGGTCGACGGAGTGTGAAACGACTCCAGGAATTGAGATACCTTCGACGCACCATAGCGGTGCTTGGCGCCGCCGCTCTCGCCGTCGGCGGATGCGATGGACAAGCACGGCCTTCCGAAAATGTCGACCCGGCATCACGCATCCTGGCAGCCGCGTCACGGGCGGTGCGTGAGCCGGGGGCTCCCACGGTCGACAACGTGATGGCCCGCGCCATGGTCACCGGTCCCTCAGGGCAGTTCGAGACCACGGTGTGGTCGGCCCGGGATGGACGGGCACGCATGGAACAGACGACGGGATTCACGGCCGGCGTGGGTCGCGAGACCGGGTGGCAGTGGAACACCGACACGCGATCGGTGTCGCCGTTGGATTTGGAAGCCCGGCAATACCTCCGAGGGCACGAGCTACACGCTCAGATGCTCTTTCCCAACCCACGGCTGGTCGATCCGGTGTTTGAAGGGCGTGCGGTGTGGGACGGCGACTCCGCACTCGTCGTGCGGTTTGGCGACGAGACTGGGGCCATTGTGATCGCGGCCTTTGCCTTGAACGATACGCTCCCCTTGGGGCTTCAGGTCACTAGCACGGATCCGGATGTTTTCGTCCGATTCGACGAATGGCAATGGCGCGGGGGCATCCGGATGTTCGCCGTCGCCGTGTTTCGCCAGGGCTCCGAAGTGTTTCGGTACGAGTACACGGACATCGTGCTCAACAACATGCTCGACTCCGTGTTCCGGCCTCCGGGTTGAACGGCATCACTCCATTCTTTTGAGCAGCCAACGCTCCGGGTCCACCTCCACCTCATCCCCGGGCTCGACCTCGATCGTAGCTTCCCCCCCCGACATGGACACACGCTGCAACACCCCGTTTACTTGCACGTCCACCGGTAGCGGGAAGGGAGCACCCCCGGGAACTTCCCAGCGCAAATGCAGCTCACCTCCCTCGCGCGCCACTACCAGGTGGGGCAGCTCCGGCTGCCGAACGTACACCTCGAAGAACCAGGCCAGCTCCTCCCCGGACGCGGCTTCGGCGATGTCGACGAAGTCTTCCGTGGTGGCGAGCCACGTTTGCCGGCCGTCGGTGACGCTCTCCATGGCCGGATCCGGGTAGGCCAGGCGCCGGAGCGCCATCCTGAACGCTTCCTCCCCAATGAGGTAGCGCAGCGTGTGGAGGATCCACGCCCCCTTGTAGTAGATGTCCGGTCTGTAGATCTCCCGGGCGGTTCGGGTCTCCCGGGGCGCCACCGGTTCTTCGTTCGAAATCTGCGGCCGCATGAAGTCCATGTATCTGCGGTAGGCGTCGATACCCTGGCGGGATTCCGCGTAGAGGGGCTGCATGTACGACGCGAAGCCCTCGTGCAGCCAGAGGTCCTTCCAATCCGCCGCGGTGACGAGGTTGCCGTACCACTCGTGGGCCAACTCGTGCTGGTGCAACGCATCGAACCCGAAGTCCACGCCCTGGGTCATGGCGCCGTTGTCGAAGTCGGCGCCGTAGGCGATGATCGTCTGGTGCTCCATGCCCAAGTACGGCGTCTCGGCAACGCCGTATTTGTCCGCCCGGAACGGATAGGGTCCGGCGACCTCCTCGAAGAAACGCAGGTGGTCCAAGATCTCGGGCACAAACGCCCTGCCGCGTTCCATGCTCTGGGGAATCACCCGACCGAGAGAACGACGGTTGGCAGTCTCATGATATGGGGCTCCTGGTTGGCTCGCCGCTGCTGGGCTGATCCGGAATCTGGATTCTCGGTCCACCGACTGCAATGTTTCATCTGCCCGGTTGCGACACGTGAACGCCTCCTCATACTGAGGCCTGACCGATGGCCAGCATCTACGACCTGAAGCCCGCGTTTCAAGATCTTCTCCGCCCGATCATGCGGGGGTTGGCCCGGATGGGCGCCACGCCCAACGCCGTCACCGTCGCCGCCCTCGTCATGTCCGCCGCCGTGGGGAGCTGCATCGCCTGGCAGCCCAACGCCCGTTGGCCGCTGGTCGTGCTGCCAGCCGCCCTCTTCGTCCGCATGGCCCTGAACGCCCTGGACGGGATGATGGCCCGGGAGTTGAACATGGCGAGCAACACAGGCGCCGTGTTGAACGAAGTGGGCGACGTCATCTCCGACACGGTGCTCTACCTTCCCCTGGCGATGGTACCCGGCCTGCGGGAGGACTTCGTGGTGGCTGCGGTGATCCTGGCCGTGATCTCGGAGATGACCGGCGTCGTGGCGGTCCAGATCGGCGCGTCGCGCCGCTACGACGGCCCCATGGGGAAGAGCGACAGGGCCTTCGTCTTCGGCGCCTTGGCCCTGGCTCTCGGACTCGGGGTGCCGAGTGGCCTGTGGGTGGAGTACGTCATGGGGGCGATGGTGCTGCTCCTCCTCGTCACCATCTACAACCGGGCGCGTCGCGCGCTCCGGGAGACTGGGTGAGATCGCTCCACCCCAACGTTCTCTGGGCGATGGCCGGGATCTTCGGGATCCTGGTCGTCGCCACCGCGGTCGTGTCGCTCATGGGCAAGGCGCAACCTGGGCGAGATCTCACCGAGTTGCGGCAACGCATCAAGAGCTGGTGGGTGATGGCGGTGCTGTTCATGGTCGCCCTCGCCCTCACCCGAAAGATCTCCCTCGTGTTCTTCGGGTTCGTGAGCTTCCTCGCCCTCAAGGAATACCTCTCCCTCATACCCACGCGCCGCGCCGATCGCAGCGTACAGCTCCTGGCCTACCTGAGCATCCCCGTGCAGTACCTGTGGATTGGGATGGAGTGGTACGGGATGTTCATCATCTTCGTCCCCGTCTACATGTTCCTGCTCCTCCCGATGCGTATGGTCCTGATCGGCGAGACGAGCGGGTTTTTGCGGTCAGTGGGGACGCTCCACTGGGGACTGATGGTGACGGTGTTCAGCATCAGCCACCTTGCGTACCTGCTGGTGCTGCCGGAGACGGTGAATCCCAACGGGGCCGGACCGGCGCTTGTGCTGTACCTCGTGTTCCTCACCCAAGGCAACGACGTGGCCCAGTTCCTCTGGGGAAAGGCATTGGGCCGCCACAGGGTTGTGCCCAAGGTGAGTCCCAACAAGACCTGGGGTGGGTTGCTCGGTGGCGTGGGGACGACAGTCCTCCTCGGCGTTTTGCTCGCACCGTGGCTCACGCCACTGACCGTCATTGAAGCGATCGTCGCGACGGTGATCATCGGCATGGGGGGCTTCGTGGGCGACGCGGTGATTTCCGCCCTCAAGCGCGATCTCGACATCAAGGACAGCGGCACCATGCTGCCGGGCCACGGCGGCATCCTCGATCGCATCGACAGCCTTACCTACACGGCGCCCCTCTTCTTCCACTACATAGTCTATCTCTACGCCTGACACATGAGCAGCCTTTTTCAACTCCTCTTCTTCTGGCTCGTCATTCGACCGGTAGTGTTGATCGGGTTGGGGCTCAACGTGCGGCATCGGGAGCGACTGCCAAGGGCAGGCCCCGCCATCATCGTCGCCAACCACAACAGCCATCTCGACACGGTGGTGTTACAGACTTTGTTCCCATCCAGGCTCCTCCCGCGCCTCCGACCCGTGGCGGCGGCGGACTACTTTCTCAAGAATCGCTTCATCGGCTGGTTCGCCTTGAAGATCATCGGTATCATCCCCATCGAGCGGAAAGGCAGGGCCCCCGACGAAGACCCTTTCACCGCCGTCCACACCGCACTGGAGGCCGGCGACATGGTGATCCTCTTTCCCGAAGGCACGCGGGGACAGCCCGAAGAACTCGGTGAGTTCAAGAGCGGCGTGGCGCACCTGGCCAAGCAACATCCCCAGGTCCCCGTGATTCCGATCCACATGCACGGGCTCGGGAAGGCAATGCCCAAAGGGTCGATCGTTCCGGTGCCATTCTACTGCGACCTGTTCGTGGGGAAAGCACTCCACGGACTGGAAGACCACAAGGCGTTCATGGAGTCGCTCACGGAGCGGATGAAGGAAACTGCGGCGGAGGGAAAGTTTGCGGTCTGGGAGTGACGAGTACACTCTGTTGAATGGGATTTAGCCTTGCGCCGGACCTCCGGTGAAGGATCATAAAGGACGCATAATGTCACGAACTCTCCTCTTCTCCTTGGTTCTGCTCGCCTTTTCCCCGTTCACCCCAACCACCCTCGCCCAGGTCGCCGCACCCGAAACCGAGCGGCAGGAGTTGTTCGTCTTCCTCGACTGCAACGGACGCCACTGCGATTTCGATCACTTCCGTCGGGAGATCGATTGGATCAACTGGGTACGCGACCGGGAGGATGCGGATCTGCACCTCCTCGTCACCTCCCAGCGAACGGGTGGCGGAGGTTCAGCTACCGCTTTGGCTCGAAGTTCGCGAATATCGTGAATCCGCGGATGAGCAGCAGAGACCACCACTGAAGGTGGCACGACTCCTCCGCCTATTGGCACTGGGTTTCGGTGCGCTGGGGTTCGGCCTCCTGGTGTGGACGGCGGTGGAAGCGCTGCGCTGGCCCGACGTGGCGAGCCTGGCCACCACCCGTCCCTCAACCACGGCGTTCGTCGACCAATACCGCGCCGCCCGCGACGCAGACCCCTCCCGTCCCCCCCTTGGCTGGAACTGGACCGACACCGTCTCTCCGTTCCTGGCACGTGCCGTCGTCTGCGCCGAAGACATGGAGTTCTTTTCCCACACCGGATTCTCCACTCACGAAATCGGCGCCGCCATCCGCGAGGCCATCGCCGAGGGCTCCGCACCCCGCGGCGCGTCCACCATCACCCAACAACTGGCGAAGAACTTGTGGCTCTCGCCGTCCCGAAATCCCGTTCGGAAACTCAAGGAGGCCATTCTCACTTCGCAGCTGGAGCGGCATCTCACGAAGGAGCGGATTCTCCACCTCTACCTGAACGTGGTGGAGTTCGGCACTGGCATTTACGGTGCGGAGGCAGCCGCGCGGCACTACTTCGGCAAACGAGCAGCCGCCCTCACGCCCCGCGAGGCTTCGCAGCTCGCCGCATCACTTCCCCGGCCGTCGAGTTGGAACCCCAGCTCCACGTCGTCGCGGTACTGGACACATGTGGATCGGGTGTGGGACCGGATGCACACGGCCCGGTTTCTCGACCGCCTCATTCCCGGATCGTCGCCGGTGGGGCGATGATGCCCCGGCGTGGTGGTGGCCGTCGACGTCGCGCGGCCCTTGCACGCAGATTTAGATTTACGGATACCTGATGAAGCCCCACGGCCGGCCGAGGTCTTGACGTCCGTCAAAGCCGATGCCACGCAGCGCCGGCGGGCGACAACCGAGGAGAGGCCGTGTCCATCCGACCAGTCAAGCAAATCGTCCAAGCACAGCCCACGCTGGAGGGGGCAGGCGTCAAGTTGCGCCGCGCCTTTGGGTTCGGAAACACCAGCGACTTCGATCCGTTTCTCCTGCTCGATGACTTCCGCAACGAGAACCCCGACGACTACCTCGCCGGTTTCCCGTGGCATCCCCATCGGGGCATCGAGACCATCACGTACGTTCTAGCGGGCACGGTGGACCACGGCGACAGTCTGGGGAACGCCGGCACGTTAGGTGCCGGCGACGTGCAGTGGATGACGGCCGGCAGCGGCATCCTCCACCAAGAGATGCCCCAGGGAAATCCGCAGGGCCAGATGCACGGTTTCCAGTTATGGGCCAACCTCCCGTCTTCGCTCAAGATGACGGCGCCGCGTTACCAAGACATTTCCTCGCAGGACATTCCCGAAGTGACCGACGACGACGGCACCCACGTGCGGGTCATCTGCGGCGACTTCTGGGGCAAGGCTGGTCCGGTGGACGGCATCGCGGCGGATCCGCGGTATCTCGACGTGTATGTGCCGCCGGGCAAACGCAAGAGCCTGCCCGTCGAGACATCGCGCAACGGCTTTGCCTACGTGTTCGACGGAGCCGGCGCGTTCCGTGACGCCTCGGAGCCCACAACGGTGAAGATGGAACAGGTGGGATCTCCCGATAATGCAACGGTGTACGAGACGGGCAACCGTTCCCTCGTACTGTTCGACCGGGGCGACGAAGTGACGGTGCAGGCGGGGGACGAGGGCATCAGGTTCCTGCTGGTCTCGGGTAGGCCCATCGAAGAGCCCGTCGCCTGGCGCGGACCGATCGTCATGAATACGCAAGAAGAGCTCCGGCACGCCTGGGCGGAACTCCAGGACGGAACGTTCATCAAACACGGCTGAGGGCGTCCATGCACATGCTTCTCTTTACGCTGTTGCTGCCCGCGGCCCTCGCCGCACAGGCTCCCCTGTCGGTCCAGCGCGAGTTGATCATCCACACGTCTGGCCTGGGGGTGGGGAACGCCGTCATTGAGCTGCGCGCCGGCGGCTTTGCCGTCGTGGGCTACGCCGACGCCGGGCGCGACACGGGAACCGACGTGTTCTTCGTCCGCCTCGATACGGAAGGCGACACAGTATGGACACGGACGTACGGCGGCAACGGCGAGGATTTCGGATGGGATGTAGTGGAGACGCCTGACGCCGGATTCTTCATCGTAGGATACACGCGTGCTCCACCCAACGGCCTCGACGATGTGTTGGTGTTGCGCCTGGATGCTGCGGGCACCCTCCTGTGGGAACGGACGTTCGATGAGGGTGGGCGCGACCTGGCATGGTCGGCCACGCTTGCGCCGGCCGGCGGCGTCGTCATCGCCGCCCAATCGGAGCAAGGGGACCGGGGCGAGCGCGACGCCTACCTGCTCCACGTCGGTCCGACCGGCGACATCGTGTGGCGCCGGATCGTCCACACGCCGGGGGACCAGCGGGTCTTCTCGGTAGCGCATACCGATGACGGGGCGTTTGTCGTCACCGGCACCACGGCCGCCGACCGGGAAACCAACCGCGATGCGTACGTCGTCCGCGTGGACGCGACAGGGCATGTCGCGTGGACCCGGTCGTTGGGGGACGCACCGGACGACGTGGGCCACGGCGTCATCGCGCTTGCGGGGGGAGACGTGCTGGTATCCGGGTACGGAGGCACCCGAAGCACCGGCGGTAGCGACGTGTACCTGTTGCGCCTCGACGCCGAAGGAAACCTCCGCTGGTGGCGCCACGCCGGCGGCCCCAACGACGACCGGGCCATGATGAGCGCGCCGACCCATAGCGACGGATACCTGACCGTGGGATACTCCGTGTCGGACGGGGTAGGCGACGTCCTCGTCATGGAGAGTGACCGCGACGGCAACGTGCAGACGAGCACGGTGCTCGAGCGCCCGGGGTACGACCGGGGCGTGATGATTCTCGCGCTCCGGGACGGGCGTTACATCCTCACCGGAATGTTCGGCGCCACACCTTCATCACCGGGCAATCTCGGCATCCTGTGGCTCGACCGGGGATCGCGTTGAGCCAGTCGCTACTGCCACACCTCCTCGAACACCCGAAGGAAGTTCTCCCCCAGAATCTTGTGCACGTCTTGCTCCGAGTATCCCCGCGCTGACAGTCGTTCGGCGACGTTCACGATCTCCGCGTAGTCGCTGTACCCGTCCACGTTCCGCTCCGACGACCGAATGTCGTCCGTGACGTGCTCGTTGTACTGGGCGGTGAAGGCGGGATAGTCGGGCGCGCCCCAGGGATCATGCTCGTGGGCTGGATAGGTGCCGATGGACATGTCCGTGCTGATCCCGATGTTGTCCGTGCTCCCAGTGAGTTGCGCCACGTAGTCGATGTGCTCGATGAACTCATCCAACGTGGGACGGTGCGTTGTGCCCGGCTTCATCACCAACGGTCCCCACGACACGAGACTGACGACGCCTCCCCGAGACGTACACGCCCGGATCTGCTCGTCGTCGATGTTCCGGGGGCTGGGGACCAGGGCGCCGGCATTGGAATGGCTGTACACACAGGGGTGCGCGCTGTGATCCATGATTTCCAGCGTGGACCACTTACCGGTATGGCTCAGATCCAGGACGATGCCCACTCGGTTGCACTCCTCCACCGCGCGCTGCCCGAGGCGTGAGAGCCCTCCTTGGGTTCGGTCCAGACATCCGTCGCACAGTTGGTTCGTGGCGTTGTACGCCAGGAGCATCATGCGGAGACCCGCGTCCCGAAACGCCTCGATGCGGTGCAGCTCGTACCCCACCCAGTCGCCGTCCTGGGCCGCCAGCAGGAGCCCCGCCTTCCCTTCCCGCTTGGCTCGGCGGATGTCCTCCACCGTCTCCACCACCGTCAGACCCTCGTGCTCCCGGGCGATGCCGTGCCAGTACATCAGTCCTTTCAGCGCTGCTCCGACATCGGCATGGGGATTCCAGGCGGTGACACCGTACACGGTGACGCCATGGCGGTGGGCCATGTGGAAATCGGCGTCGGGCCACATCTGCATGCAGGGGTCTATATAGATGTAAGGGTGGTCTCGCTCGAGAACGGAGTGGACCGCCTTGCCCGAGGGGCATTGCTCCTGGGCCTGGGCATCCTTGGTCAGAGCGGGCATGCCCACACCGGCAATCGCGGCGCCCTTTAAGAAATCTCTGCGGCTGGTGGTCATGGGTGATCCCTGTGAAGATTTGCCCGAATATAGTCTTGTTGCCGCTGCCTGTCCCCGGGGCGTACCTTGCCAATCGAGATGAGTGATGCTCCAAAAACCAGCGGCCGCCTGATCCGCTGGGCCCGCTCCTATGACGTGTTGAATCACGTGTTCTTTCTCGGTCGGGAACAGGCGTTCAGGGAGAGCGTCGTGAATCTCGCGGGGATTGCACCCGGGGAGAACGTCCTGGATGTGGGATGCGGCACGGGCACCCTCACCATGGTGGCGAAGAAGCGCGTCGGCTCCGACGGCACGGTGCACGGCATCGATGCGGCACCGCAAATGATCCGGGAGGCCCAGCGCAAGGCGGCCCGCGACGGGTTCGATGTTCGGTTTCAGACCGCACTCATCGAAGACCTACCGTTTCCGGACGGTTCCTTCGATGTCGTCCTCAGCAGCCTGATGCTGCATCATCTCCCGCCGGACCTAAAACGACGCGGCGTGGCCGAAATCGCACGGCTCCTGAAGCCGGGTGGACGATTCTTCGCCGTGGATTTCGACCCGCCGTGGCTGGGAAACCTGCGGGTGGTGGAGGAGGCCATGGAAGCCAACGGGTTCCTGGGCATCCGCAAGGGCAAGGTCACGCGCTGGCTGATCCACTATCTGGCGGGAACAGTCGAGGACGTGGCCGCGTGACCGTCTCCGCTATTCCGTCTCCGGCGGCGCGATCAGCTGATCGACCTCGCCAGTGGCATCGGTGTGGCGTTCGATCTCCTCGCAGAGTGCGCGGATCTTCCCCGTCACCTCATGGCTCTCCAGTGATTCGCGGGCCGCTTCCGCGCGGAGGTTCCCTACCTGTAGCCAGAGGGTGTTGAGCATCTCCAGGAGATGCGACCGACGGTCGGTGGCCTGCTCCAGACTCTCGGTGAGTTGGCGCATGAGCTTCAACTGGCCGGACAAGAGTTCGCGCATCTGACGCCCGGCAGCGCTCTCTCCTCCCGGGTCGCCAAGCGCGGCCAGCTTCTCCTCGAGGCGTGGGATCTCGGCTGGATCGGCATCTCGAGCGAGTTTCTCGATCTCATGATCCACCGCCGCGAGCTGCTCGCTCAACTGGCCCGCAGCGCCCACCGCTTCCCCTCCCAACTCCCCAGCGGTTCCGCTGAGCTCCCTCGCCGCCTCCTCGATCTGCACGCGGTAGTCGTTCGGCGTTTCGGGCTCCGACGCCGGTTTGTCCGACACGGATACTTCCGGCCGTAACAACCGCGCGATGTGCGGCCTCTTCCAGAAGGCCGACGCCTCGTACGTCGGCGCCAACGCGCGACCGTTCACGAGTCGGTTTGCCTCGCGGTACGTCAGGCCGCGCCGCATTGCCCACACCACGCCCGCGGCGTACCCGATCAGACATACGGCGACCACAGCAGTCTCGAGCGGTCCGTACAGCAACCGCACGTCAAGGCTGCCCAGGAAGGGCCACTCCAGAACCGGCGTTTGAGACTCTGTGGTGAACGATTCACCGAGCATGGCTAGAACAGCAGGAAGGTATCCGAGGACGAGCATGAACCCAGAAATGTCGTACAGAGCCTGCAACGCACGTATCCCTACTGGCAAGCGCGGCCACCGAGCGCCTGTTGCCGGGTGGCGGTACGCGAGAGAGTACCACCCCCTCCACCAAGTGGGTTGCCTCAACAGCATGGGACGGAGCTGCGCCATCTGGAGCCGGGGATTCCGGAGTACCGTGACAACCGCCGCGATCACGACCGGTACGCTGAGAAGAACCATCAATGACACTGGAAACACCACCATGAGCGCGAGGACGCCAATCGCACCCGCTTCCTCCACAGACGTGGTGGAAATGCTGAAGGAGCCTGTCACGATGCTCCCGAGAAAGATCAACAAGAGTGCCAAGAAATAGCCGGTTGGAGCAAGTTGGCCCATGAAAACCCCGTCGAACCACGCCCGCTTCTCCAGCACTGCCTCCTCCGCCTGCCCCGTATCGGCCACGGCCTCCCGCAGGCTCGCACCGTCGGGCCAGCGGGCATCCGGTGCCTTTGCCAGGCAGCGAGTGATCGCCTTGGCGAGATCCGCCGGCGCGTTGGACGCGACGGTCCCGAGCGCAGGCGGCGCTTTGGTCACATGCTGGACGAGTATCTCCTGGGCACTCGTTCCGTCAAACGGAGCCCGCCCTGACAGCATCGCGTATCCGACGATGCCCAACGAGTACAGATCGCTGCGCCCGTCGATCTCCCGCTCCCCCGATGCCTGTTCGGGGGACATGTACTGCGGTGTCCCAATCGCTGTCCCCAGTTCCGTCAGGGTCTCTCCAGAGGCCGAGGCCTTGGCGATGCCGAAGTCGGTCAACATCGGGCGTCCCGACTCTTCCTCCAATAGGATATTGTCCGGTTTGATGTCCCGATGGATCACGCCCTGCCGGTGCGCGTAGTCGAGGGCGTCAGCCATGTCGCCGAGAATCCGCCGCACCTCGTCCGAGGGGATTGTCTCCTCACGGCGTATGCGGTCGGCCAATGACTCGCCGCGCACGTACCCCATGACGAAATACATCATCCCCTCGACTTCGCCGAAAGTGTGGAGCGGGACGATGTTTGGGTGGGTCAGCTTGGCGGCGGTGCGCGCCTCGCGACGGAAGCGCTCTTGGGCCTCGGCGCTGGTCGCGATCTCCGGTGGGAGAACCTTGATGGCGACGGCACGCTCCAGGGCGCGCTCCTGGGCCAGGTACACGGCCCCCATGCCGCCGCGACCCAGGAGCCGGATGATCTCATATTGTGCGCCGAGCGCTTGTTCGAGTCCGGCGCGTAGCGGATCAATCTGAGACAAGGTCCACCTCCTGCTTTGGGTGGCACCAAAAGATCTGTCGTGCTCCTGAAGAACGAACTCAGGAGGACACGCTCACCAAGCTCCGTTCCCATTCCATCAGTGCCTCACGCATGGGAGCCTAAGCTATCCCGCGGCCAGGCGGGCGGCTAGATGATTTGGGGTGGCGTAGAGGGGTCACGTCCTAATTAAGGAAAGGAGCGGTGCGTAGTCTCCAGCATCCGCGGCCTGGAGTGCACCGATGTAGCGTTTCCGAATCGCACCCTCGACGTCCAATGACGCCGCTCCCCAGCTGAATGGCGAAGCACCGACCTGCCGAAGAAGCGCATCGACCATGAGCCTGGCGTGCCGGCCGTTGCCGTTGGGGAACGGGTGAATGGCAACCAGCAGGTGATGGAACCGCGCCGCGATTTCATCGATGGGGTAGGCTTCGTGATCCAGCCAGTACTGCACGTCGTCGAGGAGATTCTGCGTCCGCTCCGGCACCAACTCAGGTGCGACGCCGAGGTTCTTCATGGTCTTGCGAAACTCCCCGGCCCACTCCCACGTTTCCGAGAACATCCGCCGGTGCAGCTCAAGCAGAAAGGCTATGTCGATCACCGGGCTTTTCGATCGCCGCGTAACTAGCCACTCCTGAGCCCTGAGGATGTTTGCCTGTTCCCACGCGTTCAACTCTCCTCGCGTGGTGATGTGAGGCGGTATCAGTCCCTCATCCTCGTCGGGATCGAGCGGTGTCGCTCCTTCCGGAACGGAACCGGCGAGGTCGTCCGGTGACACTAAGGCCCGCCTTCGTCCCAGAGCCTTCTCGGATGCGCGAGGAGTTCCGCCGCCAACTCGGCAACCTGTCGCTCCTGCTCCTCCGCCGAAGTCGACTGGCCTTCCAATCCCATGGAGTGTGCGACTCGGTTCAGGCGGCTTTGCGCCGTTGTTCTGGCTTGGTGTTGCAGCATCTCGTCCAAGTTCCTCGTTGGCACGATGGCGTACACTAGCTCCCCACCCATAGCCCGAGCGGCCTTCGCCAAGGCGCCGATCGTCGCCCGGCCGTCCTTTTCTCTTCGCTCGAGGTCGGACACGGCTTGCTGTGTAATACCGAGCCGTTTCGCCAGCTGGCTGGTGCTCATTCCGAGCACCTGCCGAATGGTCTTGGTCCAGCCGCCAGGTGGCGGTCTCTCCTCCAATCGCTCCCGCCATGGTCCAACCCGTTCCTCCACCTGGCGAACGCGTAGCGATCTGAAGTTTCCCGTGGACATTGGCTTCCCATCCTCACCAAAGTGTTAACAAGGTATTACTTGTCTAATAACATTAATTGACAAGATATAATTTGTCAATTAGACAAATTCCAACAAACTATATCTTGTTTGTTTGTGGAAGGCTACCAGGTTTGGAGGTTGGAACCCGGCTCTCTAGGTCCGGCGCGCAGCACCTTCACGGCGACATTCCGCTTGTGCTTCAGATCTTCGGCGAGATACACCGTGCCGCCATGCCGCCGGCACCGATCTCGCGATCGATGGCGTACTGCCCGGCCAGGGCGGCCTTGAGACGGTTCAGCGAATCGTTCACGACGGCAGTCGCAGCGCCATGAGCATGTTCGCCGCCTGAATGACGATATGCTGCTTGCCCTCGTGCATGTACGTCATGATACCGTACCGGGGATTCCCCGGCAGCTCGACCTGCCCCAGCCTCTCGCCCGTCGCCTTGTCCACCGCATAGAGCTGCGGCGTGCCGTCACTCGCGTTGCCGGTGTGCATCAACAGGGTCGCCGTCACGACCTGCGCCGCTTGCCGCCCCGTTCCCGTGTTGGGGAGGTCCACGCCCCGGAGCATCGGGTTGTTCTTGATCGCATCGGGCGTGTCGCCCACCGGGATCCACCAGAGGTGCTCCCCGGTGTTCATGTCGATGGCCGTGATCTTACTGTACGGCGGCTTCCAGATGGGCAGGCCGCGTACGCGTGGTGCGCCCGCCGAGCTGCCCACGGCGAAATCACTGATGGTCACGCCGGTCGGTCGTTCCTCCCGGGCATCCCGCTCGGCGCCGGGGATCATGATCCGCGACGAGCACCCCTTCTGCGAAGTCACGTAGAGAATCCCCGTCGCGGGGTCCACCGCCGGTGTGCCGTCGATGTTGGCTCCACCCACATCCCCCGGGCACCAGAGCGACGCTCGCTTGCCCAAATCGTTGTCGCGGTGGAGCGGCGGATTGAACAGCGGCCCCGTCTGGTAGGGCTCGAGAGCCGCGATCGCCGCTTGCCTCAGCGCGGGTGTGAAGTCCATCAGATCGTCTTCGGTGAGCCCCTGCATGTCGTATGGTGCCGGACGCGTGGGGAACGGTTGCGTCTCCGACAAGTGTTCGCCCGGCATGTATGCCGCCGGCACCGGCCGCTCCTCGATAGGCCAGATGGGCTCGCCAGTCTCCCGGTTGAAGGCGTAGGCAAAGGCCTGCTTCGTCACCTGGACCACTGCGGGGATGTCCTCGCCGTCCACCGTTACATCCATGAGGACCGGCACCTGCGGCGTGTCGTAATTCCAGATGTCGTGATGGACCAACTGGTAATGCCATACCCGCTCGCCCGTCTCGACGTCCAACGCGATGAGGCTCGTGCTGAAGAGATTGTCTCCGGGCCGGAACCCTCCCCAGAAGTCCTGTGTCGCGCCGTTGGTTGGGACGTAGACGATGCCCCGCTCCGGGTCTGCCGAGAGCGGCGCCCATGACGAGATGTCTCCTGTCCACTGCCACGCGTCGTTCTCCCAGGTCTCGTGGCCGAACTCCCCCGGCCCCGGGAGCACATCGAACTTCCACTTGAACGCGCCGGTGCGAGCGTCGAAGCCCAGGATGTCTCCCGGGATCATCTCCTGCCTCGACTGGTTGTATCCCTGCTCGGCGGAGTTCCCGACGACGATCACACCGTTCACCACGATGGCGGGCGACGAGCTCGTGATGTAGCCCTTCTCCAGCGGGACGCCGTTATACGGGTCGTACTCGTGGCCGAGGTGGGCTAAGAGGTCCACCGTGCCGGTCTCGGGGAAGCCCTCGATGGGAACCGATCCCCCGAAGCCCTCCAGCGGCTGGCCCGTCTCCGCGTCGAGTGCGTGGAGGAAGAACGCCGGCGTGATCACGTAGACGACGTCGCGGCCGTCCACGTTGGCGTAGGCGACGCCTTTGCCGTGGTTCTTCCGCATAGAGTACTCCCACCGGAAGGTCTCCGGCTCGACCCACGACCAGAGGGTCTCCCCCGTGCCGGCGTCGGTGGCCACTACGTGCCGCTTCTCGCCGGCCACACTGATGAGCTTGCCGTTGACGTATACGGGCGTGGCGCGTGCGTTCACGTTGGGGAAAGCGGATCCGTCCCACACCCACGCCACCTCGAGCTGCTCGAAGTTCTCTGCGTTGATCTGATCCAACGACGAGTAGCGCTGACCGTACAAGTTTCCGGTGATGACCGGCCAATCGCCCTCTGTGACGACCCCGCCGCCCGAGCAGCCAGTGATGATCAACGCACCGAAGGTCAAGCCGAGCCGGGCTCGGGCAGCGTTTCGCGTGTGGTGCGTCTCAGTTCTCATCTCAACTTCTCAACGGATTTTGCTGTGTGTGGGCCACAGACAGTAGTGAGGCGATCTAAGGGATCCTTCATCGGGGCCAAAGCTACCCCGCAGCAGGGCAAGTGGCTAGATGATTTCGGAGCGGAGCGCCGCGGATTGATTCCGCGGTTAATTGTTTCCCGCTGTCCCCCTCAACCTCCGTACCAGCGCCGGCAGATTCTGGATCACCATGATCCGCGTGGAAGGATTGAAGCGGACCATCGCAAACGTCTGCCCGTCCGGCGACACGTCGTAGTTGGTGTGTGGCGTGGAGGTTGCGATATCGGCCACCGAGAAGAGAGCTCGTCGCGCGGTGATGGCCAGCGCGGGATCGGTCTCCACCGTGGCCACCATGAGCTCCGAGGTACCGCCGGGGCCGCTGCGGTAAAACAGCTCTCGGCCGTTGGGCCCCCACAGCGCCTCGACCCCACCCGAAAGCGAGACCTGCACCTGGTCACCGCCTCCGCGGAGCGGGCGCACGTATACCTGGTCCTGCCCCGACTGGTTGGATACGAACGCCAGCCAGCGGTTGTCCGGGGAAAGTGCCGGGTACTGCTCCTCGAACCGGGTGGTCACCAGAGGCTCGATGGGACCGCGACCGCCATTCGACAGAATACCAAGGTCGCCGCGCGAGCCTGGCTCCAGGGAATTGGCCGCAGTCACCAACGCACTGCCGTCGCTGAGCCAGAGGCCGGAGTAGCCCAACTGGGGTGAGGCGAACAGCACCTCGGCCGGCTCGGCACTGCCCGGCCGGGTGCGCAAAAGGGTGAGCCCCTCGCTCTGCAACGATGTATAGGTCAGCGACCGCCCATCAGGTGTCCAGGTGGCATCGTGCCCGTCCCGCTCGAACGTGGCGCGAGTCAGCAACCTGGCATCCACGTCAAGGACCCAGACATCTCGCCCATCGGGGGAATTGAAGTCGGTCGCGATTCGACGACCGTCAGGAGAAAACATCGGGGCGTGGAAGTTGCGCTTCTCGTCCGTGGCGGGACGGCTCCGGCCATCGCGGTCCACCAACACGAGCGATCGCGGCTCCTCGGGGATGTACGCAACAGTGCCGTTCTCTGCCACCGCGAACTGGGCGATGCCCGCTCCGGTCAGCGCGACGCCCGTTGCGATGCGCACCGGCTCCCCCTCGAGCTGCAGTTCCTTGGGATCGAAGGGCCTCGCTTCCAGCGTGCCGTCGGGCAACGCGTACACGAGGTGGCCGGCAGTGTACCGTATCTCGACCATGTCCATGTCGATCAACATCGTCGCGACGCTGGCGGTGAGGTCGAGGAGCAACGCGGGACCCGATGAATTCCCTTGCGGCATCCGAATGACGAGCGCAGTACGGTCATCGGGGAGGATCTGCATGAGCACGAGGTCACTGTGCTCCGTGCCGAAGGGACGCGTGACACTATCTGCGTCGCCGAGCCGCGCGATGCCGCGACCGATGTCGGTATCGGCACTGAACCATATCCCCCCGTCCCTCCCCCATGCGGCCCAGGAACTCGCCACGATTTCTCGAGGCAGCGGCTTCGAGTTCCCGCCGGCGATCGAGTAGCGGTACATCTCGGTAAGGGCGACCGCGCCGATAAACTCGCGGCCGTCTGGTGAAACCACGTAGCCGGACAGGAACGGCACGACACCGGGAAGCACGGTGGACTCCGAGGCATCGAGGTCACGACGCATCGTGCGGGCTTGCCCGCCGGCGATGGCGGTGTAGATCAGGGTGCTGCCGTCGGGGGTCAAGGCGAGTTGGCGCTGTAGCGCCGTGCTGGACGCCCCGAGGCTCGGCAAGAGCACCGCCAACCGAGAAGCTGGCTGGTCGAGCGTTTCTGCTTGCGGGCGCAGCCACCCCCAGAGCGCCAACACCGTTGCGATAACCAACCCGATGGGCCAGAGCATCCGCGTGCGCGTGACCTGCAGCTCTCTGCGGGATCGGTGCGCGCGGGTTGTCGACCGCTCGGTATGGCCCTCCAAGGAGGACGCGAACTCCGCCGCGCTCGCGAAGCGGTCGGCCGGCAATTTTTCCAGAGCAGTGAGGACCGCATCCTCGAGGTGGACGGGGACCGTCTTCCGGAGCGCCCCGACTGGCGGCGGCTCGTCGGTCATCACCTTTGCCACGACCGCCTGGGCCGTAGGGCCGGTGAACGGTGGCTCGCCGACCAACATCTCGTGCAGTACGCACCCCAGCGCATAGACGTCTGCCCGGGCGTCGAGGTCCCGTTCCCCCATGGCCTGTTCGGGCGACATGTAATGCGGCGTGCCGAGACTCATACCCGTTTCCGTCATCCGCGTCCCGCCGGCCGTCGAGGCAGCGAGCGCGATCCCGAAGTCCGCCACGAGGGCCCGCCCGTCGTGGAGGAGGATATTTTCGGGCTTGATGTCGCGGTGGATGATGCCTTTTCGATGCGCGTAATCGAGGGCGCCGGCCACTTCGGTCGCAATTTGCACCGCATTACCGACGGGCAGTTGTTTCTCCCGGTTCAACCGATCCCGCAACGACTCGCCCTCCACAAACGGCATCACATAGAAGACTGTGCCGTCGACCTCCCCGGAATCGTGCAGCGGCAGAATGTGCGGGTGTTGGAGATTTGCCGTGGTCTTGATCTCGGCCAGAAACCGGTCGGCACCGATCACCGCCGCGAGTTCGGGTCGCAGTACCTTGAGCGCAACCTTGCGGTCGTGCCGCACGTCGTGCGCCAAGTACACCGTGGCCATACCGCCGGCGCCAACCTCCTCCTGAATGGCGTAGCTGCCGCCGAGGGCGGACTTGAGACGGTCTAACGGGTCCTTCATGGGGGCGAAAGCTACCTTGCAACCGGCCAAGCGGCTAGACGATTGGGGGCTGGGGCATCGTGGATTGATTCCGCGGTTAATTGTTTCCCGCTGTCCTCCTCAACGGACCATCTTCCCTGCCGGCCCTCCAAACGCCATACTTGACGCGACCCGCAAGCGGGGGAAGGGCCTTGTCCGATCTCTCCGACGGCGCAAGACCACCCGAGCCCCCGCTGTGTCGGCGCCGCACCGGGCCACAGTGGCCGCAGCAGCCTCTGATGACACGGGACGAGTGTCCTGTGCAAGGAAGAAACGACCATGACGCACCGCCTCTACTCCGCCGTCGCATCATTGCTGGTGATTCTCGCGGCAACCGCACTACCCGCCGCCTCCCAGGAGCCCACCCATATCAAGGGACTGGGTAGTGTATCGTTCCCCAACTCCGGCGCTCCTGAAGCCCAGCACCACTTCCTGCGCGGCGTACTCTTGCTCCACAGTTTCGAGTACGACTTCGCAGCGGACGCGTTCCGGAAGGCCCAGGAGATCGATCCGGACTTTGCCCTGGCGTATTGGGGCGAAGCCATGACGTACACACATCCGGTATGGAACCAGAAGGACACGGGCGCGGCGTTGGCGGCGCTGGCCCGGTACGCCCTCACACCGGCGGCGCGCACAGCCAAGGCCCCCACCGACCGGGAGCGGGCGTACCTCGCGGCGGTCGACGTGCTATACGGTCACGGTGAGAAGGCTGCGTTGGACACGCTGTACTCCATCGCCATGGAGAGGCTGGCGTCGACCTACCAGGACGACCTCGAGGCCCAGGCGTTCTACGCATTGTCCCTTCTCGGCCTGAGCCAGGGCGACCGGAACGTGCCAACGTACATGGAAGCCGGGACCATCGCGTTGGCCGCGTTCCAACAGAACCCCGATCATCCGGGGGCCGCCCACTACACCATCCACTCCTTCGACGACCCGACTCATGCCATCCTGGCCATGGAAGCGGCGCGGGCGTATGGCCCCATCGCTCCCGCTGCGGCGCACGCACAACACATGACCACGCACATCTTCCTCGCCCGAGGTCTGTGGGACGACGTGGTCAAGGCCAACATCCGTGCCGACGCGGTGACAGATCGGAATCTGGCCGCGCGAGATTTGCCGCCCACGTTCTGCGGTCACTACAACGAGTGGCTCATGTACGGCTACCAGCAGCAAGGGCGCTACGACGACGCCGAAGCGTTACTCATGGGCTGCTTCGCCCAGGCCCACAACGAGCGGCTCCCCGACGGCATGCGACAAGCTGCGGCGCGGTCATACGTCTACATGCGCAGCTTGAACCTGGCTGATACACGGAATTGGAACGGCACCCCCGCCACGTCGGAGATGGACGTCGGCAGCACGTCGATGTCGACGCGGCTCATGCAAGCGTGGGGCACCGGTGTCGCGGCCCTGCATCGGGGCGACCGCCCCACGGCCGAGAAGCATTATGCCTTTCTGCAGGATAACGGTGGCAGCGCCGAGGCCACGTGGGAGAGTCCGTACGTTCCCGTGTGGCAGGGGACGCTCCACGCCCTGCTGTTGGCGGATGCCGGAGACCGCGAGAGTGCCCTGCTCGCCGCCAAGAAGGCAGCGGATTACGAGGCGTCCCTGCCCGTGGACTTCGGTCCACCGGTTGCGTTCAAACCCGCTCGCGAGCGGCAGGGCGAGATACTCCTCGATATGGGTCGTGCCGAGGACGCCCTGTCAGTGTTCGAAATGGCGCTTGCCCGGACCCCAAACCGCATTCTGAGCTTGGCCGGGTACGCAAAGGCCGCCGCCACTGCGGGCCGGATGGACATTGCCACGAACGCGTACCGCCTGCTTGCGGACCTGCTCACGGGAGCCGACGCTGACATGGCGGAGGCCCGCATGGCAAGAGAATTCCTGGTGAACTGAATCTCGTACCGGTGGGGCCATGACGCCCTAATCCGCGCGCAACACGTCGACGGGGTTCGTGGCCGCGGTTCGGCGAGCCGGCAAGTATGAAGCTGCCAACGCGACCCCGAACAAGATCGCAGACATCGCCGCATAGGTCACAACGTCCGTCGTGCTGACTTGGTACAGCATGTGGGCCATCGTGCGACTCAGTACCATCGACACGGCGATTCCCGCAAGCAGCGCCGCCGCCACCAATCGCGCCGCACCAGCGACGACGCCGTGGACGACACCCTTCGGGCTCGCGCCCAACGCCATGCGTATTCCGAACTCGTGCGCCCGGAGACCCACGGAATACGAGATCACACCGTAGATCCCCACCGCCGCCAACACCAAGGCCAGTCCACCAAAGAGCGTCATCACCACCAGCGCGAACTGCGGCGCGGCCATCGCGTCGTCGACGTACGCCGTCATCGGCCGGAGTTTGTCGACCGGTAGGTTGGCGTCGACTTCCCACACCGCATTCCGCACCGCGTCGGCGAGGGCGGCGGGATCGCCGTCGGTTCGCACGGTGAAGACCGTATTCCGTACCCCACCGCGCTGTCCTTGGGGGACGTACACCTGCTCCCGGGACTCGCTCGTCAGGTCGTACAGGCGGGGGTGTTGGAGAACCCCCACGACCC
>JBDHAF010000014.1:0-76736 GCA_039588255.1 Gemmatimonadota bacterium | reverse complement strand
GGCGTCGGCGCCATGGTGATCGGGGGGCTCTGGGCGTTGATCTCCGTCCGCAAGAGTCTCGTGCGGGGCATCTCCGCCGGTCTGGACGCGTACCGGCGCGCGCAGGAGGGAACGGGCGCCCCCACTGAGCGCACGGAGCGTGACACCCCCATGCAGTGGGTCGGCATTGCGCTCGTCGCGACCGTCATTCCACTGGTGATGCTCTTCACGGTGTTCACCAACGCCGTCGGCGTGAGCCTGTTCATGGCCGTGATCATGGTGGTCGCGGGCTTCCTCTTCGCCGCGGTGGCCGCCTACATGGCCGGGCTCGTCGGCTCGTCCAACAACCCGATCTCCGGCGTGACCATCGCCACCATTCTCACGTCGGCCCTGCTCCTGGTCGCGTTGCTCGGAACCCAAAGTCTCATCGGTCCGGGAGCGGCAATCTTAATCGGCGCAACGGTGGCGTGCGGTGCGGCCATCGCCGGCGATAACATGCAGGATCTCAAAGCCGGACGGCTCGTCGGTGCAACGCCGTACAAACAGCAGATCATGCAGTTCGTAGGCGTGATCTCGGCGGCATTCGTGATGGCCCCAGTGCTCACACTGCTGCTCAAGGCGTACGGCATCGGCATCCCCACCGCGGCACACCCCGACCCGCTCGCCGCACCCCAAGCCACGCTCATGGCGGCGGTGGCCGGCGGCGTCTTTCAGGGTGGGTTGCCGTGGGGCATGGTGGGCGCCGGCATGCTCGTGGCCGTGGGAGTGATCGTGCTCGACGAGATCCTCAAGGCGCAGGGAAGCAACTTCCGCACACCCGTGCTCGCCGTGGCCGTGGGAATCTACCTACCCTTCGAGTTGTCGGTGGCCATCTTCATCGGCGGGCTGATCGCGTGGGCCGTCAAGCGAGGTCAGCGGGCCGCAGCGGAGATTGCTCCGGCCGAGCAGCGTGCGGCGTTGCGGGAAGCCGCGGCCACGGGGGATCGCCACGGTTTGCTCTTCGCCGCCGGCGCGATCACTGGCGAAGCACTGGTGGGAATCCTCCTCGCGATTCCCATCGTGGTAGCGGGCGACGCGGATGTGTTGGCGTTCTGGGGTGACCACACCGATGTAAATTACCCCGGAATCATTTTGCTGATCCTTGTCATGTTCATGATGTACCGCGTCGCAAGTGGGCCGACACGGGAAGTCACTCAGGAGTGAGATCGAGGGATAGGGGTTTGCCATGAACGTATCGAGGACGCTGTTGGTCCTGGGAATCCTCGCACTGACGAGTCAGGCAGCCGGAGCGCAACAACCGACCCTGGCCCTGGTGGGGGGGCGGATCATCGACGGCTACGGCGGACCGCTGATCGAGAATGGCGTGATCCTCATCGTGGACGATCGCATCGTCACGGTGGGGCCACGATCGGAAGTGGATGTTCCCGGGGGCACGCCGGTCGTCAGCACCGAAGGCATGACGGTGATGCCGGGCCTGTTCGACATGCACGTGCACCTCATGATCCTGGGACATGGAGATTATGCACGGTGGCATGAACTCTTCGGCGACAAACTGGCCGACGAGGTGATGCCCATCGCCGCCCGGCAACTCCTCGAGGCCGGTGTCACCTCGGCGCGTGACCTTGGTGCACCCCTCGACGACATTCTCGACGTGAAGCAGCGCATCGCATCAGGCGAGATCCCCGGGCCGCGGCTCTTCGTGTCCGGACCGTTCATTCAGCACGCCCCTTACGAACCTTGGGAGGCCGAGTACCGCTGGGGCGTGAGCGGAGCCGACGATGCCCGCCAGAAGGTGCAGCAAATCATCGACGCCGGCGTGGACGTCATCAAGCTGATCGATCAGGATCAGCTCACGACCGAGGAGGTCGCCGCCGTCGTTGAAACAGCGCACGCCAATGGCAAGCCCGTGGTGGCGCACGCGCACCGGCCGGACGAGATCCGGATCGGCTTGGATGCGGGTGTGGACAACTTCGAGCACACGGGCCTGGCAACCGCTCCCGGATACCCGGTAGACGTGTTGCGGCGGCTCCGCGAGCGGAATGCCACGCTCTACTGGACGCCCACCATCTCACCACTCTATGTGATGCAGTACAGTGGAGAGGTGTTCCCCGAGCGGCTGGACGACCCGAGCTGGAAAGTGGGAATGACTCCGGCGATGGCGAACGAGATTCGGGCGTCGCTCCAAGACATACCCCGGCTACCGTACTACGCCCTCTTTCCCAGTCGGATTCCCCGGCTGCCCGAGAAGTTCGGCCAGATCCGCGAGACCGGCGTGCAGCTCCTCATCGGAACCGATGCGGGGATTCCGTCCATGTTTCACAACGATGCGACGTGGCGAGAGATGGCGAAATGGGTGGAGCTGGGAGTCGCCCCGATGCAGGTCATTCAAGCCGCCACCCTGTGGCCGGCGCGGTTCCTTCAGGTACAAGACAACCTGGGAACACTCGCTCCGGGCCGGCTCGCCGACGTGATTGCCGTCCGGGGAGATCCGCTGAGCAACATGCAGGTCCTGCGGGATGTCGCGGTGGTGATCCAGGGCGGGAAGCGAATCAAGTAGAGCTCCGGTCGACCCTCAATGCACGGAAGCGCGTTCCAAGAGTAGTTGCAGGTCGGCCTCTGATAAGTCCTCTAAGCGGCTCTGCCCCAATGCATGGCCCAAATAGCGATGCGGCTTACGGTGACTGAGGCAGGAAAACTGCAGGATCGGCTGGTGCACCTTGCGGTTAAGATACTCCGAGGTGCGACCGTGGCTGATTTCTTCGACGCGCCACACGGCGCCGTCAGCATCTTGAAATTCGCGCACGTCTCAAGATAACGCCTGCGGCGACTGTGTTGATATCTCATTGAGGTGAGCTCCTCAACTTCGGGCATCCAAAACCAGAAGGAATCATGGACGACAAATCGTTGGCCTTTCTCGAAAAACTCCTGAATACGCCGGGCCCCTCGGGTTTCGAGACTGCGGCGGCTCGAGTGTGGCGAACGGAGGCCGAGGGATTCGCGGGGGAAGTCTCCGCCGACGTCAAGGGCAACTCCCAGGCCGTAATCAACCCGAGCGGATCACCTCGGGTGATGCTCGCTGGACACATCGACGAGATCGGCCTCATGATCGTGCACGTGGACGACGATGGCTTCCTCTTCTTCTCCACTATCGGCGGATGGGACTCCCAGGTCCTCGTCGGCCAGCGGGTGACCATCGCAGCCGCTGACGGGGCCGTGGCCGGCGTGATCGGCAAGAAGGCGATCCATCTCATCAAGAAGGAGGACCGAGACAACGCGACGAAGATCACCGATCTGTGGATCGACATCGGTGCGAAGTCCAAGGACGAGGCATTGGCAAGAGTGCGAATCGGAGATCCCGCTGTGTTGAATGCCTCCATGGAGCGGTTTCCCAGTGGGCGCATCGCTTCCCGGAGCATCGACAACCGAATTGGCGCCTTCATTGTTCTGGAAGCGCTGCGGTTGCTCGCGGAGGATCCGCCCCGTGCGGCCATATACGCCGTCGCAACGGCCCAGGAGGAAATCGCCTGGACCGGCGGCGGTGCGCGCACCAGTGCGACGTCACTGGAACCATCGGTCGCCTTGGTCGTGGACGTCACACACGCCACCGATCATCCGGACGTCGAGAAGAAGGAGTTCGGGGATTACAAACTGGGGGCGGGTCCTGTCCTGTCCCGCGGCTCTTCGGTCAACGAGGGGGTGTTCGACCTCCTGGTGAAGACCGCCGAAGGGGAGAACATTCCGTACGCCGTTGCGGCAGCGCCCGGTTACACTGGAACCGACGCCGACGCGATCCACACGGCGCATCGCGGGATTGCGACGGGCCTCGTGTCCGTGCCCAACCGCTACATGCACAGCCCCAACGAAATGGTAGACCTGGACGACTTGGACAATGCGGCGAAGCTGTTGGCCGGGTTTGCCCGACGGGTGACCACGACGACGGACTTCACGCCCAGATAAGCGAAAGGGAAGTGGGGGCCACCATCGCGCCCGGACCCCAAGTCTCCGTAAGTTGGTCAGTTATATTGTGTTACGTGGCTAGGATCGAGAAATGTCACTTAATGACATGTCGTGATGTGACATGACGTGGCAGGGGTAGGAATTGGTTCACTACTCCTTCATCATTCCTCCTTATCTTTCTACGCCCATACTCCGCAGCCTTTTTCCCGATGTCATATATGAAAGCTCCAGCTCTTCTTCTCGCGCTCTTCGCAGCCCAAGTCGTCGCCGCCGCTCCGGTGACAGCTCAGAGCTCCACCACGTCGGCCCAGCGGGTCCGCTCCCACATTGCCTTCCTGGCCGACGACGCCAGAGAGGGCCGGGGCGTCGGAACGGCGGGGCTCGATTCCGCGGCCCAATACATCGCCCGGCGCTTCGCCGAGATCGGCCTCCAGGAGGCCACCACCCACGGCTTCCTGCAGCGGTTTACCATCTCGCCCACGGCGACGGCGGCGGCCCACACCGGCATCGGCGGCGCCGCGGTGGCGAACGTAGTGGGGATTCTGCCGGGGAGGGGCGCGCTGAGGAACCAAACGATCGTTGTCGGCGCCCACTACGATCACCTCGGCTACGGCGGGTTCGGCAGCCTCGATCCCGACAGCGTGCACGTGGTGCACAACGGCGCCGACGACAACGCGTCGGGAACGGCAGCGCTCATCGAGGTCGCCCAACTCTTGCAGCCGCGCTCCGAGGCCAACGCCCGGTCGGTGGTGTTCGTGGCGTTCACCGCCGAGGAGTCAGGACTCATCGGTTCCGACTACTACGTGAAGAATCCCGTCATGCCGAACGACTCGACGTTTGCCATGATCAACATGGACATGGTGGGATACCTGAAGGACGACCGCCTCACCGCTTTCGGTGCCGAGACGGCCGAGGAGTTCACCGCGCTGCTCGACTCGGTCAACGGTCCGTACGGATTCCAGATAGCCGCGTCGGGAGACGGTTACGGGCGGAGCGACCAGCAGTCCTTCTTCGTGGAGAAGATCCCGGTCCTCCACTTCTTCACAGGAACGCACGAGAACTATCACCGCACCACCGACGATGTGGATCACATCAACGCCGAGGGAGCGGCCCGCGTCGCGTCGCTGGTAGCCGACATGACGTGGAACCTCGCCACGCGTGAAGTCCCCTTGAGCTTCGTCGATGCCGAGCCCCCGCAGATGACCACCGGCGGCGGGTACGGCGCATACCTCGGAACGATCCCCGACATGTCGGAGTCCCCGGGGGGCGTGCGCCTCACCGGCGTGCGTGCCGGTGGTCCGGCGGAGACCGCCGGTATTCAGGGTGGTGACATCATCATTGAGATCGGGGATTACGAGGTCGCCGACCTGTACGCCATGACCGAGGTACTCCAGAAATTCAAGCCCGGAGACACGGTGACCATCCGCGTGCGCCGCGGTGACGAAGTGTTGGAACTCGAGGCGACCTTCGGGAGGCGTGGTGGGTGAGCCCACGCTCCGGGCCGAGCTCATCGCCAAGAGCCTCCACGGAGCCTTTTGCCGGGACGTGCCCCGCAAGGACCTTCTCCAAATGGCGGCGAGCAAGATCCGGGACGCGGGTGCGCCGTACACGTCTGTCTACATGTACATGCTCGACGACGCGGGTGACACACTCGTCCTCGAGGCGTTCGACGGCCGCACCACCGACCTCACCAGGATCCCCGTCGGCGAGGGAATCTGCGGCACGGCGGTGGCGGACAAGACGGATCTCAACGTGCCGGACGTTTCCGCCGCCCCAGAATATTTATCCTGCAGCATCGAGACGAAATCCGAGCTCGTGGTGTTGATCCGCCGCCACGACGAGATCCTCGGCCAGATCGACATCGACAGCGACGTGCCCAACGGGTTCGACGACGCCGAGGTTGCGGCGGTGAAAGAGGTGGCCGACGCCCTGGCGTCTCTTCTCTGATCTTGCGGTCCCATGAGCGAGTCCCCTCGAGAGGCTGTCGAAGCGTACGTGCGTGTCAGAGGTGTGGAGCTGTTCACCCGCACCGTCGGAGCGGGACCGGACGTGATCGTGCTCCACGGTGGTCCGGGAGCTCACCACGACTATCTGCTACCTCAATTTGACGAGCTCGCCGACGGCCGCCGGCTTCGGTACTACGATCAGCGCGGCGGCGGCAGATCGAAGGTCAACCGAGACGTGGACGTCGGCTGGCGCCAACACGTGGCCGACCTCGACGCCCTCGTATCGGTGTGGGGGTTGGAGCCCGCCACGATCCTCGGATACTCCTGGGGCGGACTGCTGGCGCTGCTCTACGCAACGGAGCATCCGGAGCGGGTCGGCCGCCTGGCCTTGGTGTCACCAGCGCCGGCCACCGCAACTGCATACCACGAATACCACCACCGATTGGAGGAGCGCCGCCAGGCGCCGGAAATAGTGCAAGCACGCGAAGAACTCCGGAGCTCGGGATTGCGGGAGCGGGATCCCACGGCGTTCCGCCAGCGCGCGTTCGAGCTGTCGGTTGCAGCCTACTTCACGCACCCGTTACGGGCGCGTGCATTGACACCGTTTCGCGTAATCAGCCGCACCCAGGAGGCCGTGCGGCACAGCTTGGGCGAATACGATCTCCACGAGCAGTTGTCGGCGTTGTCGATTCCCACACTCGTGATTCACGGCCGGCACGATCCGATTCCGCTGGCATCGGCCGAGGAGACCGCACGGCTCCTAGGTGCGGATCTCCTCCTCTTCGAACACTCGGCCCACGTGCCGTACGTGGAAGAGCCACACAGCTTCGTCGCTGCCCTGAACGCGTTTCTCCCGAGGCAACTATGAGCCGCCCGCACCCCTTCGACCTGGTGTTCTCGCACCTCGCAGACACCGCCTTTCCGGAGATTCGGGCTGAGGCACAAGACCCGGCGATGGACCTCAGCACCCTGGCGCGACTGCCGTCGTCCCAGAGGCTGCTCGGCGAGTTGGGATCGCCGGACCTGGCGGAGGAGAATCCCGAGGTGGTCGGCGAGTACCTCGCGTTGCTCTTCGTGGCCTACCGCTACTGGCTGGTTGACGCGCACACCCTTTCGGTGGATCGCGACAAGCTCGGCGCGGCGATCGAGCGGGGCCCCCAAGGCACCACCGTGGTGCCCCACGACGCGTGTTATGTCGCCCTGCCCAAGCATTGGTGCTGGGCCACGATCGGCGAAGGCCAGCCCCACGAGCCCCTCGACGGCATGTTCGTCGTGAAGGCGAAGGGGCGAGCTGAAATCACCATTGTCGCAATCCTCGGATTGCGGCCCGGCCGCGAAGGGTTCTCCCAGATCACCGTCACCGGGAGTGCCGACGATGTATCGGCCGCCTCGAAGGAGATGCGCAATCCTCCTTTTGCACCGCTCATGGAGGGTGGCACCGAGGCCGGATTCAAGTCCGTTACTTCAGAGGGTGAGCTGCTGTTGTTGGTCCACCTCGCGCTCGAATCGGCCGGCGAGTAGCTTCATTTCGATACCTATGAGCAGCAAGAACGAAGTCGCCCGGGTGCTCGAGCAGATTGGTGCATGTCTCGAGCTCAAAAGCGAGAATGCCTTCCGGGTGCGAGCGTACCAGACCGCAGCGCGCACGGTGGCGGGGTTCACCGACGATCTGGCTGAATCGGCCGCGAGCGGCAAACTCGCCGAGCTCAAGGGGATCGGCCCGGCAACACTTCAGATCATCGTCGAAGTCCTTGCCACGGGGCGGAGCACTGTGCTCGACAATCTGCGAAAGGAAATCCCATCCGGCCTCGTCGACATGATGCAGATCTCCGGGCTCGGCGTCGCCAAGATCCGCCAAATCCACGACAGCCTCGGCATCGCCACACTTTCGGAACTCGAAAACGCCGCACAGGACGGACGGCTCGCGAGCTTGCCCCGATTCGGTCCCAAGATGGCGCAGAAGGTTCTCAGAAGCCTTCAATTCGTCAAGCGGGTCGGCGAGCTGCGCCTCTTTCATCACGCCCGCGCTGAGGCACAAGCGCTCCTCCCTGCACTGCAGCGACTCAGCGGCGTCACCGATGCGTCCATCGTCGGCGACATCAGACGGCGGCGTGAAGTCATCGAGAACATGGAGTTTCTCGTCGGATTCGACGGCTCAACGGAGGAGCTTGCCGCAGAGCTGCACGAGCTGGTAGACGTCACGGCCATTGCCGCAGAACCGGGCGGTGTCATTACCATCACGTTCACGAGCGGCTCCGTCGCCAGTCTGCGCGCCAGTCGACCCGGCGCATTGGGGTTCCACTTGGTCGGCACGACGGGGAGCGCCGAACACTTGAAGGCGATGGCCCGGCGCGCAGACGATCTCGGACTCACGTGGACCGACCACGGCATCACAGCACCCGACGAGGCGGTCGAGTGCGCCACCGAAGAAGAGGTGTACGGCGCCCTCGACCTTCAATGGATCCCGCCGGAGCTACGTGAAGGTCAGGGAGAGGTCGAAGCGGCTGCTCAGGGTGAGTTGCCCCACCTCGTTGAACTCGGCGACCTGCGCGGATTTCTCCATTGCCACAGCAACTATTCGGACGGAACGAGCACTGTTCGTGATTGGACGGTTGCCGCGCGTGACGCAGGTTACGAGTACGTGGGGATCACGGACCACAGCGAGGCCGCGACCTACGCGGGCGGGCTGTATCGCGACAACATCCGGAATCAGCACGAAGAGATCGATCGCGCCAACGCCGAGGTCGAGGACGTCACCGTCCTCAAGGGGATCGAAGTCGATATTCTCCAAGACGGCAGCCTCGACTACACGTCGGAAATACGCGCCACGTTCGATTTTGTCATCGCGTCGCTCCACAGCGGATTCGGCCAGGACCGGGAAACGACGACCAAGCGGATTCTCCGCGCGATGGACGATCCAGACATGGGAATCTTCGGGCATCCCACCGGCCGCCTGCTACTCTCGCGCGATCCGTATCCGATGGATTTGGACGCCATCTTCGACAAGGCCGCAGAGCGCGGCATCGCCATCGAGATCAACGCTGATCCCCAACGGCTGGACCTGGACTGGCGGCTCGTGCGAAGTGCCGTGTCGAAGGGCGTAAAGATCTCCATCGGCGCTGATGCACACAACGTCTCTGGGATGACCAACATGGAGTTGGGGGTGGGCATTGCCCGCAAGGGTTGGCTCTCCGCGAGCGATGTGCTGAACACCCAGTCGCTCCAGGAATTCCTTCAGCACGTGGCCCAGCGCAGGGAAAATTGACCAAAGACGACAAGAGCACGCGCACGCGCGCCATCATTCGCAAGCTCAAGAAGCGCTTTCCAGACGCCCAATGTTCGCTCACGCATCGGTCGCCGCTGCAACTCCTGGTGTCGACGATCTTGAGCGCGCAATGTACGGATGCCCGCGTCAATATCGTCACGAAGGACCTCTTCAAGCGTTACAAGACCGCCAAGGACTTCGCCGGCGCCGATCCCGATGAGCTGTCGGAAATGATCAAATCGACCGGCTTCTTCCGCAACAAGACAAAGTCCATTCTCGGAATGGCACAGTCCCTGGTGGAGGATCACGGAGGCAAGGTGCCTCAGACCATGGAGGAGCTCGTCCGCCTTCCCGGCGTGGGACGGAAGACCGCCAATGTGGTGTTGGGAAACGCGTTTGGAATCGACGAGGGCGTCGTCGTGGATACACACGTGGCGCGCATAACGAACCGATTGAAGCTCACAAGGAACAAGGATGCTGTGAAGATCGAGCGGGACCTGATGCCCATTGTCCCGAAGAGGGAGTGGACACTCTTCCCGCACCTTATGATTCAACACGGACGCGCCATCTGCCAGGCGCGGAAGCCGAGGTGTGAGGAGTGCCCTATCAACACGCTTTGCCCTTCTTCTCCTGCTTGATCTCGACCGCAAGACGGGCGTGCCACTGCCGAGGACATTGTGAAAGTCGATTTGGCTCTACTCTGTGACTACGCACTCATCGATCAGTACGGCAAGCTCTCCGTTATGGGGATCTTCGAACACATTTGGGTGCATCACTTTCCCGTCGTGCACCCGCGCATGCACCTCGTCATGCGTTTGAAAGGGCGACGCACGGAGCTCGGCGAGCACGCTGTCAGCATCCGATTGGTCGATGACCGCGACGCCGATATCATCAACGGCGATGGCACCGTCACGTTTTCCGAGCCACCGGCGGGGGTCACGGAGGTCGAGGCCGGCACCGTGCTCGTGTTTGACGTGCCGCTCGATCACGCAGGGGCCTACCGCTTCGAGATATCCGTCGACGACGAGCACAGCACCACCGTTCCCTTGACCGTGGGCGTGGCTCCGAAATCTCAGTCGGCGGAGCCCACAGAATCTCCTTGACCATGCCATCGGGCCACCGTTGGCTCGTAGCGTCGCTCGCACTCGTTGTGCTCGGATTGTCGTTCGGGATCAGCGGTTACCCGCTCCTCGAACCGGACGAGGGCCGAAACGCAGAGATTGCCCGGGAGATGGCGGCGTCCAACGACTACGTGATCCCCCGACTCAACGGCTTGCCGTATCCCGACAAGCCGGTCCTTTACTTCTCGGTGGGTGCGGTCGTCATGGAGGTCCTCGGCCCGACCGAGCTGGCGGCCCGGCTGCCCTCGCTCCTCTTCACGCTGGCCACCCTCGTGTTGGTGTGGTGGTTCGGCCGGCGAATCCTCGGCCCGGTGGGAGGCGTGGTGGCAGCCGCGGCGACCGGTGCCGCTCCCCTCACGCTGGCCTTCGCCCGGACCGTAATCTTCGACGGTGCGCTCACGTTCTTCGTCACCCTCTCCATCGTCGCCTTCTATGCTGCCGCCGAGCGGTCGCGTGACGAACGCGCTGCCTGGTGGACGTCGCTGGGTTGGGCGGGGCTCGCCCTCGCAGTCCTGACCAAGGGACCCATCGGCTTGGCCCTACCCCTCATGGTGATCGTGCCCTACCTCGGCTGGCGGCGACGGTTGCGCGCGCTGTGGGACCCGGTGGCCGTGGCCCTCTTTGTCGCCATCCTGCTCCCATGGCTCTTCGCCATGTCCCGTGAGGCCCCGGACTTTCTCGAGTACGCCCTGGTGACGGAAACGCTCAAGCGTCTCACCACCGATGAGCTCAACCGCACGGGCCCCTTCTGGTACTTCCTTCCGATCATCGTGGCCGGCTCGATGCCGTGGTCCGTCGTGCTGGCGACCGGATGGAAGAGGGGACGCCCGGGCAGCAAAACCTCCGGGGCGACGGATCGTCGAGTCGTGCTCCTGCTCCTGTGGATCGTGATCCCCTTGGTGTTCTTCTCGCTGTCGCAATCGAAACGCCCCCAATACGTGCTCCCGCTGATTCCTGCAATCGGGCTGCTCGTGGGACTGCTGTGGAACGACAAGACTGCACGCGGGGCGAGAGGTGGAGGCGTGGGACTGGCCGTGTGCGGCGTCGTGATTCTGTTGGCGCCGGCGATCGTGGGCGCGCTTCTCGAGGTTGAAAGTGCGGTGGCGCAGGCCATTCCGGGGACTGCGCGCGCGCTGGGAGCAGTATGCGTGCTCGCGGGCGCCGCCGCATTCTTGCTGGCGCACCGACGGGAAGTGGCGCTCTTCGCGCTATGCATTCCGGTCGCCGCTATCCCCTTCGTGAGTGCCAATCTCATGAACGCCATCGGCGCGGACCGCTCCAGCCGGGACATGGCCACCGCCATCGAGAGATCCTTGACGGACCGGACGGAGATCGTGGCCATTCAAACCTATCCCCTGTCGCTTCCCTTTTATCTCCGGCGACAGCTCCTCATTGCCACCAGCGACGGATCGGAGCTCACCAGCAACTACTTGATCCACACGTATTCGCAGTGGACTGGGATGGTCGACTCCCCCTTCCGGCCACGGGACTGGTGGGTCGACGCCCTGGCAGACTGCCGGCGGCCCCGCGTGTTTCTGGTTCGCGACGACGATGTTCGGACGCGCAGCATGTTGGCCGGTCGGCTCCCGTTGATCGCCAGCAGTCGCAAGGTGGCAGCCTACGGACCCTGTGGCACATCCGACCTGGCCGGACGCCCAGTGGGTCCGCCGGCGGCGATGGACTGATACAGGCGGCGTATCGTGTGCGGGATATACGGGATGGTGTCGCTCACGGAGCAACCGCTCGAGCGCCCGGAGCTGCTGCGGAGCATGGGGTCCACACTGCGCCACCGCGGCCCCGACGCCACCGGGAGTCTGCAATCGCCACACGCCGTCTTCGGCGTGGAGCGTCTCCGCATCGTGGACCGGACACCGGCGGCAGATCAGCCCTTTCACAATCCGGCATGTACTGTCTGGCTCGCATGCAACGGTGAGATCTACAACGCAGCGACCCTCCGTTACCGGTTCAGCCGCTACCCGTTTCGGTCTCGGGGTGACGTCGAAACATTGCTACCCCTGCTCGACGCAGAGGGCGCTCCAGGCCTCGAGCAGGTCGACGGGATGTTTGCCATCGCCGCGTGGCAATCAGATGCGCGCACGCTCATCTTGGCCCGCGATCGCGCCGGAGAAAAACCGCTTTTCTATGTCGCGCTCGACGGGGAAATCTGGTTCGCGTCGGAGATCCAAGCACTGCTGTGCCACCCGAGCCTGTCCCAGGAGCTGGACGAGACGGCACTCCTCGAATACCTGACCTTCGGCTACGTGCGTGAGCCCCACACCATCTTCCGCCACGTCCACAGGGTTGCTGCCGGCGTGAGCCTCACGTTTGGCCCCGGAGCGCCCCCGAAGCAGCGGGAGATCCCGGTCCCGAGGCCAGAGGTGCCGCGCTCACCGGCTGACGCCCGCCGGCGCCTCCGAGGACTCATGGAAGACGCGGTGGCCAAGCAGATGACTGCCGACGTCCCGGTCGGCGTCTTCACAAGCGGGGGGGTCGACTCGAGCTGGCTGGCGGCGTTGGCGTGCCGTGTCGCGAGGCGTCCGATCCACACGTTCACGGCGTCATTCCTCGACACCAAGTACGACGAAGGGGCTTTCGCGCGCCGGCTAAGTCGCCACCTCGGCACGCGCCATGTCGAGACCGTCATCGGCGAGGACGAACTCCACGAAGCATTTCGCACCGTGGTGAGGGACATGGCGGAGCCGCTGGCCGACCCCGCATTGCTTCCCACCTATCTCCTCGCGCGAGCGGCGAAGGATCACGTGGGCGTGGTGTTGACGGGGGAGGGCGCCGACGAACTATTCGGCGGGTACCCCACGTACCTCGGCCACCGCCTCGCCCGGGCCTACGTCTCGGCGCCTACTCTCATCCGGAAAGGCCTGGAAGGCATCACGTCCCGGATCGCCGCAACGGAAAGTCCAGTGCCGCTGTCGCTGCTCATGAAGCGATTCACCAGCCACGCGCAGGCTAATTGGCTCGACCGCCACATCGGCTGGTTCGGGACCGGGCTGTTTGAGTACCTCTCCCCGCGAGCCCAATCCGCGATCCGGGATTCGCTGCCGCAGGTCGCCCATCCCGATCCGGTACGGGCGGCCATGGAGCTCGACTACCGCACCTACTTGCGAGACGGACTGCTGGTCAAGCTCGACCGGGCGGGGATGTTGGTGTCGCTGGAATCCCGGGCGCCGTTCCTCGACCCGCACGTCGTCGGCTTCGCCAAGGGCCTGCCGCCCGAATTGATCATCCACCGTGGGCGCGGCAAGCGGATTCTCAAAGAGGCGGCGGCCACAGTGGTGCCCCGGTGGGTTCTGCGGCGGCGCAAGCGTGGCCTGAGCGTACCCATCGCTCAATGGATCAACGGGGGTCTTCGGGACGAGGTGGACCGGCTGCTCCACCCCGACCCTCGGGGCGGGCAAGGGGTGTTGTCCGCCTTGCCGATCGACGAACTTCTCTCCGACCACCGGGCCGGGAGGGCAAACCACGCCCGGGCCCTGTGGCCCCTCGTGGTGTTGCAGTCCTGGCTCGAACAGTGGGCTCCTGAAAAGGCAAAGTGATGACACGAGACGAGGCACTGGCGTTGATGCACGAGTACACCGAATCGGAAAACCTCCGGCGGCACATGTACTCCGTGGAGACGGGAATGCGGGCGTACGCGGTCCACTTTGGAGAGGACGAGGAGGCGTGGGGGCTGGTGGGATTGCTGCACGACTTCGACTACGAGAAGTACCCCAACCCGGACCACTCCCCCACCGAGGAGCACCCTTCCTTCGGGGTCAACCTCCTTCGGGAGCGGGGATTGCCGGAGCCCATGTGCGAGGCCATCCTGGGCCACGCGCCATATTGTGGGGTGCCCCGAGAGTCCCAGATGGCCAAGACCCTTTTCGCCGTAGACGAGCTGAGCGGCTTTCTGGTGGCCTGTGCCCTGGTGAGACCGGACAAGAGCCTCACCGACCTCCAGGTCAAGAGCGTCAAGAAAAAGCTCAAGGACAAGGCCTTCGCCAAGGGTGTGAACCGGGAGGACATCCGGCAGGGGGCCGAGGAGCTGGGGGTCCCCCTGGAGGACCATGTCCAGTTCATGATCGATGCACTCAGGCCCCACGAGGGGCTACTCGGCCTCGGCGGGGGGTAGAAAACGGTCAACGTGGCTTCATTCCCGGACGTAGAATGGATGTGAAAGAATCGGCATTGGCGATTCGGGCCCAGGCCGGCGATCTAGAGGCGTTCGGAGAGCTGGTCGAGCGCTACGCAGGTCAGGCGCGGCGGGTGGCCCGGGCCGTGCTGGGAGACCCCGATGACGGGGACGATGCCGCCCAGGACGCGTTCCTGTCGGCCCTCCGGCACCTGAATCGCTACGATCCCAACCGGCCCTTTGGGCCGTGGCTCATGAGGATCGTGGCCAATGCCGCGGCGGACCGCCGACGGAGGCGGAAGGTTCGGGCCGCCGAGGAGCTGCCCGAGTCCACGGCCGGAGGCGGCCCGGGGCCGGATAAAGAGACCGACCGCCGGGCTTTCCTGGAAGCGTTCCGAGGGGCCCTGAGCGAGCTGCCCGAGCGGCAGCAGATGGCGGTAACGCTCTTCGACGTGGAGGGATACTCCCACGCCGAGATTGCCGAGATTCTGAGTATTCCACAGGGGACGGTGCGCTCCGACGTGTTTCACGCACGCCGGCGACTGCGAGCCGCACTGACCTCCTGGCAGCACCATTGGAAGGAGGAAGCCGTATGAGGTCCTCACCATTCGATCACAAGCCGCTACAGGACTTGGGCAGAGCGCTGCGCGAAGTGCTGGAGACGGGAGACAACCGGGCGTTCGTGGCACGGGTGATGAGAGACGTCCGCGCATTCCATGCCAGCCGGTTGCTCGGTGGCTGGTGGGAGGTCTTGGGAGCGTGGGCTCGGCCCGGGTTGGCAGCAGCGGCCGTGCTCGTCGCACTAGCAGTGGGGTTGAGCATCTCGGCGAACTCGCCGGGAACCGTGGATGAGGTAACGGCTGACGACGCGCTTCGAGCCACCGAAGCGTCGGTCTTGACCATCGCGGCCGATCCGCCAGACGTCGAGTTCATCCTGGCAGCCTTCCCCGAGCGCTAACGGAGGGAGACCGGGAGATGTCTTATAACCAGTGGGATGAGTCCCATGGATAGATCGAAGGTGATGGCCGTTGGCCTCCTCGCAGCGGTGTTCGCGGCCGGCCTGATCGTGGGCGGAGTTGGGTCCGGTGCGATTGAGGAACGCGAGCAAACCGACGAGCGGCCGGAGCGCAAGCCATACATCGAGACACTCACCGAGCGACTGGACCTGTCGCCCGAACAGCGCGAACAGATCGATTCGGTCCTTCACGAGTTCAGCTCGAGCTGGCGTGCGCTATCCCGAGAACTGCAGGAGGAAGAGCGGAGCCGCATCCAGGAGATTCGCGTCGATGCACGGAGCAGAATCATCGCGGCACTCGACGGCAGTCAGGCCGACATATACCGGGCGATGATCGCCCGCGACGACAGCGTGCGAGCCGCGCGGGCTGACAGACGGCGGCGATAATAACTCAAACAGCAAGCAACCATGATGAAGAGCAGACTCATACTGGCGATCGCCTGCGCGGTCGCCTTCTCGTTCCCGGTCCCTCCGGTGGCGGCCCAGGTTCCAACGGTCACGCTGGACGAGGCCCTCGAGCTCGCGCAGCGGTACAGCCCGGCCATCATCCAGGCCGAGGGAAACGTGCGGGTGGCACAGGCAACGAAGCGGGAAACCATCAGCGACTGGCTGCCGAGGCTAAGCGGCAGCTCCGGTTGGAGCATCAACTCCTCCGAGCGATTCGACCCCCAGAACCAGATCACGGTTTCGGGATCGTCCACCTCTATGAACGGCTCCCTGAGCGCCAGCTACACGGTGTTTGACGGCTTCCGCCGCAACGCCAACTCTAAGGCGAGGGGGGCGGACCTCACCAGCGCCGAAGCCAGCTACGTGGCGCAGGAGTTTCAGATAGCCTTGCAGACCAAGCAGGCCTTCTTCAACGCCATTGCAGCAGACGAGCTGGTACGGGTGTCCGAGACGCGCATCACACGGGCCGAGCGGCAACTGCAGACGACCCGGGACCGGCTGGCCGCCGGAAGCGCCATTCGCTCCGATACCCTGCAGTCGTTCGTGGAGTGGGCCAACGCACGGCTCCAGCTCATCAACGCCCAGACCCAACGTGCGACGGCTTCCGCCAATCTCGCCCGGCTCATCGGGTACGACAGTGACGTGCGGGCCGTGCCGGACGAGTCAATGCAGTTCATCGTGGACATCGACACGGCTCTGATCCGCGCCGAGGCCCTCGCGCAGGGGCCGGACGTCGAGCAGGTGGTGGCCTCCGCCCGAGCGGCCGACGCCCAGGTGAGTGTGTCCAGGGCTGCGTACTTCCCGTCCATCACGGCATCCTATAGCCGATCGGTGGCCGGTCAGGAGTTCAGCAATCTCCGGAGTAGCTGGTCCGGCAGGATCGGTCTCAACTGGCAGATCTTCAACGGCTTCGGCCGGGAGACCAGCGTCCAGCGCTCCCGCGCCACCCAAGACGCCGCCCACGCCCAGATTGAGGACACGCGGCGCCAGGTGAACGCCCAGTTGACCCAGCAGTTCGCATCACTGCAGTCGGCGGCGATTCGCATCGAGATCGCAGACGCGAGCCTGGCAGCGGCGACTGAGGACCTGCGCGTGCAACAGGAGCGGTACCGCCTCGGCGCCGCCACCATTCTCGAGGTGATGCAGTCCCAGATCAACGTGGACCAGGCCGAAGTCGACGGCGTGCAGGCACGCTTGGACTATTTCCAGGCCAAGGCGGAAATCGAAGCCATCGCGGGGCGGACCATATGACCGGCGCGGCGCAGGCTCTCGATCATCAAACCGGAGAGAGGCCGGCGGAGGATGTGATCATTCTCACCCACAGGCTGGCCCGGGACTACGAGCTGGGGAGTGAAGTGGTGCGTGCGCTTCGTGGGGTGGACCTCCAGATCCGCCGCAACGAGTTCACGGCGATCATGGGCCCATCGGGCTCCGGCAAGTCGACGCTCATGAACAGCGAGCTGAACGACGACGAGCTGGCGTTCATCCGCAACAAGGAAATCGGGTTCGTCTTCCAGACGTTCAACCTGCTGCCGCGGGCCACGGCCCTACACAACGTGGAGCTTCCGCTGATCTACGGCGGCGTGCACGCAAAGGAGCGACAGGAGCGGGCGGCGGACGCATTGGTCAAAGTGGGCCTGGAGGACCGCATGGAACACCGTCCCAACGAGCTGTCGGGCGGCCAGCGGCAGCGCGTCGCCATCGCCCGGGCACTCGTCAACGACCCCAGCATGGTCCTGGCTGACGAGCCCACCGGGAATCTCGACAGCGCCACCAGCGAGGAAATCATGGAGGTCATGGAGACTCTCCACGACGCCGGACAGACGATCGTGATCATCACCCACGAGCCCCACATCGCGCGACACACCCAGCGACAGATTCACCTCCTCGACGGATTGATCGAGCAGGACTTCGAGAACGAGAAAGACTAGCATGGACTATTCCTGCGTTCTTCGTCGGTCGGCAGCCTTTGCGGCCCTCGCATTCCTCGTGGGATGCAAAGAGGAGGTCGAACCGCCGGTGTACCAGCTCGTTAAGGTCGCCACCCGTGATATCACAGTTTCGGTGACAGCGGAAGGTGCCGTCGAGCCCATCAAGACCATCGACGTAAAATCCAAGGCCTCCGGAGAGATCGTCGCCGTCTTGGCGGAGACCGGCGATATCGTCAACCGCGGAGATCTCCTGGTGTCGGTCGATCCGCGGATTCCGCAGAACGGCGTCGTCCAGGCCGAGGCGGAACTCAACGTCGCTCGGGCCCAACTGGCAAACGCGCAATCGCAGCTCGACCGTGCCGAGGCGCTGTTCGCCAGCCAGTCGATCACGGAACAGGAATTCGAAAACGCGAATTTGCAGCGCGCCAACGCCAACGCCCAGCTCGTTAGGGCACAGCGCTCCCTCGAGGACGCACGAATCACGTTCCAGGACACGGAGGTCCGAGCACCTGCATCCGGCGTGATACTCGAGCGCGCCGTCGAGGTGGGAACCGTGATCTCCTCCGCCACCGGCAGTGTCGGGGGTGGCCGCGTTCTCTTGCGGATGGCCAATCTCGATACGGTACAGGTCCGCACACTGGTGGACGAGACGGACATCGGGAAGGTCAATCCCGGTCTGGACGTCACGATCACGGTGGACGCGTATCCCAATCGACCGTTCACCGGCAGCGTCCTCAAAATCGAGCCACAGGCCACCGAGGCGCAAAACGTCACCATGTTCCCGGTGCTCATGCGCATTCCCAACGAGAGCAGCCTCCTGCGCCCGGGCATGAACGCCGACGTCGAGATTCACGTCGGGTTCCGTGACGGGATCATGGCCATACCGAACGCGGCACTGCGCACAGACCGGGATCTCGCGTCCGCGGCGAGCGTGCTGGGTATCGACATGGAGGCGGTGCAGCAGCAGTTGGCGGCGGCCCGGGAAGCGCCAGGAGCTGAGCACACAACCTCCCTGGGTGGCAGGACTGCGGATCATGGTGGAGATCACAACACCGTCGAGATGCGCGGTAGAACGATCGAGCTGCCGGAGGGCCTGACCCGCGATCAGGTCCAGCCCATACTGGAAAAGATGACGGGTGGTGGTTTTCAGTCGATGACCGACGAAGAGCGGTCCATTCTCCAAAGAGTGATGAGAGCCGCCGGCGGTGGCGGCATGGGCGGTGGTGCACGGGGCGGGATGCCCGGAGGAGACGGCGGAAGACGGCGTCCCCAGTCAACCAACTTTCAGTTCGGCGGCAATTTCATCGTGTTCGTCATGACCGAGACCGGTCCCCAGGCGCGACCGATCCGCACCGGTTTGACGGACCTGGATTACTCCCAGGTGGAATCGGGACTCAACCCCGGTGATCTCGTAATGATTCTCCCCAGCGCGAGCTTGGTGGACGCGCAGCGGGAGTTCCAAGAACGGATGAACCGCATGACCGGCGGAGGCCTCCCCGGCCTCCGCGGCTCGCGGGGAGGACGGCGGTAAGTGGTTACAGGAGAGATCGTTCAAGTCGCCTTTGCCGCGATCCTGACGAACAAGCTCCGCGCGTTTCTCACGATGTTGGGCATCGTAATTGGCGTCGCCGCCGTCATCACCATGGTGGCGCTGGGAACGGGGGCGCAGCGCGCCGTAGAGGAGCGAATCCAGGCTCTCGGGACAGACCTGCTCTCCATCTACTCGGGACAGCAGTGGCGCATGGGCGTGGCCAGCGGCAACCGTGTCAGTCTCACCACCGACGACGCAGACGCCTTGGAGCGTGACGGGTACGCCCTCAAGGCCGTCGTGCCCGAGTTGTCGAGCAACCAGCAGGTGAAGTACGGCAATCGAAACGTCAACGTGAGCGTCGTAGGATCGACGGCCGACTACCACACCGTCAACAGCTACGACATCGAGTCGGGAGAGATGTTCTCCCACGGTGACGACGACGCCCGCCGCCGCGTGGCCGTGTTGGGATACGGCGTGCCCGCCATGTTGGACCAGAATGGCGCGGCGATGATCGGTCAGCAGGTTTCGATCCGGGGCATCCCATTCGAGATCGTCGGCGTCTTCGCCGAGAAGGGAAGCGAGGGTTTCTCCAATCGGGACGAGCAGATCGTGATCCCCCTCAAGACCGGGCGATTCCGGGTGTTCGGCACCGACCGCCTGCGCTCGCTCAACGTGCAGGTGGTCCACCCCGACTCGATGATCGTGGCCATGATCGGGATCGAGCGGGTGCTGCGGCGGGAGCACGGCATCCAGCCCGGAGCCGCCAACGACTTCAACATTCGCAATCGCGCCGAGTTCCTGAGCACGGCGCAGGAGACCACGCAGACGTTCACGTTCCTGCTGGCGGGGATCGCCGCGGTGAGCCTCGTGGTAGGTGGCATCGGCATCATGAACATCATGCTGGTATCGGTCACCGAGCGCACCCGGGAGATCGGGGTGCGTAAGGCCCTCGGTGCGACACGGCGCAACATCATGCTGCAGTTTCTCGTGGAAGCCGTGACCCTCTGCATGCTGGGCGGTGTGGTTGGCATCCTGCTGGGAGCGGGGGGCGCCTACGCCCTCGCTCAGCTCCAAGGGTGGCCCACCGCGGTATCGCCGAAGGCCGTGGGAATGGCCTTCGCCTTCAGCGCAGCGGTCGGGATCTTCTTCGGCCTCTGGCCGGCGCGGCGGGCCTCAACGCTGGATCCCATCGAGGCGCTGCGGTACGAGTAAGGGAAAGGGTAGGCGCCCACATGACTCTCACAGTGCGTGTGCCCGCCTCGACTTCCAACCTCGGGGCCGGGTTCGACTGTTTGGGCCTGGCCGTTGACATCTGGCTAGAGGCGAGCCTCACTCCCGGTCGCGGCGTTCCCAAGTATGGCGGCGCCCTCGCCGATATCTCACCGGACGCCGACGTCATTCATACGCATCTTGCGGCCAGCGGCACTACCGCCGAATACCAGCTGCGGGTCCAATCGGATATCCCTGTGGGTCGTGGCTTGGGTTCTTCGGCGGCGGGTTGGGTGGCGGCGCTTGCCCTCGAGCAATTGGCCCGCGGCGACGCCGTCGACACCGACGACGTGTTTCGTCGCACCGCCCAGCTGGAGGGTCACCCCGACAACGCCGGGCCGGCCGTGTTTGGCGGCCTCATTCTCGCCGCGCACGCCCCGAGCCGTCTCGCCCTGCACGCCGACGTCGCCATCGCGCTGGCCATACCGGACCGTCCGGTGGAAACGGAAGCCGCGCGGGCCCTGCTACCGGAGCAGGTGTCGCAGCAGGTTGCAGTGGAGCAGGCCGCCCGGGCGGCGGCTCTGGTTGCCGGGTTGGCGTCAGGAGATGGCGCGCTGATCGCCTATGGCATGCAGGATCAGCTGGCCGTCGAGCACCGCAAGGGGCTGATCCCCGGATTCGACGATGCACTGCAGGCGGGGTGCGACGCCGGAGCGCACGGCGTCACGATTTCCGGATCGGGATCTACGTTGCTGGCGTTTGCGTCGCGGGAGGCTGCCGCCGTCGTGGCCGAATCGATGGTCGAGGCATTGCAGCGAAACGACAATCCAGCAACTCCGCTTACCCCCGCCGTGAGTGACCGGGGAGTCACCGTAGTGTAAGATCCGCTAGTCGCTCCCCGTCAACGCCATGCACTCGATCTCCACCAACGCGTTCAGCGCCAGCCCGGAGCCTGCCACCGTCGAGCGAGCCGGCGGATTCTCCGGAAAGAACGAGGCGTACACTTCGTTCATCGCCGCATAATTCGCGATGTCCCTCAGGAAGACGGTGCACTTCACCACTCGCTCCAGGGAACTCCCGGCGTACTCCAACGTCGCCCTGATGTTTTCCATGGTTTGCCGCGTCTCGGGTCCCACCCCACCCGATACCAGCCCCGACCCTGGAGCGGTGCCAATCTGTCCGGACAGGTAGAGCATGTTGCCCACACGGACCGCCGTGGAGAACGGCAGCCCCTCCAACGAACCCGGCATGCGAATGTGTTCCTTTTCCTGCGCCAACGCAGGCGTCGTCGTGAAGATCAGCAGGAGAGCGCAGAGTAATCGCATCGTTCCGTCCTTCCGTCTCATTGAGCCAAATCGGCGTCGATAATCGCTTGAATGATGCTCTCGAACAGGCGCCCCTGTTCGGTCAGCTCGCCGGTGTCGGGATCCGTCCGCACGGACCACTCGCACATCTCCGTCATCGCCATGCGCTCGTCGTCATCGAGCGGGACCCTGAACATCGTGTCCTCGACCTGGGCGTTCTCCAAACAGGCGAGGAGGTTATCCGGAATCTCCGGCGTCCCCTTCAACGCTTCCACCATCTCTTCCGTCATCGGTACGTCCATCATCGCCTCCACTCGGGTCTTGACGAGAGCCCTGTCGCGCCGGACCGGCCACATGTCCGGGACACCGGACGACCGGCACATGGGGGTACTTCGGGTAGCTCGGATCTGTCACCGACCACCGACACAGCACAAATGTCGATCCCTGCCTATTACTCACCTTCCGGCTGTGGCGACACGCGTCACACAGTCCGAAGGGCGTTTCGCTGGACATCATGGAGCGCCAAAGCTGACGTCGCGCCGGTATCACCGCAAGGTTAAATTGTCTTCATGAGTCAACTCACGTGCGCCCGCTGCAGCCGTACCGACGACGGACTGCCGGCACCACCGCTCCCAACCGACCTCGGGGCCCGCATCTATGACACCATATGTCAGAGCTGTTGGCAGGAATGGCTGAAGGAGCAGACAGCCATCATCAATCATTACGCCCTGAACCTGTTGGACTCGACAGCGAAGCGGTTTCTCACGGAGAAGACAGAGGAGTTCTTTTTTGGCGATCAGCTCAAATAAACACGCCGAAAAGGTCCACATCTCGCTCACCGTCAACGGCGAGCACACCGAAGTCGCGTTTGCACCACACAGAACGTTGTTGGAGGTACTCCGGGAGGACCTCGGACTGGCCGGTACCAAGCACGGGTGCGAGCTCGGCGAATGCGGCACGTGCGCCGTGCTGTTGGACGACCGGCCGGTGCTGTCGTGCCTAGTACTCGGCGTCGACTGTGCGGGTCGGTCGGTGGAAACGGTGGAGGGAATGGCCGAAGGCCCCGACCTCCACCCGCTTCAGGAGGCGTTCGCCGATCTGGGAGCGGCCCAGTGTGGCTATTGCACACCGGGCTTCCTCCTGACCGCCGAGGCCCTGCTCAAAGAAAACCCGTCGCCGTCACGGGACGAGATCAAGCAGGCCCTCGCCGGCAACCTCTGCCGCTGCACCGGCTATATCAAGATCTACGAAGCCGTCGAACTCGCGGCGGCTCGTATGCGTGGCGAGCCCGCGGAGCCAAGCAACGAGGCTATGTATGGCCACCGTTAACGGTGACGCGTTCCGTGTCGTGGGCAGACCGCAGCGCAAGGTCGATGCGGTCGACAAGGTCACCGGCCAGACACGGTTCGCCGACGATCTGCACCTGCCACGGATGCTCTATGGCAAGCTCCTTCGCAGTCCCCACCCGCACGCTCGCATCGTCCACATCAATACGTCGCGCGCGGAGCAATTGCCCGGGGTCAAGGCGGTACTCGTCGGAAGCGAGCTTCCCACACCGTTCGGCATTCTCCCCGTCAGCCAGGACGAGCATGCACTCACGCCGGATACTGTTAGGTTCGTTGGTGACCCCGTAGCCGCCGTTGCAGCGATCTCCGAGGACATCGCGACCGCGGCCCTCGATCACATCGACGTGGAGTACGAGCAGCTCGAGACCATCGCGTCCATCGACCAGGCCGTCGAGCGTTCGGAGCCGCTCATTCACGATTACGGTGACAGCGGCAATCTCCACAAGCTCATCGATCTCGAGTTCGGCGACGTGGAGGACGGATTTGCGGAAGCGGACGTGGTGCGCGAGGACCTGTTTTTCTATGGGGGAAGCACGCACCTCGCCATGGAGCAGCATGCGTCGGTCGCCAGCTACTCCGCCGACCACAAACTGACCCTCTGGAGCGCGACCCAGACACCCCACTACGTGCACCGCGCGTTGGCGAGGGTGCTGGACATGCCGGCTTCCCGGATTCGCGTCATCGCCTGTCCCAACGGCGGCGGCTTCGGCGGCAAGAGCGATCCGTTCAACCACGAGCTCGTCACCGCGAAGTTAGCGATGAAGACCGGTCGACCAGTGAAGATCACGTTGACTCGAGAGGAAGTGTTCTACTGCCACCGGGGCCGCCACCCGACACTCATGTGGGCCAAGACGGGAGTGACCAAGGACGGGCACATTACGGCGATGCACTTCCGGACCGCACTCGATGGCGGCGGGTACGGCTCCTACGGTGTCGCAAGCACGTACTACACGGGCGCCCTGCAAACCGTCACTTATCAGATCGATCGGTACAAGTTTCAGGGCGCACGCGCGTTCACGAACAAGCCGCCGTGTGGACCCAAGCGCGGGCATGGCACTCCGCAGCCCCGCTTCGCCGTGGAAGTGCAGATGGACAAGCTCGCCGAGCAGTTGAAGCTGGATCCAGCGGAGATCCGATTGCGACACCTCGTTCCCCCCAACTCCCTCACGGCGAACTATTTACGAGTCGGATCCATCGGACTGGGTGCCTGCATCAACAAGGTGGTCGCCGGCTCCGGATGGAAAGACAAATTCCGCAAGCTCCCCGAGGGCCGTGGCGTTGGCCTGGCGTGCTCCAGCTATCTCAGCGGGGCGGGGCTTCCGATCTATTGGAACAACATGCCCCACTCGGGCGTGCAGCTGAAATGTGACCGCGGCGGCGGGGTGACCGTGCTCTGCGGGTCCACGGACATCGGACAGGGCTCAGACTCCATTCTGGCATATATCGTGGCCGAGGTGCTGGGCGTTGACCCCTTCGAGATTCGCGTCGTGACCGCTGATACCGATCTGACGCCGGTCGATCTCGGGAGCTATTCCAGCCGTGTTACGCTCATGTCCGGCAATGCGGCACTGCAGGCTGCGGAGCGCGCACGCGACATGATTGCGCCCGAAGTGGCCACGAAGCTCGATGTGCCGCGAGACCGGCTTGTGTTCGCCGAGTCGCGCGTGTTCGACACCGAGGATCCCGAGCGGGGGATGAGCTTCGCAGAGGCCGTTCAAGCCGCCGAGGCGGCCCTCGGGACCATCGGCACGGTGGGGTCCTACACGCCTCCCAAGAGCGCCGGCCGCTACCGGGGCGCTGGGGTCGGGCCGTCGCCGGCGTACTCGTACAGCGCGGCGGTGGCGGAAGTCTACGTTGATCTCGAATCGGGTATCGTGTCGGTTCCCAAGATCTGGGTGGCGCACGACATCGGCCGGTGCATCAATCCCACCGCGGTGATGGGACAGGTGGAGGGGAGCATCTACATGGGGCTCGGCGAAGCGCTGATGGAGGACATGGCATACCGGGAGAATCGGCGCGTCGTGCACAAAATCCCCAGCATGCTCGAGTACAAGAGCCCGACCACGCTCGAGATGTGCGACGTGGAGACCTACCTCATCAGCGATCCCGATCCCAACGGTCCGTTTGGGGCGAAGGAGGTGGGTCAAGGTCCGCTCCTCCCGGTGGCGCCGGCCGTGGCGAACGCCGTGTACGATGCGGTGGGCGTGCGCATCGACGAGGTGCCGATCATGCCGGAGAAGGTGCACCACGCGCTCAAGCAGAAAGCCAAGGGGAAAGAGGCACGGTACGGGCCGACGTCGTTCCCCGAAATCGCGTGGCCGGAGCCGACGCGGGTCCCCACACCCGCGGAGGGGGGGGACGGCAAAGCCTTCAAGCGCGAGGAGGCGGTGACCGCGGTGCCGCCGGAGAGGCAGCACTGATGCCGACCGTCTCGACCAACGTTGGCTTCGCATTCCGGTCGTCCTATTCGCGCGCTGCAGTTCGCTGCAGGAGTGGCCTCGCATCCTGGTCGTCCCTGGCGCGCGCTGCCGTTGGCGCCCCCGCACCTCCGGCCCCACACCCAAAGCGCTGCACTGACGCGCGCTGCGGGACGACCGGAACGCTTCGCCCTCACATGCGCCTTGATCTGCGTCGTCTGCACAGAATGCCGACATTCCCTTGGGCGCGCTGCGGTTGGCGCCCCCGCACCGCCCACCCCACGTCCCGTGCGCTGCACCAACGCGCGCCGCGGGACTTGTCGGCACCCTGTGCACGCCGAGACCGTGGAACGAGGTCCCCGGATGCTTAGGCTCCCGCGGTTCACGTACCTCCAACCCACGTCGATCGACGAGGCGCTCCGGATGAAGGCCGACGCGGGTCCCGACGGGATGTACGTGGCCGGCGGCACGGACCTGTATCCCAACATGAAGCGGCGGCACCAGGAGCCGAAGACGGTCATCTCCCTCAACGGCCTGGACGACCTGCGCCACGTGACTTTGAACGCCGGTGAAGGCGCTGCGATCGGTGCCGGAGTTACGTTGAGCGAAGTCGAAACCCACGCGGCGCTCGCGCAGCACTATCCGGTCGTCACGAGGGCCGCCAAGCTGATTGCGACACCGTTGCTGCGCAACATGGGGACCGTAGGCGGCAACCTCTGTTTGGACACTCGCTGCAACTACTACAACCAGTCCTACGAGTGGCGTAAGTGCATCGACTTCTGTATGAAGAAGGACGGCGACGTATGTTGGGTTGCGCCGAGCAGTCCACGGTGCTGGGCAGTTTCCTCGACGGATCTGGCTCCAGTGATGGCAGCACTCGACGCCCAATACACCCTCGTCGGCCCCGGCGGAGAGAGACAGGTGGCCGCCAGCGGTTTCTACAACGACGACGGGATCGAGTATCTCACGAAGCAGCGTGACGAAATCCTCGCCGACGTACGGCTCCCCGCGACAAACGGATGGGACGCCACCTACTGGAAACTGCGCCGGAGAGGGTCGTTCGATTTCCCCGTGTTGGGGGTTGCGGCGTGGGTCGCATGGGACGGTGACACTGTGCAAGACGCACGCATCGTGCTGGGCGGCGTCGCGAGTTTGCCGAAGCTCGTTTCCGCAGCGGGGGAGGCGATCATCGACAGCGACCTGAACGACGACGCCATTGCTGCGGCCGCACAGGCGGCGTTCAAACCCGCGAAGCCGATGGACAACACGGACTTCGGGTTGGCGTGGCGTAAGGAAATGACTCGCAACTATGTGAAGGGTGCGCTCGAGGAATTGCGTGCCCGACACCGAGAGGCGTGATGCGTTGGGGGGGAGGTCAGGCCTCCCCCTTCGCAGTTTCGGCTCAGGTCGCCAGCGCCTCCAACTCCTTCAGCGCCTCTTCGAGTACCTCCGCAATTCTCTTGCGCTTTTCCGCGTCGTCCCGCAGCTGCCACGAGCTCCGGTACGCCTGCGCCACCAGCTTGCCGACGGCGCGATTGACGTCCGGCATCGGATTGCCGACGAAGCGGTCGATCATCTCGTCGATGCGGTCGAAGATGTCCTCCACGCTGGACTTGTTCTCGTCGAGAAATTCTCGCCCGGCGTCGGTGATGGTGTAGACCTTTTTCCCGTCCCGTTCCTCGCACTCGACCAGCCCCTCATCCTCGAGCCACTGCAGCGTCGGATAGACCGTGCCCGGTGACGGCCTGTACCAGCCGTGGGTCTGGTCCTCCAAGGCCTTCATAACCTCATAGCCGTGCATCGGCTTGTCTCTGAGGAGCTTGAGTATCACGTACTTCATATCGCCGGATCCGAACCATTGGCGACGACCACGGTGCCTCCCCCGCCGCCGACCCCGGCCCCAATCGCAGGGATCGAATCCGAACCAAAAATCTCCTCGGTAATTCATGTGAACCTCCTATTCTCCACTAGACGATATATCGGTGCGATATGTCGTGTCGATATATCGAGTAAGATATATCGTGCGACTTCAAGGTGCAAGCCGTGGCGTCGAATACCGACACCGTCAGAGTTCCCTATAGGGAACTAATTGACTACCATCGGCACTCACCATCGAGCTAGTTCCTTATAGGGAACTATTCGCTTGATGAGCTCGGCCGAAAGGGTTATAGTTCCTTTTAGGGAACTATTTGGAGATACGGTGACTGCGACACGTTGGTCTATCCAAAACCCCACAGATCTGGGCAAGCTCATCCGCGCCCGACGCGCCGAGGCGGGGCTCACCCTCACCGAGGCCGCCGGGTTCTTGGGCATCGGTCGGCGTTTCTTGATCGAGCTCGAGCACGGCCGACGGCACGCGAGCATTCACACGGTCCTCAAGGTGCTCCATGGGTTGGGGCTGGAGTTGGTGGTCGAGACGAGAACGGTGGAGTCGGGATCGCCACCGACTGCCGCAACCGAGTGGAGCCGCTAGCGTGTCGGTCTACGAGGTGTATCTCTTTGACCAGCGAGCCGGGGTGTTGACCAGCGACCGCGGGCGGTTGTCGTTCCAGTATGACCCCGCCGCGTTGCCCGACGCATCACTCCTCCCGATCTCCGTCCGGCTCCCCAAACAGGAAGCGCCCTATCCGGACGAGACGGCCCGACCGTTCTTTGAGAACCTGCTCCCGGAAGACGAATACCGGCGTCTCGCCGGCGCCGCCGTCCGAACAGCGCGCGAGAACACCGCGGGACTCCTGGGGGCCATCGGCGGCGAGTGTGCCGGGGCCGTTTCGATCTGGCCCGCCGGCGCGGCGCCACCCACCCCGCCCGCATACCGGCGCCTCACCCCCGAAGAGTTCCGTGATGCGTTCGCCGCACCATCGGAAGACGGACTCCTCGCGCTCCAACGGGAAGGCCGGTTGTCGTTGGCTGGCGCGCAACCCAAACTGACACTGCGATCGCAGGATGACGGCTGGGCCCTTGGTGTGGCCGGTGCACCAACCACGCACATTCTGAAACGGACCCGGTTGGGTTTTTCGCACCTCGTCGAGAACGAGTACTACTGCATGCGACTTGCCCGGGCGGTTCGGCTGCCGGTTCCAGACGCGGCGATCGTTGACGCGGGCATTCCGGTGCTTGCCGTAGAACGGTTCGATCGCACGGCTGGGGCGGACAATGTGGAGCGACTACATCAAGAAGATTTCTGCCAAATGACGGGCACACTGCCCCAGCACAAGTACGAGGCGGACGGCGGCCCGGGGCTGGCCACGTGCGCCGAGGTCATACGCCGGCACAGCGCCCTCCCGGTCGCCGACCTCCACGCGTTGCTCCAGTGGGTGGTGTTCAACTACCTGATGGGCAACGAGGATGCCCATGCGAAGAACCTGGCGATGCTGTACATCGACGCGGGGCTCCGACTTGCGCCGTTCTACGATATCGTGTCCACGGCGGTGTACAAGGGGCTCAGCCGGAAGGCCGCGATGGCCATCGGTGGCGAGCGGAGGTATGCCTACGTCAAACGGCGCCACTGGGAGCGCATGGCACAAGCCCTCGAGATCAAGATGAACACGGTTGCCGCTACGGCACGAGGCATGGCCCACCGGCTCGAACGTGCGTGGCCCGATGTCTCTGCAGGGTTGGGCGGAGAGACCGCTTCATTGCCGATCGTCAAGACGATCGGCCAACAGACGATCGAGCGGATAACGATGCTCCGCGGTGAGCTTGACCACGCCTGACTATGTTTTGGTATCGATAAGACGGCTTCCATGCCGGGCCCACCACACAAGAAAGGGGTGACCCGCAGTCACCCCTTTTTCGACGGCCAGAAGTAGGCTTCCTAGTCGATCCGCCCGATCCGACGGGGGTGGACCAGCTCCAGGTGGGGCACGGTCAGCTCCAAGTTCGGGGCGAGCAGCTCCACATGGGGCGGGTCCAGGAGCTCGAGATGCTCCAATTCCAGATGCGGGACGCCGGGAAGTAGGAGGTGCTCCAGCTCCAGATCAGGGACGTCCAGCTCCAGGTGTGGCACCTCCAACTCCGGCTCTCGGCGCTCCCAGCCGTCGAATCGGGACCAGTTGTCTTCTCGCTCCGGCACCACGTACGAGACCGTGGTTCGGCTCTGATCCCGCATGATCTGGAGGTTGATGGTCTCGCCCTCCTCGTATGACCGGATGATCCGCAGGGCCCTGGAGGGTGTGCCAGGCTCCCGACCGTCGATGCTCAGAATCACGTCTCCGGCCTGAAGGGGGATCTCCTCCTTCTCCGGGGGATTGATCACCAGGAGGCCCTCGGTCGTTCCGAAGTAGCGGCCCAGCTCCTCGTTCAGGCTCACCAACTCGATGTCAGCCCAGCGATCGCCGAACATGGAAAACACGGTAAGGCCGCGCCGACCGGTGTCGGTAAAGAGCCGTATGTCCGGCGGCGGCACTAAGTTGGGCCGGCTGGGCCCGACGATTTCGAAGTCCGGACCGGAGTAGGTCCGGAACCAGGAGTCCTGCTCGGCCAGGGTCACCACCGTGCTGTGGGTCTGGCCATCCCGTTGATATTCGAGGGTCACCTCATCGCCGGGCTCTTTGTCCCCGATGAGGTCGATCAGCTTTGCTGCCGGCTCGGACTCGTCGGGATCGGCGGCCGGATAGCGTCCCGCCAACCGCTCACCGTCGAACGAGATGATGATGTCCCCATCCTGCAGCCCGGCCTCCTCCGCGGCGCCCCCTTCCGTCACGGACTGGAGCAGCGCACCGATGGCGTCGGTCTCAGGATCCGCCTCGGTTTGGACGAACACGCCGAGCTGGGCCCGGTTGCTCGAAAACGTGACGACGCCGCCCCAGAAACGCTCCGGACCGCGCATTTCACGAAGCTGGCTCTCAACCTCTCGCATTTGATCCCGGAGCTCCTGCAGCCGGCGCTCCAGCTCACGACGTTGCTCCTGCTCCTGAGCGGCCATCGGCAGCACACCGAATCCCACCATCAGGGCAGTGACCGTCAATAAAAATCTCGATTTTCTCATTTGTATCCAGCTCCTCTTGCCACTCCAGACCGTCAAAATCCAATCAACGTGACCGGTCTCGCGTGGACGTTTACCAAGGCATCCATCAAGTCAATGCGTTCTTGCCACAGGACGACCAATCTCTCTCTCGGGAGCCGTCGTATGCGCGCCTCCTCAAACCGCACGTCCAACAACACCAATCGGTCTTCCAGCGCCGCCACCGCCCCAGCCGTCCGTCCGTTGATCACCCGTGTCTCCGGACGCAGGCTGCGCAGCGCGTCCTCCAACCCCTGGGCTTCCGATACCAACGCCGCGAGGGGATCGGGCTCCTGCGCCGCCGGCATCACCATGCCGCCCACCCCGATCGCCAGCGCCACCGAAGCTGCCGCCGCCGCCGTCAACCAACCGCCAAACCGTCGCCGCGAACGCCCGCGCTCCGCCAGCACCTCGTCCCGCACCACGGACCAACGGTCCCGGGGGGCGCTGAGGCTCGGGAGCGCCTTCAACGCCGCCACGCGCTGGTGCAGTAGTTCGAGTTCGTGGCAGCACTCGTCACACTCGTCCAGGTGGCGCAACGCCGTCTGGGAGCCCTGGCCATCCCGGATGGCCAACAGCTCTTCCATTGTGCAGTGCATCAGCATACCGCCTCCTCACCAAGCCACTTCCGAAGCCGTGCGTGGGCCCGCGACAGTTGGGATTTCGAAAAACTCACGCTCTTTCCCATCAGCTCAGCTATGTCCTCGTGTGTGTATCCCTCGACATCGTGGAGCCACACGACTGCTCGGGACGTATCCGATAAACGCTGCATCACCGTCTCCAAATCCATCCGGAGGCCCTCATCCCCCGGGTTCGACGCCGGCGCCGAGTCTTCAAACAGCTCGTCCGTGTCCCGGTACTTTTCCCGGCGGATCTTCATCAGCGCCTTGCTCGCCGCGATGCGCTTGATCCACGCCGTGAGGCTGCCGGGACCCGAGCCCCGGAACCGCCCGATGCTCCGGCAGACCTCGAGGAAGGCCTCCTGCAGAGCGTCTTCAGCGTCCTCGGGCGAGCGGCAGATCCGCCGAGCGAGGCTGTAGACCGTCCCCTCGTAGGCCCGGTAGACACGCTCTAAAGCGTTGATATCACCTGCTTTAGCTCGCTGTATCGCGATGTCGTCGATCGCTGCGATCACGGCGTTCGTCATGTCGGTAGTATAGATGCCGGAAGGGCGCGGTGGGTCGCAGTGGAAGCGGCCTGTTACCCGACCACGATGTTGATCAGCCGCCCCGGCACGAAGATCACCTTCCTGATCTCCTTGCCGTCGACGTGCTTCTTGACGGTCTCGTCCCCCAACGCCAGCGCTCGAGCGTCGTCCTCGGTGATGTCCCGGGTGGCAGTGACCCGTCCCCGGACCCGTCCGTTCACCTGCACCACGAGCTCGATCTCGTCTTCCCGTGCCAGGGCCTCGTCGTACGCCGGCCAGGTGGCGTCGAAGATGCTCTCCCCATGTCCGAGTCGTTCCCAGCACTCCTCCGCCATGTGGGGGGCGAAGGGCGCGAGCATGATCAACAGGGGATTCAGCGCTTCGGCCGAGGCGCCGCCCTCGCTCCTCAACGTGTTGAGATACTCCATGAGCGCCGAGATCGCGGTGTTGTAGCGCAGGCCTTCGGTGTCGTCGGTCACCTTGCCGACGGTCTGATGGAGCTTCCGCTGCACCGTGGGAGCCAACGGCGCGGCGTTCGCCGGCGCCGCGCTCACGGCGGTCCAGACCTTGTCGAGGAAACGCCGGATACCGGCAATACCCTCATCCCGGAAGTCACCCCCCTCTTGGTACGGGCCGAGGAACATGAGATACATGCGGAAGGTGTCGGCCCCCCACCGGTCGATGTACTCGTCAGGGATTACCACGTTGCCCCGCGACTTGGACATCTTGGCGCCGTCGCGGACGATGGTCCCGTGCGCTTTGAACGACCGATAGGGTTCCTCGAACGGCAGCAGCTCCAGGTCGTGCAGCGCCATCGTGATGAACCGGGAATACATCAAGTGCAGCACGGCGTGCTCGTTGCCGCCGATGTACTGCGAGACCGGAAGCCACTTTTTCGTCAACTCGGGATCGAACGCCCGATCCGAATAGTCGGTCGACGGGTACCTCAGGAAGTACCACGACGAGTCGAGGAATGTATCGGACACGTCGGTTTCCCGCCTGGCCGTCGTACCGCACTTGGGGCAGGGCACATGGTACCACGAATCCAACCTGGCCAGCGGAGACACCCCGCTCTCGTCCGGTCGAAAGTCGTCCGTCTCCGGGAGCACGACCGGAAGGTCCTCTTCCGGCACCGGAACGGTGCCACATTTGTCGCAATAGATGATCGGGATCGGCGGGCCCCAATACCGCTGGCGAGAGATGCACCAATCGTGCAAGCGGTATTGCGTCCTCGCGGCACCGCCGCCGATGCTCTCGAGCCACTCGGTGATTGCGGTGACCGCTTCGCCGGCCGACATCCCGTCGAATTGTCCGCTATTGACCAGCGTACCCTCCCAGGTGGTGTTGGGGAGCGCCAAGGGTTCGCCGTCAGGACCCCGCTCGTTCGGCTCGACGACTTTGACGATGGGGAGGTCGAACTTCGTCGCGAATTCGAAATCGCGCTCGTCGTGCGCCGGTACCGCCATGATGGCGCCCGTGCCGTATTCCATCAGTACGTAGTCCGCCACCCAAATCGGGATGTCTTCTCCGGTGGCCGGGTTCCGCGCGTAGGATCCGGTGAACACACCCGTCTTCTCTTTGTCGCCCACCTTGCGGCTGACGATATCCATCTCCGCGGTCTGACGGCGGTACGCCTCGACATCGGCCCGCTGCTCTGCCGCCGTGAGGGACTCGACCATCGGATGTTCCGGTGCGAGCACCACCCACGTCGCACCGAACACGGTGTCGGGCCGCGTGGTGAACACCCGAATGGGATCACCGGTCGGCGTGGGAAACTCCAGATCGGCTCCCTTCGACGCGCCGATCCAGTTCGTTTGCATGAGTCGCGTGGAGTCAGACCAGTCGAGCGTTTCGAGGTTCTCGAGAAGCCGAGCCGCATACTTCGTGATGGCGAAGAACCACTGCTCCAAAAACCGCTGGTGCACCTTGACGTCAGGGTGCCGCTCGCAAAACCCGTCGATCACCTGCTCGTTGGCCAACACGGTCTTGCACTCCGGGCACCAATTGACCGGCGCCGATTTCTTGACCGCGAGACCTGCCTTGAACAACTGCAGGAAAATCCACTGCGTCCACTTGTAGTATGCCGGGTCCGTGGTGGAGAGCTCGTGGTCCCAATCGATCATCAATCCCACCCGCTTCAGCTGCTCGCGAAACCGCCTGATGTTTTGGGGAATGAGCTGTCCCGGGTGGGTGTTGACCTTCAGGGCATAATTCTCCGAGTGGATCCCGAAGGCGTCGAAGCCCAAAGGCTCGAACACGTCGAAACCCTGAAGCCGCCGGGTGCGGCCGTGAATATCCACCCCGACAAACGCGAACACGTTCCCCACATGGAGCCCCTCTGCAGACGGATAGGGGAACATCATCAAGTTGAAGTATGGCTTACCCGGGTGATCGAGATCGGTGGCGTTGGTGCGGCTCTCCTCCCACCGCTCACGCCACTTGGCCTCGACGGCCTTCGGGTCGTACGCCCCTGGTGCTTGTACAAGTTCGTTCATGGTCGCGATAATCTATAACAGCTTGCTCCCTATGACAGCCTTCCGTAGGTTTGCCGCTCATGCCTGGATCCGCCTCGAAGCTCCGTAGAACCGTCCTCCTGGTCGGGGCACCCGTCGCCGTCGTGGTCATCGGCCTCATCACCGTGCTCACGACACGGAACACCACGGCCGAGATGGAGCGGGGGATCGCCGACGGCCTCATCGTCGACGCCCTTCGTGCCTCTACCGTCGTCACCCAGTACCTGCACGAACGCCGCACGGACGTCGAGTTGCTCGCCCAGATGCCGGAGATCGCCGCCGCCGCCCGGGCCGCCGGAGACGACGTGGAGCGACGGGGCCTCGTCCGGTTCTCCCTGGACGAGCTGGAGGGACGCTTCGAGGCCAGTCGCTCTCTCGGGACGGCGCCGGCGGTCGGCGACTATCTCGTCCAATTCCGGGACCAATCGGACTTCGCGGAGATCTTCTTCACCGAGCGCAACGGGCTCAACGTCGAGGTCACCAACCAGACGTCGGACTTCGTGCAGTCCGATGAAGAGTGGTGGCAGCGTGCCCTGACCGACGGTTCGTTCCAAGCCGATCCGGCGCTGGACGAATCCGCAGCGGTAGTGGCCCTCGAGTACTCCGTGGCCATCATCGGGCCGGAGGACGGGGCGACGCTTGGAGTCCTCAAGGGGGTCATCGACCTCTCTCCGTTGGCGAGGTCCCTCAACGGAGAGGGGGAGGACCTGGCGCTGCGGGTGGAGGTCGTCGATTCGCTGGGGCGGTTGATCGTCTCTCCGGATGCCGAGCTCCTCCTCGGCTTGACGTCGGACGCCGACGCCATCCCCCGGACGGAACAGCCCGAGGTGGCCCAGGCACGAGCCGCCGATGGGTTCGAGGAGCTGGTGGCTTCGGTCCCCACCGAGAACGGCACGTGGTGGGTTCTCGCCCGGGAGCTCACCGCCACCGCCGGGGCCCCGGTGGCGGCCGTGCGTAACTCCGGCTATGTCACCGGCGGGGTCATGGTCGCTGTCTCCCTCATCGTGCTCCTCACCCTCACCAGTTGGCTCGACGCACGCATCACCAAGCCGGTGCAGGCGGCCGGGGCCATCGCCCGGCGGATTGCCGAGGGAGACCTCACCATCGAAACGGTGAGCGAAGAGGGACACGATGACGAGGTCCACGACCTCGTCAGCTCCGTCAACCAGATGGTTCGCGCCCTCACGGGGTTGGTCGGCGCGATTCACTCTTCGGCGGATGAATCAGCGGCGATGGCCGAGGAGATCTCGGCCAGCACACAACAGATGTCCGCTTCCACCCACGAGATGTCGAAGACGTGCCAGCACCTCTCCGCCCAGGCGGCGGACCAGACGAGCATGATCCAACACGCGACGGGCGACTCGACGCGGATCCTCGAAATCGCCTCGCGGCTCGCCGAACTCCAGAATGTCGCCAAGTACCACCGGCGGCTCTTGCTCAAGAGCAGCGAAGACCTCACCAAGTTGACCGACGACATCGCCAAAGGGCTGGAAGACGCCCAGGTGTTGTCGGAGATGTCCCAAGAGATCCAAACGTTCGTGGGCCAGGCCAAGGCCATCGCCACGCAGACGAATATGCTATCCCTCAACGCGTCCATCGAAGCGGCCCGCGCCGGGGCGACCGGCGGCGAGGGTAGGGGATTTGCCGTGGTCGCCGATGAAGTGCGCAAGCTCGCAACCCAGGCCGCCCGAGCCGCCACCATGACGTCCGAAACGGTCGCCAAGGTGCTGGCCAACGTCGAGCGCACCCGCGCCCGATTCGAAGGCATCGCCGCCGGAAGCGTCTCAGTCCAGGAGATCGCCCAGGCGGCGGCCGAAGGCCTCGAAGACGTGGCCGAGTCCGCCGGTGGAAATCAGGAGTGGACCGAGGAGACCTCGGAGGCTGCAGGTCAGGCGAAACAGCTCGTCGAGGACATCGCCAAGCAGTTGAAGGAGATTTCGGGCCGCACGGAGTCGTTCTTGGCCGCGGCAGAGGAGATTGCGGCGTCCGCCGAGCAGCAAACCGCGTCAACCGAAGAGATCGCCGGATCGGCAGCACAGCTCGCTTCGGTGGCCGAACGCCTCACCGCCGACGTGAGCTCGTTTCGCCTTCGTCGGGGCGGCGCTCCAGCCCAACTCTAGACACCGTTACCGAGCCTCACCAACGATACCTCGAGAACCTCCGGCAACGCCTCCAGCTCCGCCATGTGCGCCTGGGACGGTGGTTGGTCCACGGCGACCGCGGCCAAGGCCCCCGCTCCGGCACCGTCGAGTCGCGACTCGTGGAAGAATCCGATGTTGATGTCGACGCTCCCCAGCATCGTGCCCACCTGTCCGATGACGCCCGGGACGTCTTTGTTCTTGAGGATGAGGAGGTTGCCGGCCGGCGCGATGTCCACCGCGTAGCCGTCGATGCGGATTATGCGGGCCTTGTCGCCGACCAACGCCCCCACCACGGACGCCTTTCGGTCCGGCGTTTCCACGGTCACCCCGACCGTCGTCTCATAACCGGCCTCGGGCTTTCCGATGCGCCGGTGCACGGAGATCTCACGATCCTCTGCGACCATCGCGGCGTTGATGAGACTCACCGAGTCGACCCCGATGGACCGCAGCACGCCTTCGAGGGCCGCCAACATCACGGGCTTAGGTGCGCCGTCGTCGCGACCTCCGTAGTCGACCTCCACGGCCTGGACCGGGCCGCGCCCCAGGACCGCCGCCACCCCGCCGATGCGCCTGGCAAGGTCCAGGGCGTCTCGCGACCGGGCCAACACGTCGCTCGCCACCCCGGGGACGTTCACCGCCGCACCCACGTCTCCCGTGCGCAGAGCATCCCGCACCGATCGACTGATTTCCACCGCCACCCGAGTCTGGGCCTCTTGGGTCGACGCGGCCAGATGAGGGGTGAGAATGATCTTGTCAGACGCTCGGAGCGGCGAATCCTCCGCCAGCGGCTCCGGTTCGAACACGTCGAGGGCGGCACCGGCCAGCGTGCCGTTCTCGAGGGCTTCGCACAGCGCGTCGGGATCGACCAAGCCGCCCCGGGCCGTATTGATCACGACCGCAGTCGGTTTCATGAGCGACAGACGCTCACGATTGATGAGGTGGCGGGTGTGATCCGTGATCGGCGCATGGAGTGAAACGACGTCGGCCTGCTCCAGCAGAGGGTCCAGTTCAACGAGCTGAACCTGGAGTTGCTTTGCCCGGCCACTCGACAACACCGGATCGAAGGCGAGCACCTCCATGCCGAACGCCCGGGCAATTCCCGAGACGTGAGCCCCGATGCGACCGAGACCCACGAGACCCAACACCTTGCCCCGGAGCTCCGTTCCGCCGAAGCGTTTCCGGTCCCACTCCCCCCGCTGCATGCTCGCCCACGCCCAGGGCACCCGGCGGACGAGTGCCAGCAACAGGGCAAACGCGTGCTCCGCCGCGCTCACCGTGTTGGCGCCGGGGGCATTGATCACGGCAATCCCAAGCCGCGTCGCCACCTGCACGTTGATATTGTCCACGCCGATCCCGGCGCGCCCCACCACGCGCAGGAGCGGTGCTCCTGCCAGCAGCTCCCCAGTCACCTGGGTCGACGACCGAACCAAGAGCGCATGGGCGCGAGACAACTCCTCTGGGAGCCGTTCCGGCTCACCAACCGTGGACACCACGGTGAAGTGCGGTTCCCGCCGGAGCAATTCAACGCCCTGCTCGTCGACGGTGTCCGCCACGACGACGACGAACGTCATGCGACCACCTCCTCCAACTCCGCCAGGAGCTCATCCAGAGCGGCTACGCTATGATCTCCCATGTGGCCGATCCGAATCGTGGACTTCTTCAGCTCACCGTAGCCCGTGGCAATCGTCCAGTCCCGGTCGGCCAGCCGGTCGCGAATCACACGTCCGCTCTGTCCTTCGGGAATCTTGAGACAGGAAACAGTCCAGCTCCGCCGGTCCTTGGCGGGCAGGTAACTCAGGCCGAGATCCGTACCGCGATCCTCCAACCATCGCTCAACGGTCTCGAGCATGTCCCCATGGCGTTTCCACCGCGCCTCCACGCCGCCTTCCGCTTCGATGCGCTTCAGCTGTACGTCGAGGGCATAATACAAGGATATCGCCGGCGTGTTGGTCGGCTGGTGATTCTCCGCAGCGTCCGCATACGCCACCAGGTCCAGGTATCCACCTCGCTCGGGCACCTTCTTGGCGCGCTCCAGCATCCGCTCCGAGTGGGCCGCCAGCGCCAAACCCGGAGGCAGTGCCAGCGCCTTTTGTGCCCCGGTCAGCACGAAATCGAGCTTCCACTCGTCCGTCTCCACCGGCAAGCCGGCCATCGATGTCACCGCGTCTACGAGGAGCATCACGTCGTCAAACTCGTGCACCACCTCCGCCAGCTGCTCGAGGGGAGCCAGAGCTCCGGTTGACGTCTCGGAATGCACCAACGTTACGGCGTCCGCGTCACTTCGGGTCATCGCGTCCCGAAGCATGTCGGTCTCCACTGTCTGACCCGGAGCGACTTCCAGCGTCACGACGTCACGGCCACACGCCTGGGCGATCGCCGCAAATCGCTTCCCGAATGCGCCGCTCACGAGTGAGAGCACCCGATGACGGACCCCCGACCGGATGGCCATCTCCATAAATGCCGTGGCCGCGCACGTTCCCACGATCGGACGTCCCTCGGTGCGGAAGATGGACCGCAGTCCGTCTTGCATTCCTGCCAGGAGATCGGTCATCGCACGACCCCGGTGCGGGATCATGGGGCGTGTCATCGCGGCAAGCACCTCCGGGTGGACCTCGGTCGGTCCGGGGAGGAAGAAACGGCCGAAAGGTGTCGTCATCCGAAAATTCCTTAACTAAATCGAGGCACAGAAACTAACACGAGAGCCGGGGAAAAGGGGAACGTGCAGCTTTCTAAAGTAACCTTGCGGCTACACCGTTCTCCGGACCTCCGCGATCCGATACACGATGCGCCGTTTGAGTAACCACCTGACCCCGAACGCGTCCTGCAACCCGACCCGGAGGCGGTCCCACATTCCGTACTTGGTACGGCCGTGCCACCGGGGCCGGTGCCCGACCTCCACCTCCACCACGTGCTCGCCGGCCCAGCGCAGGAGTGTCGCCAGAAACCGGTGCATCCCCTGAAATCTCGGGACCCTGCGGAGTCCATCCCGGGGTATCACCTTCAGCGAGCACCCCGTGTCCCGCACCTGGTCGCCGGTGATGAGATCCCGCGCCCGATTGGCAATCCGGCTTTGGAACCGCTTCCATCGCGTGTCGACCCGTCGGGCCCGGTACCCGACCGCCGCCGTGGCCGGGCCGGGACCGCGCACCACGTCCAGCAGCTTGAGGCCGTCTCGCGGCGCATTCTGCCCGTCGGCGTCCATGGTCAGGATCCACTCGCCGTGGGCCGCGTCGAATCCCGCCGCCAGCGCAACACTCTGCCCCGCGTGGGTCTCGAGGCCCACTACGCGAAGTCTGGAGGTGGCGTTGCCCAGGCGGTTCAGCTCCTCCAGGGAGCCGTCGGTGGACCCGTCATCGACGGCCACGATCTCGTACGACTCGGCCGCAAACACCGCATCGATCTCCGCAACGAGGGGGCCAACGTTCTCCAGCTCGTTGAACACCGGAAGCACGATGGAGACGAGGGGCGGTTCCGTGCTCACTGGGGATCGCCGTTCTGCTCCGACCGCATCTCCTCGATCAAGTCCGCCAGCTCGCGACGAACGCCGTCGAGATGTGGGGACTGGGGAGACGTGTCGATGAGGCGGCGAAGCTCCACCATCGCCTTGCCTCGATCACGAAGACGACTCCTGTAGAGATCGACCAATCGCAACGCGTAACCCACTCGGTGGCGCTCGTCGCCGGCTCGGTCTCGGGCCTCCGCCAGAGCCCGGGCCGCGCCGATTGGGTCCTCGAGGTGATCGACGAGGAGCTGGGCGAGGCGGGATCGGGCTTCCACGTCGGACGGGTCCGCGGCGATCTCCCTCTCGTACGCCTTGGCCGCCTCTTGGTAGCGCCCCTGGGCCGCCAGCGCCTCGATGGCAGAGTACCCCTTGAGAGTCGGCGTGCTGGAGCCGGATTGGGCTCCCAGGAACCCCATCAGGGTATTCGCCGATGGGACGGCCAGGAATTTGAGGACCAAAAACAACACCCCGGTGATGACGGCAACAGCGGCACCGGCTCGGAGCACCAGCGTTCCGACGACGCCGGTTCCGAGGGCAACCAAGAGCCCGCCGCCGATGAGGAGGACGGCGCTCACGAAGGCCGCATAGCGGACCGCCACGGATTCGGGCTGGTTGTCGGTCTCGGGCATGGGCTCCGGAGGCGGGGCCTCGAAAGACGTCGGGGTCAACGTAGGTGACGTCGGAGGGCCAGGCAAGTTGACGCTCACAGGGTGTCCGATTAAATCCCGAGTCCCTGCAGGTGAGCCCAGATGAAGGAGGTACATCGTGTCGGATTCACTCTCTCGTCGTGAATTCCTCGGCGCCGCCACCGGCGTGGCCGCCGGTGCAACCCTGAGCCGACCCCTCGCGGCCGAGACAGGTTTTCCCGCTGTTCACACCCGCCGGGCGGCGGGCAACGTGGCGGTGGCGTCGGGCAACGGTCTCCGGGGTGTCGAGCTGGCAGGCCGGCTGTTGGCACAGGGCATGGACACCCTCGACGCCGCCATCGAGGGCGTCAAAACCCAGGAGCTCGACCCCGAAGACACGTCGGTCGGCTACGGAGGCCTGCCCAACGAAGAGGGGGTCGTCCAACTGGATGCCTCCTGCATGCACGGCCCCACGCGACGGGCCGGGGCGGTAGGAGCCCTCGAAGGGATCAAGACACCGAGCGTGGTAGCCAAGTACGTCTTGTTGTACACGGACCACATCATGCTGGTGGGTGAGGGCGCCAAGCGGTTCGCGCTCTCCTACGGCTTTAATGAGGAAGAGCTCCTCACCGACAAGGCGAGAGAGAGATGGCTCCGGTGGCGCGCCAACCGTGGCCCGGACGACGACTGGATCAACGTGCCGGACGACGGGCAGCTCGTCCACCGGGAGACCGGCACCATCAACATGAACGTGGTGAACAGCAACGGAGACATCTCGTCGGTGACGACCACGAGCGGTCTCTCATGGAAGATCCCGGGGCGGGTCGGCGATTCACCGCTCATCGGCGCCGGGCAGTACACCGACAACGACATCGGCGCGGCGGGATCCACCGGGCGAGGCGAGGCGAACATCAAGGTGTGCGGTGCGTTCTTGACCGTCGACAACATGCGGCGCGGAATGAGCCCCACCGATGCCGCGCTGGAAACCCTCCGGCGGGTGGTCGCCAACACCGAACCCCGTCTCCTCGACGACCGGGGGCGCCCGAGATTCGGTCTCACTTTCTATGCGGTGAACAAGAACGGCGACATCGGTGCGGGAACGATCTGGTCCGGAGGGCGCTACGCGGCCTACGACGGAGAGGCCGCGACCCACCGGGATCTCCCTTACCTGTACGAGCGGGATTAGTTGCGGACGATTCTCCTTGCAGCACTGCTGCTCTCTGTTGGAACGCGCGTAACGGCTCAGGCTTCCTCGGGCGGCGGATTAGATCTGGACGCGGACTATTGGTTCGACGTCTTCTACCCGAAGGTGTTCTACACGCCCATCGAAGGGCTCACCGGCGGTGCGTACTACGCCATCGTCCAGCCGCTGCGTAGCGCCGATTTCCTCAACCCACATCCGTACAGGATCTCGTTTTCGGTCGACGGGCAGCTCTCCACGTCGGGAAGTCGATTCATCAAGCTCGAGGCCCGCGCACCCGGGCTCTCCAACGGATGGCGTTTCAGCGCCGGCTTTGTGGCCCGGCGGCGCGCCAAGGACAACTACTTCGGCCTCGGGAACCAAACGGTCTTCGATACGGACAACGTCACAGACGACCAGCCGGATTTCTACCGGGCGATCCGGACGCAATACATCTTTCGGGCCGAAGTGCAGCGCGACTTAATTGGTCCGCTGCGCATCGTCGGCGGTGTGAAAGTGGACCGCTGGCAGGTGACACAACCGGAAGGTCCCAGTCTCTTTGCTATCGACTTGGCCAACGATCCCACGATGGGGGTGGCCACCAACGACGTGTCCGCTCGCATCGGCCTGGTGGTGGATACGCGTGACGACGAAGTGGCCCCCACCAACGGCATCGTCGTGGGTGCCGGGGTGGGCGTCGCCGACGCCGGCATCGCCGGGGATCTCACGTACACCCGATCGACCGTGAACGCCCAGGGGTATTGGTCTCCCAATCCTCTGTTCACGGTGGCGGCCCGCGCCGTGGGCCAGGTGATGGGAGGAACGCCCCGGTTCGGCTCGTACTACCTCATCGAGGGCGGGACCCGCTTCTACGAGGGCCTGGGCGGAAGCGCCACCCACCGCGCCCTGCCCGGAAACCGATTCCTGGGTAGGGACAAGCTCTTCGGAAACCTGGAGGCGCGGTACACCCTCTCCGCCATTCCGACGCTGTATCGCATCAGCCTGGTGGGGTTCCTGGATGCCGGGCGGGTCTTCGAAACCGAGGATTTCCGCCTGACCACAGAGGATCTCAAGGTGGGGGGAGGTACGGGCTTGATCATCCAGATCGGGAGGGCGGGCATCGTCGGTTTCACGGTGGGGGTCGGCCCCGACGGCATCGAGTCCGATTTTCATACTCGATGGACGTTCTAGGGAAGCTGCTCACTTCAGTATCCCCAACACCTCCCTGAGCGTCGTTGCACCCCGATCCTTGGCATACCAGCGCCGGACGATGGGATGCCGCTCCTTGGCCGGCATTGTGTCCTTGTGCTCCATCACCCACTGCTGGATCTCGGCGGGACGAGGCCCCCAGTGGCCCAATTCCCCGTAATCCTGATCCAGCACGATGACGATGGGGATGGACCTGGATCCGCTCGTGAGATACCGATCCATCACGTCGGGGTGCTCGTCCCGGCGGATCACCTTCATGTCGAGGCAATTCGCCTCGTGGCCGAGCCGTGCCAAGACGGGAACCGTGTTGCTCGCGTCCCCACACCAGTCTTCCAAGATGGCCAGGAGCTTCACGCCCGGCCCGTGCTGGCATGCCATCTCGTATGCCCAGTCAGGAATTCGAGCGGTCCTGTAGACGCCCCTCCACAAGGACTCGTTTTTTTCTGTCGTCTCGACAAATTCCTCGTAGGGAATGGCGTCGTTTTCCCAAATGGAGCGAAAATCCAGATCCGTCATTGGTGCTCGTTGGTGTCGTTAACGGTGGATCGCTGCAGACGAAACATAGAAGACCTACGGTTTGGGCGGTAGGACGGAACCATTGACACCCCGTGACACGGGCGAGTTATACTTGCCGAGTGATGCCTCACACTCCAAATCCGTTCGCACCAGTCGAATCGACCCCTAAGCCACGACGCCGCGATCCGAAGAACACTCGCGAGCGACTCGTTCGTGCTGCGCTGGACCTTTTCACAACGCAGGGATATCACGCGAGTACGACACCCCAGGTGGCCCACAAGGCCGGCGTGGCCGAGGGGACCATCTACCGTCACTTCACGAGCAAGGAACAGTTGCTCAACGAGATCTATCGTGGCGCGGTTCGGATGTTCACCCAGATCGTGGAGCAGACGCCGGCCAGATCGTCATGCCGGGATCGAATGAACGATGTTGCCGACCGGTGGGGTGACGTGGCGGCTCAAGACCCTCCGCTGGTGAAGCTGGTGTTCGTATCGCCGCCGACGGGACTGCTCGATGAGAAAAGCCGCGAGGCCTATGAGCAGATGAGGGTCGAGTTGGAGAAAGTGGTCGCGTCGGGAAAGGCCTCCAACGAGATACGTCCGGGCCCGGCCTACCTCTGGACCGATGTCTGGCTCCAGCTCGTGCGACTCATGTTGGAACGCGTGGCAGCCCAGGAGTGGGCGGCCCAGCATTCCGCCCCCAAGCAGGTCATCGAAGCCGCGTGGGACGCCATCGCGGCCCCCGCGAGAACCCTCCAGCCATCGGCGCAGGCGTCGGCGGCGGGACTCAGGTTGGGACGTTAGTCACCCTGCCGGCGTGCTCCCGCCACATCGTAGATCTCCTTCCAGCAACCCGACGTCGAAAGCGCGCCGGAACCTAGACATGGGACCGATTTGTCTTATATGTAAGGGCGATTTTTGCGCAAGGGACTATACATGACATCACCGAACGGCTCGGTTCAACGCGATTCGTGGGGCAGTCGCGCCGGCTTTGTCCTGGCGGCCGTCGGCTCGGCCATCGGGCTAGGTAACATTTGGCGGTTCCCCTACGTCGTGGGGGACGGGGGCGGCGCCGCCTTTGTCATCATCTACCTGGGTTTTGTGTTCCTCATCGGTGCGGCCGTGATGCTGGCGGAACTAGCCCTCGGACGCCACACGCACCGAAACCCCGTCGGGGCGTTCGAGGCAGCCGCCCCCGGGACGCTCTGGAAGCTGGTTGGCTTGGTCGGCGTCATCACCGGCGTCGCCATTCTATCTTTCTATGGTGTGATCGCGGGATGGACCGTCGGTTACTTCTTCAAGACGGTGACCGGCAGCTTCTCGCAAACCATTACGGCGGAAGAATCGCAGGCGATCTTCGGCGGCTTGGTCGGCAGTCCGGTCGCCGGCCTGGGGCTGTTGTTCTCATTCCTCGCCATCACCTCGTTGGTCGTGTGGCGAGGTGTGTCCGGCGGCATTGAGCGCGTGTCCAAGATCTTGATGCCGATCCTCTTTGGCCTGTTGATTCTGTTGGCGATCCGGTCGGTTACCCTATCGGGTGCTGGCGCAGGTTTGGAGTTCTACCTTGCGCCAGATTTCTCTCGGATCTCTGCCCAGACCTTTCCGGCGGCGCTCGGGCAGGCGTTCTTCTCGCTCAGCCTCGGCATGGGCGCCATGATCACGTACGGAAGCTATGTATCGAAGGACATCAATCTCGGAACCTCCGCGGGGATCATCTGCTTCTTTGACACCCTCGTTGCGCTGCTCGCTGGGCTGATCATCTTTCCCGCCCTGTTCCACGCCGGGTTGAGCCCTTCGTCCGGCGTCGGCCTCGTGTTCCAAGTTCTCCCGACGCTCTTCGCAGAGCTGCCGGCGGGCCAGTTGTTCGGCGCCGCCTTCTTCCTGCTTCTAGCAATCGCGGCCCTGACCTCCACAATCTCATTACTCGAGGTTCCCGTTTCGTATGTCATTGACGAGTGGGGTTGGCCACGCGGCAAAGCCGTGGCGGCAATCGGCCTCGTGACGTTCCTCATTGGCGTCCCCTCGGCTTTGGCGTCCGGCGCAGTTGCGTTCTTCTCGGACCTGCCCGGGGCGGCACCCGATTTTCTCACGCTGATGAGCATCGTATTTGGGAACTACTCTCTTACCATCGGATCGCTGGGCCTGGCGATCTTCGTTGGGTACCGGTGGGGTGTGCGAGCCGCCGCGGCTGAGATCGAGTCGGAAGGTGTTCGGTTCGGCCTCCTGAGACTTTGGACGTTCCTGATTCGATTCCTGGCGCCGGTGGGCATCGTGGCGATCCTCATATACATCATCGCCACGGGAAACTATTTCTAATAAAGCGACATGAGCTGAGCGCCGGACGGGCAGCCCCGCGTCCCCCAAGGGGGGCGCGGGCCCCTCACCGCTCACCGGCATACACGCCCTCCACCGCCGACGCCGGGGCCGGCATGTTGTGGTCCCGGCTCTGCAGTGCTTCATCCGCCGCACGCTGCACCTCGTCGGTGACTTCAGCTTCCACCTGCTCCAATTCGTCGACCGTGGTGCCGTGTTCCTTGAGGTACTCCTCGTACAGGCCGATGGGATCCCTCTTCCCCCACGCCGCGAACATCTCCGCAGGAATGACCTCCCGCGCCTCCCGCTCGTCATGCGTGGCGTGGCCGCCCATGCGGAAGGTCTCCGCCGAGAGCATCACCGGACCGTCGCCGCACCGACAGCGATCCGCCGCGAGCTTCGTGGCGGCACGCGCATCCAGCACGTTGTTGCCGTCGAACGCCCACCCGGCCATCCCGTAGGCCTCGTGCAACTCGTCGAACGTTCCAGGAAGGTGGTGTGCTCCGACGACCGTGCCCAAGGCAACCTGGTTGTTCTGGATCACGAAGATCACGGGGAGCCGTTGTACCGCCGCAAAGTTGAACGCCTCGTGGGTGGGCCCCGACTTCACCGATCCGTCCCCGACCCACGTGAGGGCTACGCCGTTGATACCGTGCATGCGCAGGGCCAGCGCCAGGCCGACGGTGACGGGTGGAATGTTGCCGATGTTGGAGATCGGTTGCAGCACCCTGTTCTCGAACGACCCCACGTGCCCGTCGCGCCCCGACGACGGGGAGTCCGCCGTGGCCAGGTACCCTCGCAACATGTCGGCGATGGACATGCCCATCTCGCTGCACGCCCCCGCATTTCGGATCATCGGCGCTACCACGTCCACCGCTCGGTCCAGAGCATGCACTGGTCCCACTGTGGTGGCCTCTTCGCCCGTGGCCAACCACGCCTTCGATATCACTCCCTGCTTGACCCAACGCTGGAGCATCACGTCGTGGAGGCGCGTCCGCAGCATGCCGCGATACAGGCCGAGCCGCTGCTCCGCTCCAAGGCCATCCACGACGGCCTTCCGATCGGGATCGCGCTCACACGTCTCCGCGAACTCCCGGACGAGCTCAGGGTCGGCCTGCCAGTGGACGTACTCGGGAGGATCGTAAGCGGGGAACCTTTTCATGGTTTGGCAGTTACATCTCTGTTAGATTTCGGCTCAATATCCAGCAGCGCTAATGTAGGAGCAAGATGATGAGATTGGCTCGTCGAGCCGTCAAGAGCGTCAGCGGTTCGGTCGCCGGGGTGATCTTGGCCTCGGCCGTGGCAGCGTGCAACACGGACGGAGGGGCTCCCACCGCAGACTTCGCCTCTGACTCGCCCCCTGAGGTCATCGCCGATTCCCTGATGGGCCTGTGGATCGACTCGCTGGGTGGGATGGCGACGTACGAAGCATTCCGGTCTGCGTCCTACACCATCACGACGGTCATCTACGATACCCTCTCGGGGCGTGTCAAGCGGGCTCGTCCCCGATACGCGTGGATCAAAAAGGGCCCTTACGGCCTCGAGGCGCGTATCGAGCGCTGGGAGGGCAACGATTTCATCGTGCAGGGATTCAACGGCCGCGACGAGTGGGCCACCTTGAACGGTGCATTTCTCCCCGATACGGCCAAGGACTGGCGCGAGACACGCTACGTCACCGGCGATGTGTCCTATTGGCCAGGTCTGCCTTACAAGCTCCGCGACAACGGCGTGTTTCTCCACTACCGGGGCCAGTCGTCCCGCCCCGGGACCGAGCTGCGGGAGGATCCCGCGACGGAGGCGGTTGCGGGCGCCGCGGAGTATCACGCTGTGGGCGTCACGTTCGGCGAGGGGATCGGCGACCACCAGGACACCTGGCAGTATTACTTCGAGCCGGGTGAGGGTTTCCCTACGGAGGTCACGTACATCGAGGAAGGTCGCGAGGACATCAACCGCGTCGTGTGGGGCAGCACCGAGCGGGCAGGCGAACTGGGATACCCCGTGGTGGTACGGAGAGATTGGATCACGGCGTCGGGAAAGCGCACCAAGGCCCTGATAGTGTCGGACTTCGTTGTCAATCCTGAGATCGACCAGTCGCTCTTCGAAAGACCCGAGACATAGAAGTGGGTGGCGAGAAGTAAGAGGGTGAGGCGAGTCGCCTCACGCCGCACTTCTCGCCGCCAAACTCTCCCGGTGCCACAGGTAGAACAGCACACCGATTCCCACCATCATTATCCACGCGCTCCCGACCTTCATGACCACGCCTGCCAACTGCTGGTCGTCGATGGCCGACGTGCCGGGAATAGGCGGCGCCAGCTCGTAAAGGGCGTACACCGGGAACTTCGCATAGAGCATGATGACGGAGGGTGGACGGATGAGGAGCCCGTTGAGTCCGAGATACCCGATGCGCGGCAGGAAGGAGAACCTCGGCCTCTCCGGCACAGGGACCACAACAGACCACCAGAAAACCAGCCCGCTCGCCAGCCACGCGACGTCGAGGATAAATGCACCCAATTGAGAGGCCATGAGGAGGTCCACCACCGAGGGCCAATGGCCCAGCGTCATCACCACGTTGAACACGAACAAGGCGACGAGGGGTTGTGTTGCGGCCTCCACAAACCGGTACAGTCTTGGTCGGCTCCGTAGAGCCTCGTAGGACGTACGTGGGACACCGGCCAGAAGCAACGGAGGCGCCACCAAGGCAATCAGCAGAAACTGCAGTACGTGGACGCTTGCGAGGTAGGAGGCGCCGAGAGCCCCCAAAGGCCAGTCGAGTGCGCCCCACAGCACCGCGAGGCCGCTGCCGAAAAGCAATACGCGATATCTGCGATCCGTTGCGGAGATCCGCCGCATGTGGAGCCCGTACGCGACCGCAACGACCACGATGAACAACCAAACGCCCAGGTAGGGGCGCCAGGTCCAATCCCACGCGACACTCTGCGACGAACACCACCACCGCACGTGTGATCCTCAGGCTTTCGACACGGGAAACGGGGTACTAGAGGAGGCCGCGCAACGCGGCGCCAAATTCCTTCGTGGTGGCGTACCGGTTGTCCGGTCCGGATTCCATCGACTTGTTCAGTATCGTCTCTAATTGCGCCGGGAGATCGGGACGGTGCTGGCGAATCGGCGTCGGGTTGCCGCGAAGACGTGCGATCATCATCTCCTGCGCCGAGCGGCCCTCGAAGGGCAACTTGCCCGTGAACATCTCGAACGCCAGGATGCCGAGGGAGTACACATCGGACCGGGCATCGATGTCTTTGCCCCGCACTTGCTCCGGACTCATGAACTCGGGTGTGCCTAGTACGATCCCAGTTGCGGTGAGCTTCTTCATGGCCGCCGAGCCGCGTGCCTTAGCCAGGCCGAAATCCATGACGACGGCGCGCTGGCTCTCGCCGTCTTTGACGATCATGACGTTCTCCGGCTTCAGGTCACGGTGCACGATGTGGAGTCCGTGAGCATGGTGGAGGCCCTCACACATTTGCACCAGTAATGGGATCGCCACGTCCAGCGCCATGGGCCCGTCGCGGGCCTCTCGATCCGAGAGGAGCTCACCCTTGAGGTACGGCATCACCAGGTAGATCAGGCCGCTCTCCGTCTCGCCGAGACGGAGGATGTTACACACGTTGGGATGGTTCAGCCGCATGGCGAGGCCGGCCTCTCGCCGCAGCCGCTGCATGGCCGTGTCGTCCGCGAGCAGCTTGGGTGTGAGGACTTTCACCGCCACCGAATTGCCGGTGTTCAGCTCTCGCGCCTCGTACACATACGCCATCCCACCCTCGCCCAATCGCCGCATGACCTGGTACCGGCCGTCGATGATCTGGTCCTTGAGCGTCGCCGCTTCGTCCACCCGCGGTCCGCTCTTTCGCTTCACCGCCGCTCTCACCAGGGTCCCCGAGACATTCGGGTCTCTCTTCTCCGGCTTCTTCGCCGGGGTGGCGCCCCCGATATCGACGAGGGGACTGCCGTCCCGTGGGCAGAACCGCGCATCACCCTCGTAGACTGTTTGGCACCGCGTGCACCGGCGTCTCATTGATGCACCTTGTTGCGCCCGGCTTGCTTTGCGCGATAGAGGGCTGCATCCGAGCGTTCGACAATGGCTTCAGCCTTCATCTCTTCATTCTCGGTGAATGTCGCCACGCCAATCGACACGGTCGCGTGAAGCGCGTCCCCCACCTCGGCGAAGTCGTACTTGGCAACTCGATCACGGAGCCGCTCGGCGAACGTCGTGCCACCTTCGAGATCCGTATCGGGCAAGATGACCGTGAACTCCTCACCGCCATAGCGTGCAACAATGTCTACCTGCCTGGCTTCCTGACGGAGAATGTCGCCCAACTTCCGGAGAACCGAGTCGCCGACCAAGTGGCCTCGCGTATCGTTGATATCCTTGAACCAATCGATGTCGATCATCAACACCGTCAGCTGGTGCCGATACCGGCGAGCCCGGGCGAGTTCTTTCTCCAAGCGATCCAGCATGGCCCGACGGTTGACACACCCGGTGAGGGGGTCGGTGTTCGCCATCATTTGGAACCGCTCACGGTCCGACTTGGCCGCTTCGAGGTCGTAGGCCCGCTCGACCGCGTTGATCGCGGCCTTGATCACGGCTTCGGCGAATGAGGCGTCATGAGGAGTCAGCGGCTCGTCGTCCACAGTCGTCCGAAGGAAGAACACGCCCGCTGCTTCCCCCCGGAGGGAGAATGGTAACACGATGGACGACCGTGTGGGCACGCGCACCCCGTCTCGCTCCCACTCGCGGCGCACGTTCTCGTAGAGCGGATCGGTGTGCACGTCCTCCACCATGACCACCCGTTGAGTGTTCAGTGCCTCCTTGAGCTCCGGGTATTTGTCCAGGGAGATCTCCAGATTCCGGAGCATCGGGTTCTCCGCCGCGGCCACGACGACACCCGAGTTCGACCCGGGTTGCGACGAGACCATGGAGCACTTCGACAATTGCAGAGCCCGAGCCACCCGCCTCGTCAGAATGTGGTAGATCTCGTCGGGCTTGAGGGAGTCGGTGACCTCGTGGAGGATATCGACCATCTCGGCCCGGGACCGCGCCTCCTCACGAACCCGTTTGAGCTCCTTGGCCTCCTTCAGCCGGGCGTCGATTCGCGCCAGCAATTCCCGCACCCGAAACGGCTTGGCGATGTAATCCGTGGCTCCGAGGCCCAGTGCCCGCACCGTAGCCTCTTCAGGGGGCATCGAGGAGAGCATGAGGATCGGCAGGTCCTTCCACTTCTCCTCTGACTTGACCTGCTCCAGGATTTCCAGACCGTCGATCTTGGGCATCATGATGTCCAACAAGACCAGGTCGGGGAACTCCACTTCGATGCGCTCCAACAGGTCACCCCCGGTGGGCAGCGGGACGACGTCGTATCCCTTGTCCTTGAGAATCCAGCCGAGGGTCTGAAGCAGTGCCTCGTCGTCGTCGACGACAAAGATCTTGGCTCCCATATGGGCGCTACGACACGGCCTGGAGGGTGGGGATCATTGCCGGATCGATGTTACCGCCGCTGACGACCAGAACCGTGGGACCGTCGCAGCGCAGCGCGCCGCTCCGGAGCGCGGCCGTCGTGGCGGCCCCAGAGGGCTCTATCACCAGGTCCAACTCGGCGTGGAGCCACTGGGTCGCTTCGACGATGGCGGCGTCCGGCACGGTGAGGGACAGGGCCCGGTCCTTCATGTGTTCGAACGTGAGATGGCCTACGGAAAGCGGGAGAAGTCCATCGGCGACGCTCCGGGTGCTCTCGAGCCGGACCGGCTCACCGGCGGCAAGGGCTGCCCCGTACCCGGCGGCGCCCTCCGGCTCCACAGCAGTGATCGTGGCCTCGGGCCTCAGGGCCCCCACCGCCGTCGAGATCCCGGCACAGAGGCCGCCTCCACCCACAGGGACGGCCACGTGGGCGACGTCGGGGAGATCCTCTACGATCTCGAGGCCGACCGTGCCCTGCCCCGCGATGATGTCCGGGTGGTCGAAGGGGGGGATCATCACGAGGCCCTCGGCGGCGACAATCTCGTTGGCCTTCGCCAGTCGATCCTCCGATGTGGTTCCGGCCAGCACGATCTCACCGCCCCAGCGGCGTACGCCGTCCACCTTGGCCTGGGGCGCGGTCTCCGGCATGACGATGACCGCCCTTAGCCCCAAGCGGTGCGCCGCAAACGCAACGGCCTGTCCGTGGTTGCCACTGGAATAGGTGATCACGCCAGCCTGCCGGCGCTCCTCCGGGAGCCTCCTGACGGCAGTCCAGGCGCCGCGCAGCTTGAAGGCGCCGGAAGGCTGTTCGTTTTCGAACTTGAGATACACTGGGTGTCCGGCAAGAGCGGACAGGGGACCGATCTCCCGTAGTGAGGTGCGGACCGCCACCCCCTCAACACCCCGAGCGGCCTCTCGAATGTCATCGACGGAGACGCGGGCGACGGCGGACTCTGGGGCGGTGTTCACAAAGACGCGGATGTGGTTAGGGGTTCGCGAAAGTAGGATAGACCGACCGCGCCCGCAACCGGTCCGGCACACCCGGAAGCGGCGCTCCAGGCGCTAGACATCCAACTCGCGCTGATCCCGGCCCTCGGAGACCACCGTGACCTCTTCGGACTCCTCGTCTTCATTCACCACCCGGGCCACGTCGACCACCGTGTCACCCTCGTCGAGAGCCATGACCTTGACGCCCTGGGTGTTTCGTCCGATGACGCGAATGCCGTCTACCGGCACGCGGATGATCACACCGTGCCGGGTGATCATCATGAGCTCGTCCTGGGGCAGGACCTCCTTCAACGCCACGATCGCCCCGGTCTTTTCGGTGCGTTTCAAGGTGATGATCCCCTTTCCGCCCCGCTTCTGGACCCGATAGTCGACAACCTTGGATCGCTTGCCCATGCCGTATTCACTCACCACCAGCAGCGTCGCATCACGGCGCAGGACGACCATGCCGATGACGCGATCGTCTCCCTCGAGTTGAATGCCCCGCACGCCGGTCGCCGTGCGGCCCATCTCCCGCACGTCCTTCTCGTTGAACCGAATGCTCATGCCGTGCCTCGTCGCCAGGACGATGTCATTGCTCCCGTCGGTGATCAGGACGTCGATGAGCTCGTCGTCTGCGTCGATTTTGATCGCGTTGATGCCGGTGGCCCGAGGATTACCGTACGCCGAGAGCACCGTCTTCTTCACGATACCTTTACTCGTGGCGAACACGAGGCACTCGGAATCGGAGAACCCACGAACGGCCTGGAAACCGGCTATCCGCTCGGTGGACCGAAGCCCGATCAGGTTCACGATGGGCCGTCCCCGGGCCGCTCGACCGGCCTGTGGGATGTCGTACACCTTGAGCCAGTACACCCGTCCGTCGGCGGTGAAGAACAGCACGTAGTCGTGCGTCGAGGCGACAAACAAGTGCTCCACCCAATCGTCCTCTTTGGTGCCCATGCCGTTGAGGCCCCGCCCACCGCGGCGCTGCCGACGATAGGTCGACACCGGGATTCGTTTGATGTAGCCCGAGCGGGAAATGGTGATCACCATGTCCTCTTCGGCAATGAGGTCCTCCACCGTGAAGTCGCCCTGATCGGCGACGATTTCGGTGCGGCGGTCATCGCCAAACTTCTTCACCATCTCCTCGAGCTCATCCTTGAGGATCTTCATGCGCTTCGGCTTCGACGCGAGGATGCCCTTGAGGTTCTTGATGAGTGCCCGGATTTCTTTAAGCTCCCCTTCGAGCTTGTCGATCTCGAGAGCCGTAAGGCGGGCCAACCGCATATTGAGGATCGCCTCGCTCTGCCTCTCCGACAGCTCGAACCGGTCCTGCAAGGCCTTGTCCGCGGTGGCCGTATCCTTCGACCCCCGAATGACCTTGATGACCTGGTCGATGTTGTCGACGGCGATCTTCAAGCCTTCCAGGATGTGCTCACGTGCCTCCGCCCCATCCAGATCGAACTGGGTCCGGCGCGTGATCACCTCGTGCCGGTGGTCGATGAACGGCTGCAGTACCTCCTTGAGGTTCAGCGTCCGCGGCTGGCCGTCGACCAGCGCGAGCATGATGGCGCCGAACGTGATCTGCATCTGCGTCCGCTTGTAGAGCTGATTCAGCACAACCGACGGGTTGGCGTCGCGCTTCAGCTCGATGACCACACGCATGCCATCCCGATCGGACTCGTCGCGGAGGTCCGCGATGTCCGTGATCTTCTTGGCCCGCACCAAATCGGCGATCAGCTCGATGAGACGGGACTTGTTGACCTGGAAGGGAATCTCCGTGACGACGATTTGCTCCCGACCCCCCTGCTTCTCCTCCACCACCGCCCGCGCCCGAACCGAGATCCGGCCGCGACCGGTGCTGTAGCACTCCTTGATGCCTTCGCTGCCGTAGATGATCCCGCCGGTGGGGAAATCTGGGCCGAGGATGAACTTCCGCAGGTCCGACACCTCGCACTTGGGATTGTCCACCAGGTGGACGACGGCATCGGCCACCTCGGCCAGATTGTGGGGCGGGATGTTGGTGGCCATGCCCACCGCGATCCCCGCAGAGCCGTTGATGAGGAGATTGGGAAGCCTCGACGGCAGGACCGTGGGCTCCTCGAGGCGGTCGTCGAAGTTGGGGGTGAAACCGACGGTGTCTTTGTCGATGTCCTCCAGCAGCTGGAGGGCCAGCGCCGTAAGGCGGGCCTCTGTGTACCGGTATGCCGCCGCGCTGTCGCCGTCGACCGAACCGAAATTCCCCTGTCCGTCCACCAATGGGTAGCGGAGGGAGAAGACCTGAACCATGCGAACCATCGAGTCGTAAACCGCCGAGTCCCCATGGGGGTGGTACTTACCCAACACGTCGCCCACCACGGTGGCCGACTTCTTGTAGGGTCGACCCGGAACGAGCCCCAGCTCGTTCATGGCGTACAGAATGCGGCGGTGCACGGGCTTGAGCCCATCGCGGACGTCGGGGAGGGCGCGAGAAACGATGACGCTCATCGAGTAGTCGATGAAGGACTCCTTCATCTCGTCCTCGATGAGCCGGGGCAGAATGCGCTCGCGCTGGGTGGGTGAGGTCATGCGATCCTGAGGGTTGAAAACCTGAAAAAACGGGGCCGCGGACCCCGAAAAACGGTCCCTAAAAATTACCTCATCGAAGACCCAAAATCAACGACTTGTGACTTCGTAATTTATTGGGAGACAACAGCTTAGAGACGGACCATCGGGAGGGCCAGGATTGCCCCGGGAGGTTCCCGAGATGCGGGTTGGCGAGAGGAACGGTGGACTGGGGCTTTACCCGCCACCCACGAGTTCCCGGGCCCGTCCCCGCTCCACCGTACTGGGGGACCCCAGCCGCGCCCGTACCACAAACGGGACATCGAACTCGTCGACCGTGACGGCGTACATCATGCCCCCCCTGATGATGGCACGGGGGTAGGAGCTGAGCCGGATGATGTTGCGAGGTTGCACGCCCACTTCCTTGCAGGCAATCTCCACGGGTTCGTGCAATACCTGTAGAGTCGCGGGTCACCACCATTACGAGGGACCCATCGATGTACTGCCACCATGTCACCGCCGTCCTGACCGTCCCATTCGCTGCTCTGGTTCTGTCGGCTTGCACGGAGACCGCCCCCGTCGAGGAAGCGTTCGCGACACGGTTTGGGGCCGCCGAGCGCATTATCGCCATCGGAGACCTGCACGGGGACCTGGAGGCCGCCCGGCTGGCCCTTCGCCTCGGAGGGGCCATCGACGCAAATGACCAGTGGATCGGAGGCGATCTCGTCGTAATCCAGACCGGTGACATCCTTGACCGGGGCGACGAGGAGGAGGCTGTGATCCGACTGTTCCAGCGACTCCAGGAGGAAGCGGAACAAGCGGGTGGGGCGGTTCACGTACTCAACGGAAATCACGAACTGATGAACGCGTATCATGATTTTCGGTACGTCACACCGGGTGGTTTCGTCGACTTCGAAGACGTGGCAGTGGTCGACGCAGCCGACTCCCTCTGGGCTTCCCTGGAACCGGATCAGAGAGCCAGGGCAGCGGCGTTCGTTCCCGGTGGCCCGTTCGCCCGTCTCTTGGCCCAACGAAATACCGTCGTCATCGTGGGGAACAGCCTCTTCGTGCATGGTGGAATCCTACCCGAGCACGTCGACCGCGGTCTGGACCGTATGAATGAGGAGATCCGAGCGTGGCTCCGTGGGGAGGCCCCGCAACCCGCGTGGATCCGAGGCGACCGAAGCCCCGTCTGGACCCGACTGTTTTCTGACGAGCCGAACGTCGAGGCATGCGACACGCTGAGTTCGGTGCTGGATCGCCTCGAGGTGGAGCGAATGGTGTTGGGGCATACGGTTCAGCGCACGGGCGTGACGTCCTTCTGTGGCGGCCGGGTCTGGGGCATCGATGTCGGCATGGCTGCCCACTACGGCGGGCGCCCCGAGGTTCTCGAGATCCGCGACAACCGCGTCCGAGGACTGCGCTGAATGTTGGGACCTTGCACTTGCGAGCGAACCGCAGCGCGCCGAGGGACCCCGGCATGCGAAGCCGCCGTCGTGCCACGCCGCCCTGCTCGTCCGTCGCCCCTGGGGTCGCGTGGCAGTGGGTTCCTTCGCGCCCTGCGGTTCGCGTGCGCCTCCACGTCACCAAACAGGGACCCACCGCTCACCAACGTGCGCTGCGGAACCCACCGCCACCGCTCCCCCATCCGGCTACCAGGAGACTCTCGTCACTACGGGCGCAGCATGGCCGGGGTCCCGTAGCGCGCGTTGGTGAGCCTCGGCCAAATGTTGGGATCTGGCATATACGAGCGAACCGCAGCGCGCCGAGGGACCCCGGCCATGCGGAGCCCGTAGTGACGTGCCCTACGCCTCCGCCGGCGCCGGTGTCACACCGATTGGCACACCAGCCTCACGCCGCACTCGCTTCCGCTCCGGCCCGCGCTCGAACAGCACGTAGACCGCCGGCGTCACCGTGAGCACGAACAACGTGGAGCTCAACAGCCCACCGATGAGGGCATACCCCAGGGCATTCCAGATGTTGGCGTCGGCGTAGTCGGAGAAAATGACCAGCGGCAGCAGCCCGAGGACCGTCGTGGCGCTCGTCATCAGGATAGGTCGTACACGCTCCAGCGTTCCCCGCACCACCGCGTCCATGAGAGGCAAGCCGCGCTTCCGGCGAAGCTGGTTGACGTGGTCCACCAGCAGGATGGCGTTGTTCACCACGATGCCGCCCATCATGATGACGCCGATGTACGCCTCCCGCGTGAAACTGGCCTCGGCGAAGAAGAACATCATGAACACACCGATGAGCGCCATGGGCACGGTGAGCAGCACGCAGATGGGCTGCCGCACGGACTCGAACAACGCCGCCGTCACCATGAAGATCAGGATGAGGGACACACCCAGCACGATGTAGATCTGCGATTGCTCCTCGTCTGACCAGCTCCAGGTTTGCTGGCCCTCGATGCGGTAACCGTCGGGCAGTTCGGTGGAGGCGATGACGATATCGCGGTACCGGTCTCCCAACTTCCGCGGTCCGCGAAATTCATACCGCACGGAGCGCTGGTACTGCTGGTCCTCGCGCTCGATCACATTGAGCACGTCCCGCTCGGTGATGGTTGCCACGTCCGCCAGTCGAACATCGCCGCGGGCCGACCTGAGCAGCGTCTCGGCCAAGTCCAGCACGTCGAGCTCGCGGTACCCCGACATCTTCACTTCGAAACCCAATTCGTCACCACCGACGCGGATCTGTCCTTGGGACGTCCGACCCCCGACCGCCGCCCGGACCTGCCCGACCACGTCACGCGTCGACAGGTTGTGCATCGCCAACCGTTCCCGGTCGAGGTCGAGCACTACCTCGCTCGACTTCTCGTTCCCCCACCAGTTTCCGCCGGCGTTGGTGTCCACCTCCCGGACTCGGGAGAACCGCTCCAGGCGCCGTTTCATGTCCTCGGCGATGTCGCGGACCCTCTCGTAGTTGTATCCGAAGATTCGGATAGTGTAGTTGGGCGGGCTACCACCGCCGCCGTAGAACGACGGGCCGTACCCGTATACCCGGACGTCGGCGCCCCCGAACTGATAGCTGAACGCCACCATCTGCTCTTTGATGGCGACGGGGATCTGCGTCTGCTCGAGCTCGTCGGGGAACTCTGCACGAATGAACCCCCGCTGCGCCCATACGGTGGTGGTGAACTTCTCGACCTCCGGCGTTTGCAGGAGCTTTTCCTCGAAGAAACGCGCCAACTCGTCTGTGCGCTCCAGCTCCTCGCCCCGCGGCAACGAGATGCGAATGTCGATGTAGGAGTCTTGGCCAAACAACCCACCCCACAGAATGCCCCGGTCCACGTACTTGTTGAACAGATGCCAGGACCCGTAGAACGCTCCGACGGCCAGTACTATGGTGACCCAAGGAAACCGCGATGTGAGTCGTACCATGCCCCCATAGGCCCGGACGTAGATGGGCTCACGCCGCTGCTTGCCTCCCATCAAGCCGTTCTCCACCGCCACACCTCCCAGCACCCGGGCCGCCAGCGACGGAATGAAGCTGAATGCCACGAACAGGCTGGCGAGCAAGCTCATTCCCACCACGATGGCGAGCGGGACGTAGTACACTCGCAACTCGCCCTGGAGATAGACGAAGGGAATGAACACGATGAGGGTCGTCAGCGTGGCTGCCATGATGGGCAACACCACCTCGCGGGCTCCCAGCAGGGCGGCCCGCTCGGATGGCTCGCCTTCCCTCCGCTTGCGGTACACGTTCTCCAGCACCACGATCGCGTTGTCCACGATCAAACCGAAGCCCATGGCCAGTCCCATCAGCGTCAGCACGTTCAGCGTGAAACCGCCGAAGTAGATCAGGTTGAGGGCGATGAGAATCGAGAACGCGATGGTCACAAAGATGATAGCGGCCGACCGGAACGACTGGAGGAACAGGAGGAGCACCGAAAAGATGACCAAGGCCGCCACGATGGCACGCTCTCGTAAATCGGTGAGCTGCGCTCGAATATCTTCACTCTCGTCCCGATCCATGAAAACGCGCGTGCCCGGGGGATTCAGATGCTCGATGGACGCGATGCGGGCCTTGACCCGATCGGCGACCTCAACCGTGTTGGTACCGTGCTCCTTGATGATGGAGAACGCGACGGCCGGTTGGCCGTCGATGCGGTAGTGGCTCGTGTAGTCTTCGTACGTGTCACGAACGACGGCGATGTCGGACAGGCGCACGAACCGACCACGGTCGCTGAGGACGACCAGATTCCGAATATCGTCGACGGAGCCCGCGCGCTGCCGGATGGCGAGACTGCGTAACATCCCGTCGTCGTACACCGCTCCCGCCTCCGCGACCTGCTCCAGGTCCAAGACGCGCTGTCGTACCGTCAGCGGGTTCAGACCCAGCGCCCTAAGCTCGTCCTCTTCGAATTCCAGTTCCAACAGCCGGTCCCGCCCGCCCTGGACCCGAATCGTCGCCACACCCTCCACCTGGAGGACCTCGGGCACGACGATGTCATCGAGGTGCGCGCGGATAGCCTCGAGCGTGAACGGGGCGGTGACGGTGTACTGGAGAAACGGTTCGTTCTGTTCCTCGAACTCTCTGGGGACGTAGGGACTCACGTTGGGACCGTTGATGCCGACCGGAAGCTCCTCCTCGAGAACGGCCAGCCGCTCGGAGAGCTCTAGGCGCACGAAATCCATATCGACATCGCGCTGAAACTCCACCCGGATCCTCGAAACGCCCCAGCCCTGATCTTCCTCCGACGTCGAGGTGATCTTGTCCACGCCTCGTACTTGCTGGATCGCCGCCTCGAGGGGTGCGGTGAGGAACGCCTCGGTCGCTTCCGGCGAGGCCCCCCGCCATCGTGCATCCACGGTCAGTTGCGGCAAGTCGGTGTTGGGCAGCAGTTCAATCGGAATGTTGCGCCACGCTGCCACGCCGAGTAACGCCACGGCGACATACCCCATCGAGACGGCTACGGGACGTTTGACCGCCAGCTTGATCATGACTCTCCCCCCGCAGGACTCGGTGCTGCGCCCGTGTCGTCGGTCCTTTCCACTGCCACTTGGCCCATGCCGACCGTCGCTCTGAACTTGGCCCGCCCCTCTTCGATCAGATCATACGCCACGGGAACGATGATGAGGGTGAGGGCGGTGGCGCTCAGCAATCCGCCGATGACCACGACCGCCAAGGGCGCGCGGAGATCCGATCCCCGACCGAGCCCGAGTGCCATCGGCAACAGACCGAACACCGTCGTCATCGTTGTCATGATGATCGGTCGGAGGCGGACACGGCCCGCCTCGAGTATCGCCTCACGCAATGCATATCCCTGTTCTCGTATCTGATTGATGAAGTCGACCTTCACGATCGCGTCGTTCACCACGATCCCGACGAGAATCACCATCCCGATCAGGCTCATCGTGTTGAGGCCCGCCCCGGTCATCCACAGCGCCACCGCGCCGCCCACCGTCGCCAGCGGAACACTCAACAGAATGGTGAACGGGTGCACGAACGACTCGAACTGGGCCGCGAGAATCATATACACGAGGATCAACGCGAGGCCGAAGGCGAACGCCAGATCGCGAAAGCTCCGAGCGCGCTCCTCGTTTTCGCCGCCGACGTCCCACCGCAACCCCCTCTGTGGCGGGCTCGCGGCGACAGCCGCCGTCACGTCCGCCAGCGCACGGTCCAAACCACCCACGGCTACGTCGGCGTACACAGTCACGGTACGCGACTGCTCTACCCGTCGCACCTCGGCCGGACCCACCGTCTCCCGCGTCCGCACCAGCTCACGCAGCGGCACGCCTCGGATCTCCAGTGTCTCGAGTGTGGCCAGCGACCGCCGATCGGCTTCCGGCAAGCGAACGAGGATGGGAATCTTCTGATCAAAGTCGACGTACTCTGTGGGGACCTCACCGCGCATGAACCGCTCGACTGTTTCCACGATCGCCCGAGGCTCGATGTCGTACGCGGCAGCCCGCTCCCGGTTCACGTGGATGAGCACTTCCGGCTGCCCCTCCTCGGTCGACAGGCGGACGTTGGTCAGCGTCGCAACGCCGCCGAGCTGCTCCGCCAGCGATTGGGCATAGAGGAACGCCTCATCGAGATCGTCCCCGCGAATCCGCACCGCCAGGTCCGCCTCACCACCGCCCAGCAACCGGCCCAGCGCCGTGGCCTGGCCGGTCTCGACGGCAATGGCCGACGGAGGGAACGACTCGAATGTCCGGGCCAGTCCGTCCAGTGTCGCCGCTGTGGCAGCTCCCTCTACGAGACGCACGTCCAGTGTGGCTGTGTTGAGTCCGCTTTCCTCTTCCTCGACACCGGCGATGGCCTCCTGTCGGCCCACACGGGTGAACACCGCCGCGACGTTCGGGTGCTCCAGAAATGCTTGCTCGAGCCTCGCCGCGGCAGCTTCTGTCTCCTCGATGGGCGTCCCGCGCGGCAAGTTGAGCCGTGCTTGGAACGATCCTTGATCGACCTCGGGAAGGACACCGCGATCCAACGACCAGCCAAGTACGATTCCCCCGGCCAGCAACACCACCGACAGAATGACGACCCGACCACGGTGATCGAGTGCACTCTCCAACACGGTGTGATACCGGTCGGCAAATCGATCGAACACCCGATCGAATACATCGAGTAGTGGAGCGGCTGCGAAGAGGAGGATCCTGCCGATTCCCCTCCACGTCCCCACCGCGGCACTCCAAACGGCGCGGCCGCCTCGAACCACCCCGTGGCGAGCGCTGCGGCCCATCTGCTTGGCCCACCGTAGCCGACCCTCGATGGGAGCCTCCTCGAGGTCTTCTCCGAGAGCCCGCTCGTCACCACGTCCGAACCGGGCTGCCATCGTGGGAAGCAACGTCAGGGCGACGATCAAGCTCGCGATGAGCGCAAACGCCACGGCAAACGAGAGGGCGCCGAAGAGCTGGCCGGCCACGCCCTCCACGTAGATGATCGGCCCGAATACGCTGATTGTCGTCAAGGTCGAAGCCGCAATGGCCCCCTGCACCTCGCGGGCTCCCACCGCCGCGGCCAACGACGCCTGTTTCCCCAGTTCCCGGTGCCGGAAGATGTTTTCGAGCACCACGATGGAGTTGTCCACCAACATGCCCACACCCAACGCCAGACCGCCGAGGCTCATGATGTTGAGAGACACCCCGGCCAGGTCCAACAAAGAGAACGACGCGATGACGGAAATGGGGATCGCCAGTGCAATGGCAACGGGGTATCGGGCGTCCCGCAGGAAGAGGAAGAGCACCAAGAAGGCCAGCGCGCCACCGAACAGCAACGCCTGCACCACGCTGGCGATGGCGTCGGAGATGAACCCGGCCTGGCTCATCGCCACGTCGAGCGCGATGTCCGGGTACTCCGCCTGGAGTTGTGCCAACACTTCGTCCACCTGCTCGCTGACGCGGACCGTGTTGGCTCCCGACTCTTTGAACAACAGCAGTCCCACGGCGTCAGCGCCGTTGTACCGCGCGATGGACTCTCGCTCTTTGAACCCGTCGGTCACGACCGCGACGTCCGAGAGCCGCACGACCCCGCTCACTGTCGAGGTGTCGCCGGTTCCGCGCGTCAACGGCACCCGCCCGATTTCCTCTACCGATTGGAACTCACCGATCGTGCGGAGGGCATAGCGATACCGACCGCGTCGAATCGTGCCACCAGGCGCGCTCTCGTTGGCGGCGTCGATGGCAGATATGATTTGGTCGATCTCGATCTCATACGCCTGGAGGAGGCGGGGATCGACCTCTACGTGAATTTCCCGTTCGAGCCCGCCAGCCACCGCCGCTTGTGCGATCCCGTCGATCTGCTCCAGCCGGCGCTTGAATACCTGCTCCGCCATATCCTTGAGCGCCCAGAGATTCTCTCGCCCCGACGCTGAGATGGAGATGATGGGCTCGGACGTGGGATCAGTCCGGAGCACGACGGGTCGGTCCGCCAGCTCGGGGAGCTGGTCGCGGATGTTGTCCAACTGCTCCCGCACGTTGAGGACCGCGAAGTCCATGTCCGTACCCCACGCGAAGCGCAACGTGACCAGGGAAATTCCCTCCCGGGAAACACTCTCGACACGCTCGACGCCAGGTACGGAGCTGACGCGCTGCTCGATGCGCTCCGTGAGAAAACGTTCGACTTCGCGCGGCGCGACGTCTGGGTACGTCGTGTACACAACGAGCCGCGGGTAAGAGATGTCCGGCAGTAGGTCAATGGGCAGGCGCCGGAAGGAAATCAATCCCAGCAGCGCGATGGCGAGGAACAGCATCGCCACCGCGACGGGGCGCTTGATGGAAGCACTGGAGAGTGACATCTCGCGTCCTTACTGAACGACGGGCTCGGCGACTTGTTCTTCTAGGCTCACGAGCGCAACGGCGAACTGATACTCCGCGTCCACCAATGCCCGCTCCTGGTTGGCGGCTTGCTCGATGATCGTCTGAAGCTGTGTGAACGTCATCGTGGCCGATCCCAAGCGGAACTGCTCCCGGGCCAGCTCCATCCGTTGCCCGGCTAGCTCCGTCGCGCGACGCTGAATCACCAAACCCTGGTATGCGTTTTGGAGGTCGATGTAGGAGCTCCGCACGCCCTGTTCGACGGCCAGTCTCGTCTCTCGGTACGTCTCCTCCGCCCGGGTGGAAGCGACGTCCGCCTGCGTGACGGCGTCGGAGGTCTGAAACCCGTTGAAGATCGGCAGTGAAATGCCTATTCCGAAGTTGAAGCCGTAGTCCTTGGGATTGAACTGGCCGAACGCGCTGTAGTCTTGCTCCTGCAACGACCTCCGGTAGCCGCCGCTGATGCTCACCGTGGGGAGCCAGCGGCCCCGAGCGGCGCCGGCGCGTTGCCCCGCAGCCGCAGCTTGTGCGTCCGCCTGACTCAGGCCCGGACTCAATTCGAAGGCCCGGGCCACGAGCGATTCGGCGTCGAAAACCGACGGGTTGAAGGGCTCGGGCAAGCTGCCCACGGGTTCGAAATCCAGGGACTCGTCGAGCACGCCCAGCTGTTGCAGCACCCGCAGCCGCGCCTTCCCCGCATCGCCGTGCGCCCGCTCCAACGCCTGCTCTTGCCGGGCCACGTCGACCTGCGCTCCGAGGACGTCCACTTGATCGGTGCTTCCCACGCGAAACAGCCGCTCGTTGGCCGACAGCCGATCCTGCGCCGATTCCAGGAGCTGCTCCTCCACGGCGATCAGGAGCTCGGTCCGGAGCGCGTCATAAAAGCGCCGCATGACCTCGGCATCCACCCTGGCACCCGCTGCCCGGAGCCCCCCGTCCGCCGCATCCACATCGTAGCGGGCGGCCCGGAGCTGTTTCACGTTCTGGAGACCGTCGAACAACGTCATCGAGGCGGAGATGTCCTGGCTGACGAAGCTGCTCAGGAACGTGATTGGTTGGGGGAGCTCCACCGACCGGCCGAAATCGTCGGTACCCGTCACCGTCGTGTTTCGACTACCACTCCAACGCATGTTGGCAGTCACGTCCGGGAGAAACGCTCCATATCCGGTCCGGACACCCGATTCCGCCGCGTTGCGGTCCGCAAGGAACCGTTGGTACTCCGGGTTGCGCTCTCTGGCGATCGCCAGCGCTTGCTCCAGCGTCATCCTGGAGACTTGCTCCTGCGCGATGGCGGGACCGGCGGCCAAAGCCAACATGCCCGTCAACAGAATTCGAATTCTCATGGCACACGTTTCCTAGAAAGCCTTTCAGCGAGGCCGGCCACCCTCGGCCCGGCGGGGGTCTTCGTCGAGGCGCACCACCGCGTCGTGGATCAGCGTGTAGTGACCATCGATGAGGACGATCTGGCCCGGCTCCAACATCTCGGTGTCGGGATTCGCAACGATCTCCACCAGGGAGTCGTTCTCCAACCCGGTGGTGACGTAGTTCCATTTGGCGAGCCCGCCACGTTCGTCTCCCTCGTACACGAAGAGCATGTCGCGGCGATCGCGCTCGATGATGGCGCTCTTGGGAACGAGGATCCGGTCGGCAAATCGCCGGGCCTCGAGGGACACACGGGCGTACATGCCCGGGAGAATGCGCCCGTCGGGATTGGGGATCCGAACCGTGACTCGTGCGGTCCGGGACTCCGTCTCGATGACGGGATTGATGGTCTCGATCCGACCGATGAAGCTCTCCCCCGGGAAGGCGGCGAACGTCACCTGAGCGACACGGCCCGCCGTGAGGAGTCCGATCTCGGCCTCCAAGACCTGGACTTCGACCTTTATGGGATCGATGTCCACTATCGTCATCAGCTCTGCCGACGCCTGGACCCTGTGACCCTGGCTCACTCTCAGGTTGGCGACCCTTCCTGCGAAGGGAGCTCTCACCTTCGAGCGCTGCAGGTCTAACCGCGCCCGGTCCACGGCAACCTGCGCTTGATCCAAGCCCGACTGCGCCCTGGCTACCCGCTCACGTTCCGCGCGGATCTCCGGGTCCTCGATCTGATCGTCGAACAGGGTGCGCTGGCGATAGTCTGCTTCGGCCCGGGCGAGGCCCGCCTCCGCGTCTCGAACGTCCAACGCCACATCCGTGGTGTCGAGAGAAATCAGCAACTGGCCGGCGCTCACCGATTGGTTTTCCCTGACCGCGATGCGTTGCGCGATTCCGACCACCTGCGCCAGCACGTTGCTCTGGCGCCATGCGGCGGCCTCGCCGGCTGCCGTCACGGAAATGACCAACGTATCGAGGACCACCTCCGCACCACCCACCGGAATCGCCACGTCGGTGCCGAAGGTGCTCGTGGCGGACACCTCCGGAAGGTCGCTACTGTCTTCACCACCCCCCGCTTCGTCCTCGCCCGCTCCCCGGATGCGCAGGTAGATTCCGGACCCCAGCATGACAATTACCGCGAAGGCGAGGGAGGGACCAAAAAAGCGTCTTACAGCACTCATAATCAGAACTCTATGGATAGAGACGGCGACCCCAGAGGGCCGGAGATTTCTGGCGATGCCGGGCGGCGAGGCGCTGCGGATGGCCCAGCTCTGTAATATCTAAAGATTGGCGCTTTCCGTGCTCATCAAATACCCCACGGCCAAGCGGTTGGATTCGCGGCCCAACCGGTGAATTACTCCACTAGATGCTCCCCGGGGCTCAATGGTTGCGCCGAGCGTGGAGCTCACCGCCACCCAGTGCGTTGGACCCGGGCTCGGAGTGTGCCGTTTGCGGGCCCCGCCTCGTGACGAGGCGGGCAGCCACGCCGATTCGGCCTAGGTGCGACTGGAACCCATTTATTATTAAATATGTAATAACTAATACTAATTCGCCGCGCGAATGATCCCGGCGACCTTTGCCGCCGGCAGCGCATCTACACTTTGATCACCGTCACCTCAAACGGAGCACCAACCAGCATGCGTGTCGCCCACCTATCGGCCTTCGGAGTCGCCGGAATTGCCTGCCTCGCCATGACACCGCCGGCCCACGGCCAACGGATCCAGGAACTCGGCGACGCCGAGAGCGTTTTTCCCGAGCCGTTCACGAGAATCGCCGGACTGCGGGAGCTGGCCGACGGCCGAGTGGTGGTCGCGGATCAGACCGAGCGACACATCAGCTTTCTCGACTTCGCCGCGGGGACCATGAGGGAGATAGGCCGCCGCGGCGCAGGGCCGGGAGAGTACGAAACTCCCGGAGCGCTGCTGCCGCTGCCCCACAACGTCACCCTCCTGGTGGACATGGGCAACATGCGCCTGACCCGCATCCTGCCCGACGGGGAGTTGGACAAGGAGAGCTGGCCGATGATGACCTCGACGGGGTCCTTCATCCGCCCCACCGGCACCGACGCAAAGGGGCACTTCTACTACTCGGGAGGGGGGATCATGATCAACCGGGGGGGAGGCTCGGGCGCAACACCCTCCGACTCCCAGCCCATCCTGCGATGGGACCCAGTGGCCGACGTGGCCGACACGGTTGGCGCGTTCTATTCGCCGTCAACCAGGGGCGGAGGGTCCATCAGCCTGTCTCGAGGCGGCTCGGGCGGAATTGCCGTCTCGGGGATGAGGTATCGGCCCTTCAATCCCCAGGACGCATGGGTGATCGCTCCCGACGGTGGCGTCGCCGTCGTGCGGGCGAGGAGCTACGGCATCGACTGGTACCGGGGGGGTGTGGCGACGGCGGGGCCGGAAGTCGACTTCGACCCCGTTCGCATCAACAACGCCGAGAAGGAGGCGTGGGCCGACAGGCAGGCAAGCAGCACGGCGACGTTCGTCGCGATGGGCGGAAGTGGAGGCGGTCGTGGCGGAGGTGGGACTTTCGAGGTTCCCCGGCCCGACCTGGACGAGGTGGAGTTCCCTGACTTCAAGCCGCCGTTCCCGTCCAACGCCGCTCGGGTCACACCGGAGGGCGAGGTCTGGGTGATGCGACACCAGTCGCACCGCGACGAGCGGCGAGCTCTTTTCGACGTCTTCGACCAGCGGGGCGAATTGGTGAAACAGGTGCAGTTGCCCGAGGGACGGCGCCTCGTGGGCTTCGGGGACAGCGTGCTCTATGCGGTGGTGACCGACGAAGACGACTTGCAGTGGCTGGAGCGGTATAGCCGGTAGGCAAGGTGCGGTGGGCCTGTTCCCCGTCTTATTCCTTGCTCACCTCAACCACGATCTTCCCCATCTGCTTCCCGTCGCGGAGGCGCTCGAGGGCCTCGACTCCGCGCTCCAACGGGAAGGTCGAGTCCACCCGGGCTCGGAGCGTTCCCTCGCCCAGCAAGCGGATGATATCCGCATAGTCGGCTGCGCTGCCCATGGTGGAGCCCATGATGGTGTATTGATTCCAAAACACCCTACGTACGTCGGACACCACCTTAGCGCCTGTGGTGGCACCGCACGTGACGAGGCGGCCGCCCTTGCCGAGGGCCAGGAGCGAGCGCTCCCAAGTTGCCTCGCCCACATTGTCCACGATCACGTCGGCGCCTCTCTTATCCGTCACCTGCCGCACTTCTTGGGCCACGTCCACCGCGTCGTGGTTCAAGGTGACGTCGGCGCCCATCTCCCGAGCGACCTTCAGTTTCTCGTCGCTGGATGAGGTGACGATGACTGACGCGCCCAACAGCTTCGCGATGGACACCGCGATGCTGCCGACACCACCTCCGACACCCCAGATGAGCACGGTCTCTCCCGGCTGGACCTTGGCGCGGGTGTGCAACATGCGCCACGCGGTGAGCGTTGCCAGTGAGTAGGCTGCGGCTTCGGCCCAGGAGACCGGGGGATGGGGATCCGGCGGCGTCGGAATACGCGCCACATTTTGTTGCGGGACGACGATGTACTCCGCCAAGGTCCCCGGCAGGTGCTCGCCGATCAGCTGATAGCGAATGCACTGGGAGTGCTCGCCCGCCAAACACTGTTCGCACGCGTAGCACGACACACCGGGATTGAACAGCACACGGTCGCCCGGTTGGACGGCGGTCACGCCTGCGCCCACCGACTCCACCACACCTGCGCCGTCACCGCCAAGCACGTGGGGGAAGTGGAGACGGAGTCCAGCGAGCCCCTTCATGGTGAACAGGTCCAAGTGGTTCAGCGCCCCCGCCCGCAGGGCGATGCGCACGTCGCCGGGGCCCGACAACTCGGGTGCCGGCACGTCGGTGACCTCGAGCATCGACACATCGCCGTGCCCGCGCAGCACCAACGCTCTCATGAACTGCTGGCGATTACCGCCTGAATGCGGGGAAGAAATACTGCTCCACCGGAGCCACCCGCTGGACTTCGACGGGCGTTCCGGCCGTGGGGCCCCTGAGGGGCATGATGTACAGCTTCCGCAAGGGCCGCCGGTTCTCCTCTACCTGGACCGTGAACACCAGCGTGTATCCGTCGGGAGAGATGGAATACGCCTGCACGGACATGTCCTCCGGACTAACCATCAGCGGCGGCGTGCCCGCGCTGAGATTCAAGCGCGCAACGACTTGTACCGGATTGCGGCGACTTCCGTGCTGGGTGATGTACGCCAGCTGCCCGTCCGGGAACCACCCCGGCTCCATCTCCAGCTGCTCCGTCTCACGCGCCGGGCGTTGCTGTTGGCCGTCGATCGACATGAGATAGATGTCCACGCGGCCCCGGATGGTGGACTGATAGGCGATCATCGTCCCATCGGGGGACACGGCGGGTTGATGGTCCCGTGCTTCGCCGGAGGTCAACTGCCGCGGATTCGACCCGTCGGCGTTGCTGATCCAGATGTCTCGCCCGGCGCTGTAGACGATCTGGCTGCCGTCCGGCGTCCACTCCGGTGAGTCCTCGGGAACCGAGTCGGCCATGGCCGTAAGCCGCCGGGAGTTCGATCCGTCGGCGTTCATCACGAAGATCTTGACCTCACGTTCCGCGCTCGATTGATAGGCGATGCGGGTGGCGTCGGGCGAGAACTTCGCCGCAACCTCCGTGGACACGTCGTTCGTGATCCGGCCGATCACGGTCATGGAATCCGGATTGAGTGAATAGAGGTCCGGGATGCCCTCGGCAGTCCACCCGGTCACCAACAGGCTTCCCTGCACGTACACGTCGACGGTGTCCGCCTCACCCCACGAGGCCGCGGCCACGATCTGCGTGCCGCCGAAACCAACCCCGGTGACCGTTCCCTGCCCGTCAACCGTGGCGACGCCGGCGTCGAGGGTCGTCCACGTGAGACCCGTCGCATTGCCCAAGGAGTTCCCGGTGTCGTCGATGAACGCCGCGCTCAGGGATTCCTGCTCGCCCTTGTTGAGCCCGGACTGCCGCTTGTCGATGGTGATGTTGGGGCCCACGACCTCGATGTTCCAGGCGGCCTCCACCCCCGGGCCCCTGGCGATGAGACGGGTGGTGCCCATCCCGCGGCCCGTCACCCGACCGGTTGCCTGATCGATGGAGATGATGGATCGATCTTCGATGGTCCACGACGGAACGGCCTCTCCGATCACCACCTCGTTGGCGTCGAGCATGTCGACTTCAAAAACCACCGAACCGTTGAGTGGGATGTACACCAGCTCCGTGATCGGCGGTGCGACCTCGATCATCGCCACCGGCCGGTGCACGACGACCGGCATCCGCGTGTCCTTGCCAAAGCCCTGGGCAATCACCTCGGTGGCGCCCGCCGTGACCCCCGTGACCACGCCGCTGGTCGAGACGATGGCCACGTTGGGATTCGTAGTGGCCCAATTGAGCGAGCTTCCGGCGATGGGCCGGTTGCCCTGTGCCGGCACCACGACCCTCAAGGTGTCAGACTCGGCCGGCGGGAGCGACAGCCTGTCGCGGCGGAATCGGAACGTGTCCGTCGTGACCTGCACCACCACCCGGGACACCAGACCGCCCCCGGCGTTCGCCTGGATGACGCCGTTGCCCTGAGTGATACCGATGACGGCGCCGCGGGCGTCCACCGCGGCCACACCGGGACGGAGGGAGGTCCATGACACCTGCCGGCACTGTGCCGCACCTCCGTCGGAGCGAAGAAAACGGGCCTGCAGCACCCGCTCCTCGGTGAGGAGCAGCATGATCGGGTTGGGCATGACCTGCAGCTGAGCGGGGTCGCCGGTCCCATCGATGGCGCATCCCGCCGTCACGGTGACGGTGACGGTTTCCTGAATATTGCCGACCTGAACGATGATCCGAGCAATGCCCTCGGCCACTCCGGTCACGTAGCCGATGTTGGGCGTCGCTGGCTGGGAGACGACCTGGGCCACATTGGGCTGGGCCGAGCTCCAGGTGAACTGGGCCGTGGGAACCACGTTCTGCCTGGCGTCATACGCCGTCACCAGCAGGCTCTTCCGCTCTCCGACGCCGACTTCCAGGGTCTGCGGAGCGACCTGAAGCGTGGCAACCACCTGCGCGAACGCTGCAGAGGGCAGGGCCAGGAGGATCGTGAGGGATGCGGCACCAGCCGTGAGGCAATTCACCATGGTTCCAACGAGTCTTTTGGAGTTACGGAATGCGTAAATTCAACTGCCACTTTGGGATAACACGTCAACGTAAAGTCCGCGGTCAGACACTGTCAACCCAAAAACCGCGTCTTTCGCGACACCGCCGTGTGGGGAGCTACTTCCTCCCGTCGGCTCCCCTTGCGCCTCCGCCTCTCCGAGGCATCCTTATCACCCCTACGCGTTCGCAAAGGGTTGGGGGTCAACGAAGCGGCGTTTTTCAGTATTCTACTGATACTCACTTTCGGATCGCCCCCACCGACACCCAGGCAACGTGAATGACTCCGTGTCCATTAATTCATAAGCGCATGCGGGCGTTCGGGTATGTGCTGCTTGTCACAACGACCGCATGCAATCCCGGGGCGGGGAAAGTGGTTTACGCAGGTGGGACGTTGTGGAACGGCACTGGGGCGCCACCGATCCTCGACGCCGTCGTCATCGTCTCCGACGGACACATCGAGGCGGCGGGTCCCCCCGACGCGGTTGCCATCCCGCGCAACGCAGACGTACACCGAGTCGACGGCCGCTGGATCATTCCCGGACTCATCGACGCCCACGCCCACATCGAGCGGTGGATGGTGCCCGCCCTCTTGGCGAGTGGGGTCACGGCAGTCCGTGGGGCCGGGGGAGAGATGGATAGCGTCATTGCGCTCCGCGACGACGCGCTTCTCGGATCCCAACTGGCACCAAGGTTGTTCATCTCCGGAGCAGCCATCGACGCCGCTCCGGCACGACCACCCGAGACAGGCGTCTCCAACGCCACCGAGGCCCGCCGAGCAATCGATCAACTCGTACTGATCGAAGCCACGCAAGCCATGATCTCCCCCAAGATCACGCGGGCGTTACTGGGACCGCTGATGGACGAGGCAAATTCGCTGCTGGTGCCCGTGATGGGACATCTTGGGAAGATCGATGCGATCGCTGCCGCGGGCCTCGGCGTCCAGGCCATCGATCATCTGAGCGGTGTTGTCGAAGCTTCCGTCAGCGATCCCAGCACGTATTTCCGCGCGCACAGCAACTTCTACGCCGGGTGGAAAATGATGCTCCAGGGATGGAACAGCCTCGACTCGGCTCGCATCGATCGCACCGCGCGGAGCCTGGCAGATGCGGGCGTGGTCATGATCCCCACTCTTCATTACCACGAAGCGTTCTCCCGTCTCCGGGATCGGCAATACATCGCTTCCCTCGACCTCTCCACGGTACCGGAGGAGATTCGCCAAGGGTGGAACATTACGCAGTTGATCCGTGACGCTCGCTTGACCAGTCGCGACCTCACTGCCTTTCGCCGTGCGCGGCCCCGACAAAATCTGTTCGTGCGCCGCTTCCGTGCGGCAGGAGGGGTCCTTGCCGCCGGCAGCAATGCTCCCCAAACGTTGATGGCGCCGGGCACCGGTTTGCTTGCCGAGCTCCAGCAACTCGTCAGGGCGGGGTTGTCGACAAAGGATGCGTTGTTGGCCGCCACGCGGGACGCTGCACGGTTGCTGGCCAGTGACTCTCTCGGCACCATCGAGCCAGGGACTGTGGCGGATTTCATCGTGCTGACCGCCGACCCCCTGGCCGACATCGCCAACACGAAGGCGATCGAGTTCATCGTATTCAAAGGTGAGCGGTACTACCCCGAAGATTTCGCGCGCTGACCATTGGATTTCATCGCGCGAGATGCAAAATGCGGAAGGTGTCTGGGATGGAACCCCGCGCAGCGATGACCGACAAGCTTGTAGTCATTCATGCCGACGAGAGTTGTCTCGGCAACCAAAACGAAGGCCCCAGCCCTGGAGGCGCCGGCGCTCTCGTCGAAAACGCCACCGACGGAATGGTCGGCCGCCGGGATTTCTTCCTCTCGGCCTCCAGCACCACCAATAACCGGATGGCGCTCACCGGTGCCATCGAAGTGCTGAAGCTGGTCGGGGCCTCGGGAGACCGCGCGGCGATCGTGTATCTCTCCGACTCACTGTATCTGGTCAAAGGGGCCAGCGAGTGGGCACCCAATTGGGAGCGACAGGGGTGGCGCCGCAAGGGGGGGGTTGTAGAAAACCTCGAGATGTGGCAGGAGTTGCTGCCGCTATCAAGCCGGTGTAACGTGACTTGGCGCTGGGTACGGGGCCACGCCGGACACGTCAAGAATGAATACGCGGACCACCTTGCCGTGAGCGCCGCCGAGAATCAGTCACACAGCGGCGGACTCGGGGCTTCGGCGTTCGAGCAGTGGCTTGCGCACCAGCAATCCACAGGCAAGTTCCCGGGATACAACCCAGACGACGACTACATCCAACTCGCCAGAGGCTTTGTGACGACCGAATGACCATCCCCAAGGACCAAGTGCCGGAGAACACGCATGCGTTGAACCTCGCCGACGACGGCGATGAGCCGGACACGTCGCGCATTCCACTCTACGAAGTGTACATGCGGATGGCGGAGAGCCTGGCAAAGCGCTCTACATGTGCGCGGCTGCAGGTTGGCACCGTCGTCACCGATGCAAAACTCGAGAACGTGCTTGCGATCGGTTACAACGGAAACGCAAGAGGCCTGCCCAACCAGTGCGACTCCAGCGTTCCCGGCAACTGTGGATGCATTCACTCCGAGGTCAACGCGCTCGTGAAGGCGCCCGGAGCGATCAAGGACAAGGTCGTGTTCGTCACGAACAGTCCGTGCGTGATGTGCTCCAAGCTCTTGATCAACTCGGGTGTGACACACGTCTTCTATCGCACAGCCTATCGCGATCCGAGCGGCGTCGAACTGCTGGCCAGCGCCGGCGTGACTCCCGTTCTCTATGACCGTTGGAAAGACGAGTGGAGGTAACGTGGCGGCGATAGACGAAGTCGAGCGATTCTTCAGGCACTTGATCGATGTTCTCTCCGAGTCGGATCCGGACCGCCTTCGACGGCCCATCCAGATCTCGGAGATCTACCAGAGCATTCTCCCATACCGGCACCACCGATCCGCATTGGGGTTCGATACCAACGAGGATTACGAGATGGCGGTCCTGCGATTTCTCGCGGGAGACGGCGGGTTTGCCACGCTCGATCCTCCGGAGGTGCAGGACGCGCTCTCCGAGGAGGCCCAAGCCATCAGCCCAAATCCCGGTGCCTTCAGGGAGTACGCGGCCGCCAGGGTGTACCTCAACGCAGGGGCCGTACGAACCGTCACCGAAGCTCAGGAGGCGTACGCTCCACCGCCGGATCCAGAGGAAGAAGAAGAGCACGAGCAGCCGGCGGAGTTCGCCTACGACAAGCACGTACGGTACGCTCCCGAGCCCGACGTGCTCGATCTCACCACCGCCAAGATGCCGGCGCTCGACGACGAGCCTAGCGAGGCGCCTTTACGAGAGGACGGCACGCCCTTCACAGGCACGTCGTGCGTGTACTGCGAGCAACGCCTCCCTGTCGGACGCGTCGTCAAGTTCTGCCCGTTCTGCGGCCGGGACCTCCGCATCGTTTCGTGTCCCTCCTGCGGCGCCGACTTGGAAGCCGGTTGGCGCTACTGCCTCGACTGCGGCGACCCGACCGGTACGTAGCGTCGTCTGCTCGGATCGCGGACCCGGTGTCCGGACTATTAGGTTTCACAGTCCAGACCGGAGATTCCGATGAAAACCCAAGGCAAAGACAAGAACGTAATCTTCCTGTCCGGCGTCAGGACCGGGTACGGCGACTTCGGAGGGATGTTAAAGAGTCATTCAGCCACACAACTCGGCGTCATCGCGGCCAAGCACGCCTTCGACCGCGCCGGCGCCAAACCGGAGGACTACGACCACGTGGTCTTCGGCAACGCCCAGCAGACGTCGGCGGACGCCATCTACCTATCCCGGCATGTCGGCCTCCAGTCCGGACTTCCCATCGAAGTCCCTGCGTTTACCGTCAACCGCCTCTGCGGATCGGGCTTCGAAGCCATCATCCAGGGCGCGCAACAAATCCTGCTGGATGAGTCGCGTGTGGTCCTCGCCGGCGGGACGGAGTCGATGAGCCAAGCTCCCCACGTGGTGCGCGGGGCAAGGTGGGGCCTGCGCCTGGGTCCCCAGGCCCAGTTCGAAGACTCACTGTGGGAATCGCTCACGGATCCCCAGTGCGGGTTCTCCATGGCGGAGACCGCCGAGAATCTGGCCGACAAATACGAGTTGGACCGGCAAGCGGTGGACGAGGTGGCGGTCCGCAGCCAGCAGCGTGCCGCCAAGGGTTGGGAGGACGGAGTCTTTGATCACGAAGTCGTTCCGGTACCCATCAAGAACCGCAAGACGAAAGCCATGGAAGACTGGCGCGGGGACGAGCACATGCGCCCGGACACCACGCAGGAAGTCTTGGCCAAGTTGCCGCCGTATTTCAAGAAGGACGGTGTCGTCACCGCCGGAAATGCATCGGGGATCTGCGACGGGGCGGCGGCGGCGGTCATCGCCGGCGAGGACTTCGCAGCAGAGAACGGACTCGACCCCATCGGGCGCCTCGTCGCCTGGGCCGTCGCCGGCGTGGAACCGAAGTACATGGGCATCGGACCGGCGCCCGCATCTCGCCAGGCGCTCGAGAAAGCGGGCATGACGCTCGACGACATGGATCTGGTGGAAGTGAACGAGGCGTTCGCCGCGCAGTACCTCGCCGTGGAGCGGGAGCTCGGCCTCGACCCCGCAAAGACCAACGTCCACGGTGGAGCCATCGCCATCGGACACCCCTTGGCCTCCTCGGGAGCGCGCATCACCATCCACTTGCTGCACGCGCTACGACTTGCCGGTAAGCGGTTCGGCCTCGGCACCGCGTGCATCGGCGGGGGGCAGGGAGCGGCGGTAATCGTGGAGGCGTTCTAGCAGATTGCCATGGCAAACGATCTCGTACCATCCGAGGAGCGGATCAGCCGGGAGGCGCTGGAGCGGGTCATCCACCGCGCAGCGGAGTTACAGACCAAGGCGCGTGACATCGGCGACCAGCTCACCGAGCAGGAGGTGTTGGAGCTGGGGAAAGAGGTCGGCATTCCGACCCGCTATCTGCAGCAGGCCCTCCTCGAGGAGCGCGCCAAGGAGGTGGCCACACGCGACCAGGGATTGCTGGTCGGTCTGGCGGGTCCAAAACGCGTGTCTGCGGAACGCACGGTCCCCGGCTCGGAACCGGACGTGGAGAAGGCGCTCTCGCACTGGATGACCGAAGAGGAGCTCCTGACAGTCAAGCGGCGTTACCCACAAGGCACCTCATGGGAGGCCCGCAAGGACTTCTTGGCCGGGATGAAAAGTGTGTTGGACATGGGGGGCCGCAAGTATCCTCTCGCGCGCGCGAAGGAGATCTTGGGGCAGGTTCAGAGCCTGGAGGATGGATGGTGTCACGTGACCCTCATCGCGGACCTCTCCAACACCCGTAAGGAGCGGGTGGTAGGTGGGGCCGCGTTTCTCGCCTCCGGCGGGACGCTCACGACGATCGGCATCGTTCTCGGTGTCGCAACAGCGGTGGCCGTCATTCCCGCGGTCGTTGGCGTTGCCGGTGGCGTCGCCATCGCAAGAACCAACCGCACACAGATCGAGCGAGTGCACGTGGCCATGGAACAGGTGCTGGATCGCCTCGAGCGGAGCGAGATCACGGTGCCGAAGGGCCTGCCCAAGAAGCAGCCCGAAGAGCTGGTGAAAAAACTCACCGCCGAGATCAAGGAAATCGGCAGGAGCTTCAAAAAATGAACCAAGTCGGCGTCTTGGGTTGTGGCTTGATGGGCAGAGGGATCGCACAAGTGTCCGCCCTCGCCGGGCATGCGACGGTTGTTCGTGAGGTGGCGGACGAATTCAATGAAAAGGGAAAGGCGGGCATCGAAAAATCGCTGGCGAAATTCGTCGAAAAGGAAAAATTGTCGGCGGAGGACCGCGACGCAGCCCTGGGGCGGCTCAGCTTCACGACTGACCTCGTGGCACTCGGGGATTGCGACATCATCATCGAGGCTGTGACGGAGGATCTGGATCTCAAAAACAAGCTGTGGAAAGAGCTCGACGGGCTCTGTCCGGATCACACGATCTTCGCCTCCAACACGTCGAGCCTCACTGTCGCCGCCATGGCGGCCGCCACGAGCCGGCCGGACCGGTTTGTCGGGCTCCACTTCTTCAACCCGGTCCCGCTGATGAAGCTGGTGGAATCGGGATTCATCGTGAACCTGCTGTTGGTGCCCTATCTCATCGACGCCATTCGGGCGCTGGAGGGCGGCGTGGGGACGATCGGGGACATCGACAAGGGAATGGTGTTGGGGACC